>DATKSO010000111.1:0-16273 GCA_035531635.1 Acidimicrobiales bacterium | reverse complement strand
AACTCTTCGCGCGGCGCCATCGACAACAGGGTCGGACCCGTGATCTCTTCGCTGCTGCCGGCGGAGTAGACGTTCGCGGTGTCGAAGAAGTTGATACCGGCGTCGAGTGCTTGGCGGAAGAACGGTTCGGCCTCATCTCTCCCGAGCGACCAGGCCTGGTTTCCCCGGTCGGGCTCGCCGTAACTCATGCAGCCGAGACAGATCTTGGAGACCTGAAGTCCCGTTGTTCCTAGCGAGACGTACTCCACGTCGACGTTCTCCTGTTCTTGAAGGTGAAATCTCAATGTACCGGCTGATGCTGACGTTCGTGCGGCCGGGCACGCCGAGGCCGTCATTCGCGAGGACTCGGGCGCACCGCGTACGCGTCGCCGCTGCCAAGAAAGGGCGACGGGACCACGTTATGGAGGTCACTGAATTCAGTAACGTAGCCGAAACATGAGCGTGATATGAACAGAACATCAATTCATCTTTCGTGGACGTTGATCCATCCTTGGCATGGGATGAGGTGTTTTCCGCGCCGGGAGTGGCGCGGCCCGTTTACCGGGAGATCGTCGACGTACTCGGTGATCTTAAGACCGTCGACATTCGCACGCGCTTTGACCAATTAGGTCGAACCTTCGCCGAACGCGGCGTGACCTTCGCCTTTGGTGGTGAAGAGCGGCCGTTCCCACTGGATTTGATCCCTCGAATCATCGCGGCGAGCGAGTGGTCCCTCCTCTCAGCGGGGATCCAGCAGCGAGTGAAGGCGCTCGAAGCCTTCCTCGATGACGTCTACGGGCTAGGCGAATGTCTCGACGATGGACTCATTCCTCGTCACGTCGTCACGTCGAGTCCCCACTTCCGACGTGCGTCGACGGGCATCGTCCCGCGGTTCGCGCCGCGCATAACGGTCTCCGGTGTCGACATCATCCGCGACGAAGACGGCAACTTACGGGTGCTCGAAGATAACGTGCGAATACCCTCGGGCATCTCGTACGTCATCGAGAACCGGCGAGCGATGACCCAGAGCTTCGGCTCGCTGTTCACCAACTACCGCGTGCATCCCGTCGACGAGTACCCGGCACGACTGCTTCGCGCGTTACGTCTATCGGCGCCCGAAGGTGTTCGTGACCCCACGGTGGTGGTGCTCACGCCCGGCGTCCACAACGCCGCGTATTTCGAGCACGTCCTCCTCGCCCGACTGATGGGCGTCGAGCTCGTCGAAGGCAGTGACCTCGTCGTCGTTGGCAACAAGGTCAACATGCGCACGACCCAAGGCGAGCGACCGGTACACGTCGTCTATCGCCGAGTCGACGACGAGTGGCTCGATCCATTGCACTTTCGCCCCGATTCGGTCGTGGGCGTCGCGGGTCTCGTCAACGCCGCCCGCGCGAAGACGGTCACGATCGCCAACGCCATCGGCAACGGGGTGGCTGACGACAAACTCATCTACACCTACGTTCCCGACTTGATTCGCTACTTCCTCAATGAAGAGCCCCTCCTGGCGAACGTCGAGTCGTATCGCCTCGACGAGGTCGCGGCGCTCCACGAGGTCCTCGAGCACCTCGAACGCTACGTGGTGAAGCCCGTGGACGGATCCGGTGGTCACGGTATCGTCATTGGGCCCCAAGCCGATGAGGAGACCTTGGTGGACCTGCGCGCAACGCTCTTGGCGAACCCGCGCGGTTATATCGCGCAGCGCACCGTCGCGCTCTCGACGGTGCCCACGTTCGTCGACGACCAGTTGTTGGCACGTCACGTCGACCTTCGTCCGTTCGCCATCAACGACGGCAAGGAGGTGTGGGTACTGCCGGGAGGCCTGACCCGCGTCGCGCTTCCCCAGGGAGCGCTCGTCGTGAACTCCAGTCGCGGCGGCGGTTCGAAGGACACCTGGGTGCTCGCCGACGTCGTACCCGCTCATCCGACGTCGCCGACTGACGCGGAGCCGTCGGCCGCGCTCGACGTCGCGCCACTTCAGGAGCAACGTGGGGCGCGCCAGTTCGGACCAGGGCCTCAGTCGGGATCCGACCAATGAATCGTGGCATGCTCGCGAGGCTCGCGGAACTGATCTACTGGACGGGCCGTTACGTGGAACGCGCGGACGACACGTCCAGGATCGTCGACGCCTACATTCACCGGATCTCCGAGGACCCCTTCGGTGACGCCGACGTCACGTGCCGCTCCCTCTTCGCCACGTTGGGGATGGGCGTCGACGCCACGTCTCGTGTGACGATAGAGACCGTGCTCGATCGCCTCGTCTTCGATCCGGAAAGTCCGAGTGCGATCACCGGCGCGATGTTGGCGGCGTTCGAGAACGCGCGAAGGGTTCGTGAAGTGATCTCCTCGGAGATGTGGGTCTGTTTGAACGCGACGCGGAACGAACTCAACGCGCAACGTGTCGAGTCGTTTCGCGTTGGTCCCGCGAGTTACCTCAAGTTCATACGGGAACGCTCGGCGCTCTTCGCCGGTCTCACCGACGCGACCATCAGCCACGACGAGACCTGGTGGTACCTCGTGCTCGGACGGAGCCTGGAGCGCATTGACATGACGGCGCGCTTGTTGCAAGGACGCCTCCTCGCGGCCGAACACTCGCCGGACTGGCTTACGCTCTTGCGCGCCGCGGGCGCCATGGAGTCGTACCTGCGCTCCTCGGTACGCCGCTCAGACCCCGAAGCGATCGCCGCGTTCTTGCTACTCGACCGCGAGTTTCCGAGGTCGGCGTACCACTCGCTCGCCGTCGCCGACCACTGCCTGGACCAGTTGACCAAGGCCAGCACTCATCTCGACATCGTGAACGAGGCGCGTCGCACGATTCACACGACCCAGACGCGTCTCGAGTACATGGATGCGAACGCACTGCTGAAGAACCTCGCGGAGATCCTCAAACTACTCGAGACGACGAGCGCCACCGCGAACGACCAGATCACGTCGAGCTACTTTCGCCAAGTCGTCGCGACGACGTGGATGTCCGAGGTCGGCACGTGAGCGCGCTCGAAGCGTCGGTGGCGTTCGCGATTCGTCACGTCACGGGTTTCAGCTACGACGGGGTCGCGGACTCGTCGTACAACGAGGCGCGCATGACGCCGCCGACGCTCGCGCGTCAAGTCGTGCGAGACGCCTCGCTTCGAGTCCAGCCCTACGCTGAGCTGGCGACGTACCGTGACTACTTCGGCACGATCGTGACGACGTTCGATCTCCAAGAACCCCACCGCCGTCTCCAGGTCGTCGCCGAGGCGAACGTCGAGACCCGAAGTGAGACATTGCGCGACACGGACCTCTCACTGGGCACGTTGCGATCGTTCGAGATGGCGGATCGATTCGGTGAGTACTTGGCGTCGACGGTTCGCACGACGATGTCGTCCGGCGTCATCGAAGAGCTCCGTGAGGTGGTCCCGGGGCGGCGCGACGTGCACACGACCGTAGTCGCCGTGATGGACTGGGTGCGAGAGAGAGTCGCGTACAAGCGCGGCGCCACGCTGGTCTCGTCGACGGCGCAAGAAGTGTGGGACCAACGCCAGGGCGTCTGTCAAGACCTGAGCCACGTGATGATCGCCCTGCTGCGCACTCTCGGTATCCCGGCCCGTTACGTGTCGGGTTACTTGTACTCCAAGGGCGACGCCGACGTGGGGGAGAAGGTGGTCGGTGAGAGCCACGCCTGGGTCGAGTACTTCTGCGGCGATTGGGTGGGTATCGATCCCACCAACGGGGGGCGCGTCGGTCTCTATCACGTCGTCGTCGCGAAGGGGCGCGAGTACGGAGACGTGCCACCCCTGAAGGGGATCTACCACGGCGATCCCTCCATCTCACTCGGCGTGACCGTAGAGATCACGCGCGTCGCCTAGCGCCCAGCGGTCGCGTCGCGGCACCCGCCGCGCTTGGTCGGTGAACTTCGCCACTTCGTCGCCCACGTAAGGTATTCGTGTCGTTCAGCCACTTATTTGAGGAGTCCCAACCATGTCCACCCCTCCCACCATCGTCGTGTGCGAAGGCGACCAGACCGGGCAAGAGTTGCTCGATGAAGCGCTCCGAGCGCTGGAGCCGTCGGTACTGGGCTTCGATCTCGCGTTCCTTCGCTACGACCTCTCGCTCGCCAACCGTGAAAAGACCAACAACGGCGTCATCCACGAGGCCGCCGCGAAGATGCGAGAGACCGGACTTGGTCTGAAGGCCGCCACCGTCACACCCACGGAGATAGGAAGCGTCGGATCACCGAACCGCATTCTCCGTGAAGGCATCGACGGTAAGGTCATCGTCCGTACCGGACGCCGCATCCCGGGCGTGACGCCCATTGTGGGCCTGACGCACCCGGTCGTCGTCGTGCGCATGGCCGTCGGGGACGCCTATGGCGCGGCCGAAGGGCGTGACGGCGCGCCCGGAGCGGTCGCGGAGTCGGCGTGGCGCACTGAACGCATCGACCGCTCCACGTGTCGATCGGTGGCCGAGTTCAGTTTCCGATCGGCGGAGTCACTCGGGGGACAGGTGTACGGAGGACCGAAGTGGACGGTCTCGGCGATCTACGAGGGCATGTTGAAAGAGGAGATGGACGCGGCGGCACAACGCCATCCCGGCGTTCCCTACCGACCCATGCTCATCGACGCCGCGTACGCCGGACTGATGACTGAGGGATGGGACTCGCCCGTCGTCATCCCGGCCCTCAACCGTGACGGCGACTGCTTGAGCGACTTGGTGTTGGCGATGTTCGGCTCGATCGCGGGCGCGGAGTCGGTGTTGTTGTCGCTTGACGAGAACCTCGAGACCAGAGTCGCGATGGCCGAGGCGCCCCACGGCACGGCACCTTCGCTCGAGGGCAAGAACGTCGCCAACCCCATGGCCATGCTGTTGGCCTGCGCGGCGGTCTTGGAACACGCTGGTTACCAAGGCGACGCCGACTGCGCGAAGGCGTCGTCGACACTTCGTGGCGCCACGCTGGGAGCGGCGGCCGACGGCATTCGGACGTTCGACCTCGGTGGTGACGCCTCCACCAGCGAAGTGGTGGACGAGGTCATCAGTCGCGTGCGAGCGCGCCAGGCGTAGTCGCGTCGCTCCGACGTCGGGTGATCGCCTCTCGCTCGAGGCGGACGCCGCTACTTACTCAGATTGATTGATCGAAGTATCGAGTGGGTGAAGGCGTTGGACCTCGAGTAAACCCTGCGACGTACGTAACGCGTGGCGTAGGCACTCGGACCGTGCGCCGCGGCCTGGACGTTGCCCAGCAGTCGTGCGTCTCGGTACAACTCGGATCGAAGACTGCGATGACGCGCCACGACTCCTCCTCGGTTGCCACTCTTTCTAGCAAAGCGGACGACGTGTCGCGACGGTGGCAGAATCGGGAGTGCCCGACCCGACCGAGGAGACTACGTGGACAATCGACAGCTGGTTCTTGCGGAGCGTCCCGTGGGCGCGGTCACCGCGTCCACGACGACGTTGGTCGTTACTCCCGCGCCGACGTGCGGCGACGGCGAAGCCCTCATCAAGGTCGCCATATTGAGCATCGATCCAACGATCCGTACGTGGATGGACGACGCGCCGGGTTACTTGCCGCCCATCCAACTGGGCGACGTCATCCGGAGTAGTGGCACGGGCGTCGTGGTGGAGTCGCGCAGCGAACGCTACAAGGTGGGCGACGTCGTCTTCGGCATGACGAACTGGCAAGAGTGGGTCCTCGCCAGCGACGAGAGTCGTTTCTCCGTCGTCCCACAAGGTCTCGGCTTGGATCTCGCGACGATGATGAACGTACTCGGCGTGACCGGCATCACCGCGTACTTCGGCCTCCTCGACGTGGGCCAGTTGAAGACGAGCGACGTCGTGCTCGTCTCGGGTGCCGCCGGGGCGACCGGATCGGTCGTCGGTCAGATCGCCAAAGCCCGCGGCGCGAAACAGGTGGTGGGCATCGCGGGGGGACCAGAGAAGTGCGCCGAAGTGGTGGAGCGATACGGCTTCGACGAGTGCCTCGACTACCGCGAGGAACATCTCGGTCGGCGACTCCACGACGTCTGTCCGAAGGGCGTCGACCTCTACTTCGACAACGTCGGAGGTGAGATTCTCGACGTGGCACTCGCCAACATCGCGATGAACGCGCGCGTCGTGCTCTGTGGCGCGATCTCTCAGTACAATGCCACGAACGAACGTCGAGGGATCAAGAACACGTCGATGTTGATCGCGCGACGCGCACGGATGCAGGGCTTCCTCGTGCTCGACTACGCGCAGCGTTTCGTCGAGGCGCAGACCGAACTCGCCACGATGGTCCTTTCTGGCGCACTGCAGCACCAGGAGCACCTCGTGAAGGGGCTCGAACACGCCCCCGAGGCGTTGAACCTCCTATTCACCGGTGCGAACCACGGCAAGACCCTGGTCGTAGTGGACGAGAGTGTGCGGCTTGGCTGACACGCCAATGGACGCTGACGCGCGTCGTGAATGGCTCCAGGTGACGGTGGCTTTATTCCTC
This sequence comes from Acidimicrobiales bacterium, assembly GCA_035531635.1. Lineage (GTDB taxonomy): Bacteria > Actinomycetota > Acidimicrobiia > Acidimicrobiales > RAAP-2 > RAAP-2. The sequence continues at coordinate 9,849 of DATKSO010000111.1, read as the reverse complement.
ATTGCGTTGGTCGCCGGCTTCGCGCAGTTCGGCGCCGTCGCGTCCCTCGATGACGTCGCGCGTCACTTCGGTCATCACGCGTCGAGCGAGTCGCTCCAGAGCGTTGTGGGACTCTCGGGTTCGGTCCTCGGCATCGGCCTCGCGATACTACGTTTCGCCTCACTCGGCGCGCTGCCGCTCGCGTCGCTCGCCGATCGAGGGGGCCGTACGCAGGTGCTTCATCGGTCGCTGTTGGTGGGCCTCGTCATCACGGCGTGCGCGTCCCTAAGTCCGGCGTACTGGTTCTTCGTCCTCTGCTTCGCGCTCGCTCGACCACTGCTCTCTACGACGTCGGTGTTGATACAGGTGATCACGGTGGAACTGTCGAGCACGAAAGGGCGCATCGATCGCCTGGTGATCATCTCGGCTGGCGCGGGTCTTGGGGCCGGTCTCGCGGCGGTGCTGCATGGACTCATCCGCGGCTCCGCGTCGTTTCGCTGGCTCTTCGCCCTGGCGATCGTGCCGGTCTTTTTCGTACGTCCGCTTCTTCGCCGAATTCCCGAACCGACGTTTCAAAAGGGCAACAGCGCGTTCGCGCGCCTCGGTGCCGTACCGCGCGGCGTTCGCGGGCGCGTCGCCATCGTGGGCGTCATCGTCTTCACCGTGGGCGTCATCTCGGGTCCGGCGAGTGGCTTCACCTTCGTCTACGGCGAAGGTGTCCTCAAGATCAGCCCCGCGGTCGTGGCGGGCGTGGTGGCGCTGAGCGCGGTGACGGGACTGGTCGGTCTGCTCACGAGTCGCTATTTCTCTCGCGTCGTTGGTCGTCGATGGACGATCGTGATCGGTGCCGTCGCCACGGCCGCCACGGCGTCACTCGCGTACGGCGGGGGCAAGGCCGCCTTCGTCATTGGTTACATGAGCGGCGTCGCGGCCGGCGGCCTCTTGGCCCCAGCCTTGGTGGCGTTGAGCACGGAACTGTTCTCGCACGCCTTTCGCGCGACCGCGGCGGGATGGATCGTCGTCGCGGGCGTCCTCGGGGCCATGACCGGGCTCTTGATCTTCGGACTCATCGGCGACAGCGTGCACGTGACGGGCGCCGGATCGTTCCGTCTGCCCGCGCTGTTGACGTTCTTGCCGCTGTTGCCCTCGCTGTTGTTGTTGACGCGCCTGCCCGAGAGCTCGACGATGGACCTCACCTAGAGGAGTTCGAGGTCGGCGACGAGTGCCAGGTGGTCGCTTCCCCCGTCTCGGGTGAAACTCCGCGTCGACTTCCACGGACCGCGACCGAGGATGTGGTCGATCTGCGAGTGAGGGCGTGGCGCCGGCCAGGTGCGGCCGGTGGCGAGGGTGTGCCAGCCCGGCAACAACAGGCGCAGGAGGGGCCGCCAACTGTTGAAGTCGCCGCCGATGAGCAGCGGTAGCGCGGGATCGAGTGTTCCAACGAACTCACTGACGCGTTGGTACTGGCGGTGCGAGCCGTGACTGAGGTGGGCGCCGTGAATGGCGAGGACGTAGAACGATCGGTCGTTCTCCTTCAGTCGCGCCACCACGAGCGCGCGCTGCACTCGCTCGCGCGGCAGACGTCCGAGCGAGATGACGCGCACGTCTTCTACGTGCAAACGGGTGAGGAGACCGAGGCCCCAGGTGCCGGGTTCGAAGTGTTGTAGTCGCTCTCGACTAGCGAGCTGGGCCCGCGTCAGCGAGCGATGGCCGCTGAAGAAGAGGCCCCGTTCGCCGAAGAGGTGCGCCAGACGCGGTTGCCACGTCGGGCCACCGACACCCGACGTCACGCGTTCTCCGTGCGCGAGCGGCGCGAACGCGCCCTCGAGATGAAGCGACGCCTTGAGATCTTCGTAGAAATCCGGTCCGTCATCGGCGCGCCACAGTTCGGGGAGGATGAGCACGTCGGCGTCGAGTTCTTTGATGACGTCGAGAACTCGAGTTGGTCGACCCCAGCCGTCGACACCGGCGTGTAGGTTAAACGTCGCGACACGCACCGTTAAACACTACCCAGACGCGTGGCGTGATGTGGCAGTCTCTAAAGGTGGAATCCGTCGACGTAACGTTCGGACATCGTCTCTGGTGGGTTGACGCGTTCATCGGCGACACCGAGCGTGGCAACCCCGCGGTCGTCGTTCTGTTGGAACATTCGCTACCGGACGAACAGCTCCAACGTATCGCCTTCGAACTCGGCGTGTCGGAGACGGCCTTCGTTCGACGTGTCGGTGATCAGTGGTCCCTTCGTTGGTTCACGCCGACGGTTGAAGTGGAACTCTGTGGCCACGCCACCCTCGCCACGTTGCACGTTCTTCTCAACGAACTCGGGGCGCCCGGTGGTGAGTTCTACTTCGCTACGAGGTCTGGCGTTCTCTCGGGCCGACGACTGGGCGAGGGGCTCTTGGGGGTCGATCTCCCGCGGGCCGACCTCGAACCAGTGGACCCCTCGGTCTTGAACGACACGTTGGGCGTGGTGCACGAGCTCTACAACGCGGGCCCCTCGAGTGTGCTGGCCATCGTGGAGGACTACGACACCCTCTGTGGGCTGAGCGTCGATCCGATGAGTCTCTTCTTGGTCCCAAGTTCGATCGTCATCGCCGCCTGTTACGGCGGACCGGACGCTGACGTGTCGATTCGCGTCTTCGCGCCGCGACTTGGCCTGGCCGAGGATCCGGTCACGGGGAGCGCCATGTGCGCCGTCGCGCCGTGGTGGGTCGAGAAGGTTGGATCGCCCACCGTCACCGTTCGCCAGGCCAGTTCGCGCGGTGGCGTCATGTACGCACGACTCTTCGAGAAGAACGTGGAAGTCGCGGGACTGGCTCGTACCTTCTTCAGCGGTGAGATCCGTCAATGAGTGACGACGTGCTCGGTCCCGGACCGCGCACTCGAGTACGGCGCCTACCCGACAAGGCGCGCTACGACGAGGAGACCATCTTCGCCATCCTGGACGAGGGTCGCCTCTGTCACGTCGCGGCGACCGTGCACGGAAAGCCCGTCGCGCTGCCGACGTTGCACGCGCGTGATCAGCGAACGATCTTCCTTCACGGCAGCCCCTCGAACGAGGTGTTGAAGTCCGTCATTCGAGCCGGCGAGGCGTTCGTCACCGTGACGCTCTACGACGGACTTCGCTTGGCGAGGAGCGGTTTCGAATCTTCGATCGCCTACCGGTCCGTCGTGGTGGTCGGCGCGGCGCACGAGGTCGTCGACGAGACGGAGAAGCGACGGGTGCTGGATCTTTTCGTCGACCGCGTGCTCCCCGGAAGGTCCGTCGAGGTGCGTCCGTCAAACGCGCAAGAGTTGCGTCTCACGATGGTGGTCGCGGTGTCGATCGACGAAGCGTCGGCCAAGGTCTCACGTGGTCCTACGGAAGACGATCCGGACGATCAGGACCTACCCGTGTGGTCGGGCACCGTGCCCGCTCGCGTGGTCTTTGGCGATCCAGTGCCGGACAAGAACGGCGCGATGGCGAAGGGTGACGTCGCGCTGCCGACCTCGGTGCACGAACTCTTGGGTCGCCAGTGACGTCGGAGGATCTGCGCCAACAGCTCCAACGCCTCACGCCGGTCGACGCACGCGAAGACCTTTCTCTCTCCTTGACCCTCGACCGACTCACCTGGCCGGGCGATCCCTTTTCCGAGACGGAGAACGACCATCACGTCACGGCGTCCTCCTTCGTCATCTCGTCCCGTGGCGTGATACTGCACCGACACCGTCGTCTCGGCATCTGGGTGCAACCGGGGGGCCACGTCGACGCCGGTGAATCACCGGAAGCGGCGTGTCTCCGTGAGACCATCGAAGAGACGGGCCTCGTCGTGCACCACCTCGAACCCGTCGTGCTCTTTCACGTCGACGTGCACCCTGGTCCTCGAGGCCACACGCACTACGACCTTCGCTACGTACTGGTCGGCGAACCCCTCGACCCCCGGCCACCCGAGAACGAAAGCCCCGACGTTTTCTGGTTCGACTTCGACGCCGCCGTCGAGCGCGCGGAACCAACGTTGGCCGCAGCACTAATGAAGCTGGCCGAGTCGAGCGTCAGTTTTGGCGTGTCAGACTAAGCGGGTGAGTGAGACCGACGCCCTTCGTGCGCTCATGGAGGCCGATCGCTGGATTGACCGGGTCGGTAGCCAGAAGACGCACCTACCCGAGATCACGGAGTTGACCACGCTGGAGGCGGAACTTCGCGGTCTCGTGAAGGACTTGCACGAAGCGGAAGCGGACCTCGCGCCCGTCAAGAGCGAGTTCGAGAAGGCGTCGAGCGAATCCGGGCGCCTGAAGGCTCGAGCGCGAGATCTCGACACCACGTTGGCGACGTCCACGGCGAACGCGCGAGAGCTCACCGCGCTGCAGAGTGAGCTGAGCCACGTCCGTGAGCTGCTCACCACGAGTGAAGATCGCGAGCTCGAACTCCTCGTCGAACTCGAGCCTCGCGAGGAAGCGGTCGAGACGATCAAGCGACGAGCTCAGCCCGGCGTCGCTCGTCGTGGCGAGCTCATCGACGTCATCGCCCAGTTGCAAGCCACGCTCGACGAGGAGTTGGTCTCGCTCCGTCTCGACCGTGCGACGCGCCACGCCGCCGTTCCGGAAGGACTTCGCGCTCGATACGACGTCGCGATGACCCGCGCGGGAACCTCCGGGGCGGCGCAGGTCGTCGAAGGACGATGTGACGGTTGTCGTCTGGCGCTCGCGCCACTCGACTTCGACCGCTTCAAGTCCCAGGCGCTCGACACCTTTATGGACTGTCCTGAATGCGGGCGCCTCTTGATACCATGATCATTTTGATTCGTCACGGTCAGACCACGACCAACGCGCAGAGCCTGCTCGTGGGGCGAAGCGATCCGCACCTGACCGAGCTCGGTCAGCGACAGGCGCTCGCGCTCGTGCCCTACTTGAGCGGCGTGTGTGACGTGTGGGTCTCTCCGCTATCGCGCGCTCGTCAGACCGCGGCGTTGGCGCTGCCCGACTTCCAAGCGCACGTGAAAGAGTCCTTCATTGAGGTCGACTACGGCGACCTCGAGGGTCAGCCGTTGAGCGCGATCTCGCCCGAGGGGTGGCGGTCGTTGCACCTCAATCACGACACGGCCTTTGCGGGTGGGGAGTCATTGGCGAACGTCGACAAGCGCGTCCGCGCCGAACTTGACGCACTCTTGGATGATGAATCGAGTCTCATGCACGCTGCCGATCGCCATTTAGCGATCGTGAGTCACGTGTCGCCGATCAAAGCCGCGACCGTGTGGGCACTCGGCGTCACGGGCTCCACGGCGTGGCGAACGAGACTCGACAACGGCTCGATCACGACCATCGGGCTGCGCGGCGGGACACCTCAGCTCGTGCGGTTCAACGCGGTGCCGGCGCTCAGTTAGTCAGCGCAGGGCCACGCTGAGGGCCCAGAAGTTGAGACCTGCGCCCACCAGGGTGCCGGCGTGAAACAGTTCGTGATAGCCAAAGACACGCGGCGAGAGTTTCGGCGTCTTGAAGGCGTAGGCGAGCGCCCCGAGCGTGTACGCCAACCCTCCTCCGACCACCAGGGAAAAGCACAACGGACCCCCACCGCGGTAGATCTGGGGCATCACCGCGACGGCGGCCCATCCGACCACGAGGTAGGGGAGCGTGTTGGCCCACTTGGGTGTGTCGAGCGCGAGTTGACGTACGGCGATGCCCACGGCGGCGCCACCGACCACGACGAGAAGGAGCACCAGACGGATCCGGCCGTGCATGGTGAGGCCGGCGAGGGCCAGGTAGCTCCCGGTGATCGCGAGGAAGATGGCGGAGTGGTCCGCCCGTTTGAGGACCCTCCGACGAGCCGGCGACCACAGTACGCGGTGAAAGAGGGCACTCGTGACGAGCATGGACTCCACGCCGATCAGGTAACACAGTACCCAGCCGACTTGGGTCCACGTCTTCGCCTCGACCAGCAGGATCGGTGAGCAGCCCGCGAGGATGATCGCGCCAGCAACGTGGAGCCATCCTCGAAAGAGTGGTCGAACGATCGCACTCGGCGACTCGCGGGAATGAGTGTCGGGCACACTTCAACCCTACGGGCGGCGTGACAACCTCTCAGAGACAACGGAGCCCGTCTGTTCTGAAGACAGAACAGACGGGCGCTCGATGTTTGGCCCCCCCAGCCAATAGCCAAGAAATTAGTTCGTTCCCAGGTACTACTGTGAGCGCCTAGGCCTTTAAACAGAGTCTCGTGAGCAATTTCACATGAAGGAGTCACAATGGAGCGTCGAACGCTGGGTCAGGGACTGGACGTTTCCGCCGAAGGTCTCGGTTGCATGGGCATGAGTGAGTTCTACGGCAAGGGTGACGACACCGAGTCCCTCGCCACAATTCACGAGGCGCTCGAACGTGGCGTCAACTTCTTGGACACGGCCGACATGTACGGTCCCTTCACCAATGAACGGCTGGTGGGTCGCGCGATCAAGGATCGTCGAGACGAGGTCGTTCTCGCGACAAAGTTCGGCAATCAACGCGGCGAGGACGGTTCGTTTCTTGGCATTAACGGCAAGCCCGAGTACGTGCTGGCGGCGTGCGACGCGTCACTCGAACGACTTGGTGTCGAGGTCATCGATCTCTACTACCAACACCGCGTCGACCGGACCGTGCCGATCGAAGAGACGTGGGGAGCTATGAAGTCGCTCGTCGAAGCGGGCAAGGTCCGTCACCTCGGCATCTCGGAGGCGTCGTCGGCCACGATTGAACGAGCGAACGCGATACATCCGGTGACGGCGCTCCAGAGTGAGTACTCGTTGTGGTCGCGCGACCCTGAAGACGGCGTGCTCGCGACGTGTCGTCGACTGGGCGTGGGCTTCGTCGCCTACAGTCCACTCGGCCGAGGTTTCCTCACGAACGAAGCCGCAAGTGAGAGGAGTGGCGAGGGGGACTTTCGAAGTCACCATCCACGATTCTCGGGTGACGCCCTCGAGCACAACTTGGCCCTGGTGAAGAACCTCGAAGCGATCGCGACGTCCAAGAACGTCACCGTCGCCCAACTGTCGCTGGCGTGGGTGCTCTCTCGCGGCAGCGACGTCGTCCCGATTCCCGGCACCAAACGTCGCCGGTGGCTGCACGAGAACATCGCCGCCGTCGACGTCGTCTTGAGTGAGGCCGACGTCGCGGCGCTCGAGGCCGCCGTGCCGCGAAGTTCGGTCGTGGGCGAACGCTACCAACCAGCGGGCATGACGAACCTCAACGGCTGACTCGAGAGAGCTCGCCGTCTCGCAGCTCCACGACTTGGTCGCACCAACCCACAACGTCGTCGTCGTGGGTGGCGATGATCACGGTGGCGTTGGTTGAGGCGAGGAGGTTCAAGACGTCTCTCGTCTCGTCGTGGCCGAGTCCGGCGGTGAGTTCGTCGAGTACGTAGACGTCGGGGCTCGTCACGAGTGCCCGGGCCACGGCGACGCGCACGCGCTCGCCGCGAGAGAGCTCGTCGAAGCGCGTCGTGCGATCCGTGGTGAGACCGAGCGCGGCGAGGTCCTCGCGCGGGTCTCGTACACTTTCGCGTCCGAGCGTGACGACGTCGACGGCGTAGCCGCGCGTGAAGCCCGGTTCGCTCGGTACGTACGTGAGGTGGTGGCGGAGCGCGACGTCACTCAGATCACCGAGGCGTACCCCTCCCACGCTGATCGTGCCGCTGGCCACCACGTCGAGAGCGGCCAATGCGCGCAGGAGGGTGGACTTGCCGGCACCCGACTCGCCAATGAGTGCCACGCGCGTGCCGGGCTCGACGGCGAGCGTCGCGTCACGCACGAGCACGCGGCCCTCCTCGACGAGCGTGACGTCGCTCAGCCGTATGGTGCTCTCGTCGGGCCACGGCAGCGTTCCGACGGTCACGTCTCGCTCGAGCGCCTCGAGGCGCTCACCGCCGCCGCTCACGTCGACCGCGGCGTGCAGCGACAGTCGAACCGCGCTCAGGGCCTCGTAGGTTGACAGGCCAATGACCGCCGCGACGACCAGCCACACGCTCGACGTTCGAGGATGCGAGGTGAGGGCGGCGAGCGCCGTAAGACTTACCGAGACGACGAGGGCGTTCGACGCGCGCCGTTGTCGACGAAGCGACCGCTCCGCCGCGTCGACGCGCGCGACCGCGTCGTTCGAGCGACGGATCGCGAGCTTCGCGCGACCGAGCAGCACCAGCTCGGGCGTCGCCGCGCTCAGCTCGACGAGCTGGGCACGGTAGTGCCCTCGAGCCGTGCGCAGCTCGCGATCCATCGAGAGTTCAATCTTTGCCAACAGTGACAGGCCCACCACGGCGAGGAGCTGGAGCGCGAGAAGGATCGAGGCGTACGCCCACCAATGACCGCGAGGGGCCAAGAAGGCCACGGCCACGTCCGCGAGGACCATTACCGCGACGGTGTCGACGAACGGCAGCACGAAGCGGAGCCACAGGTCTTGGAGTTCGTCCGTGTCACTGAGTGCCCGTTCGAGGAGGTCACCCGACGCGTAGTGACGCCACTGTGAGAAGTCGAGTCGGCCAATCGTGAGGACGAGCCAGCGCCGCCAGTGCGAAACGGCGGCGTACCCCAATCGGTGCGCCGCGAGTCGTTCGCGAAAGCGAAGGGGTGAACGAAGAAAGGCGAAAAGCTCGATCACGACGAGGACGACGGCCACCGCGCGAAGACCGGGCCTCGTGGCACTCTCGACCAAGAGAGCGACCGCGCCCACCAGCAGCGCGACGTTCGTAGCCGCAGCGACGAATCCGGCGACCAACGCTCGTGCCAGCGCGCCGCGTGGGGGCTGGGCTCGACGGAGCCATCGACGAAGGCGCGTGACGTCAGTGTTCACGCTCGAACCTCCAGGCGTGTCGTCCCCTCGATGAGAAGAGGTGTGTCCACCGTGGCTTCGATCACGGCGAGCTCGGGCAGTGCCGCGAGCGCTCGACGAACACAATCGCGGGCGTCGGCGTCGAGGACACCCGCGACGTCGTCGAGCACCACGACGGACGGTTCACTGAGCAGCGCGCGCGCGAGGACGAGGCGGACACGCTCGCCGGAACTGAGACCTCGACCGTCGCTGAGAAGCTCCGCGTCGAGATTGGCGAAGCGCTCTCCCACGAGGCCGAGGGAACGAAGTCGTCGGGTGACGTCGAAGTCATCGAGCGCGACGCCCAGCGTGAGGTTGTCGCGAAGCGAGCCAGAGAGCAGAGTCGTTTCGACACTCACGTAACCGATCGACTGTGTCGCGCGCGTCGCCACTCCCTTCACCGGTGGACGCCAGCCCAGCATCGTGTGCAACAGCGTGGTCTTGCCTGCGCCCGAAGGACCGGTGATGACGACTCGATCGCCGCGTCGGACGATCAGGTCGATGACGCCCGCGTTCGCCTCGGTGACGAGGCCGTTCGCGAGGAGTAGTTCTTCGCTCGACGCAATCGCGGGCGAGGTCGCCGTCGCGTTAAGGGTCGCGAGCGCGCGCTCGGCGTCGTCGCGCCGATGGAACTCAACGCCGAAGCGGCGCACCTGCACGAAGAGCTCACTCGTCACCAACACAGCGACGAGTGCGCGCAGGAGACTGAGTCGGCCGCCCAAGAGCGCGAAGCCGACGACCATGGCGACCAGTCCGACGCTGACGCCGCTCAGGAACTCGGTCACCAACGACGACTCGAGGGCCACGCGGATAGCCCGAAGCGCCAGGGAGTGCTCGCTCTCCGAGATGGCGGCGATCTCGTTGGCCCCGTAGCTCACGGCGCCGAGGGCTCGAAGTTCAGGGGCGTGCTGCAAGACCTCGAGCTGGCGCGCCTCGAGCAGCGCCCGGCGCTCTTGGTACTGCGAGGCCATAGCCTCGCTGCGTCGGCCCGCTCGCTGGTAGAAGGGCGCGGCCATGGCGAGGAGGGCCACGGCGATCACGAACGCCAGCCATCCGGCGGCGACG
>DATKSO010000110.1:0-5455 GCA_035531635.1 Acidimicrobiales bacterium | reverse complement strand
ACGGCGTTCGCGAAGGCGTGCTCGGCCACCTCGTATTCGAGTCGTTCGATGGTCACGGGGTCGCTCGTGATGCCGAGCACGCACGCGGACTCACACGGCGCCGGACAGAGACGCCCCGTGAACTCGGGGAAGTTGTTCGTACTGAACAGCTGGTCGGCCGCCTGCGCCCACTGGTAGCGGTAGACGCGATCGTTGAAGACGGGGATCCGGTTTCCCAACGGACAGCCCTGCATGCAGAAGGGGATCCCGCAGTCCATGCAGCGAGCGCCCTGGTGCGCAATCTCCTCGTCGCTCTGGGCCTGGTACACCTCGTGCCAGTCGCGAAGGCGCACGGGCACCGGTCGGTACTGGGGTCCGCGTCGCTCGAAGTCGAGAAAGCCCGTGACCTTACCCACCTTTGGCCTCGTCGCGGATTCGCTGGTACTCCGAGGTCTCGAGTCGGATGAAGTTCATCCGTTCGCTGCGCCAGTTCGTGAGCAGCCGATCGGCCTTCCTCGACCCGGTTTCGTCACGGAATCGCTCGAGCAGTGCGTAGAGCCGCTCGTCGTCGTCGCTCTCGAGCAGCTCGATCTCGTAGACGCCCGCGCTCAGGTGGTCGTGCACCGCGACCTCTGGGTCGTAGAGGTAGAGCGTGCCGCCGGACATACCGGCCGCGAGATTTCGCCCGACGTCGCCGAGGATGACGACCACGCCACCGGTCATGTACTCACAGGCGTGGTCGCCCGTGCCTTCGACGACCACCGTCGCGCCCGAGTTACGCACGGCGCACCGCTCACCGACGATGCCACTGATGAAGATCTCACCGCTCGTCGCGCCGTAGGCGATGACGTTGCCCGCGATGATGTTCTCGTCGCTCGCGAACGTGGCCGCGTCGTCGGGGCGAATCACGATGCGACCGCCCGACAGCCCTTTGCCGACGTAGTCGTTGGTGTCGCCACGGAGACGAATCGTGAGGCCGGCGGGCATGAACGCCCCAAGACTCTGACCGGCGGAGCCACGGAGTTCGATCTGGATATGGTCGTCCCGCAGCGCTCTCAGACCCATCGCGCGCGTCACAGCACTGCCCGTCAGCGTGCCCACCGCACGATTCACGTTACGAACGTCGGTGGTGAAGTGAAACGTCGAGCCGTTCGTCGCTGCGGTGACCGCGTCGGAGAGGAACGCCCAGTCGAGTGCGCCGTCGAGACCGTGGTCTTGCTTCACGCTCTGGCGGCGTTGGTCGGGCGCCACCACCGCCAACAGCGCCGAGAGATCGAGATCGTTCGTAGGATCGCCGAGTTCGCTGAACTCCAACTTCGAGACGTCGCCGATCACTTCGTCAATGGTTCGTGCGCCCAAGAGCGCCAAGTACTCGCGGACCTCTTGCGCGATGAACTCGAAGAAGTTCTCGACGAACTCTGGCTTGCCCCTGAAGCGTTCACGCAACGTTGGATTCTGGGTCGCGATGCCGACGGGACACGTGTCGAGGTGACAGACGCGCATCATCACGCATCCCGCCACGACCAGCGGAGCCGTGGCGAAGCCAAACTCCTCCGCGCCGAGTAGCGCCGCGATGATGACGTCGCGTCCGGTCTTCAACTGTCCATCGGTTTGGAGCGTGACGCGACTGCGCAGGCCATTGGCTGCGAGGGTCTGGTGCGCCTCGGCGAGGCCGAGCTCCCACGGCGTGCCCGCGTGCTTGAGCGAGGTCAAGGGCGCCGCGCCGGTCCCACCGTCGTGGCCCGAGATCAAGATGACGTCGGCGTGCGCCTTGGCGACGCCCGCCGCGATCGTGCCGACGCCTTGTTCGCTGACGAGCTTCACGTGCACACGCGCCTGGTCGTTGGCGCACTTGAGGTCGTAGATGAGTTGGGCGAGGTCTTCGATCGAGTAGACGTCGTGGTGCGGAGGCGGCGAGATGAGTCCGACGCCGGGCGTCGAGTGACGCGTCCTGGCAATCCAGGGATACACCTTCGTACCCGGGAGTTGACCACCCTCACCAGGCTTGGCGCCTTGCGCCATCTTGATCTGCAGGTCATCGGCGTTCACGAGGAATTGACTGGTCACACCGAAACGGCCCGACGCGACCTGCTTGATCGCCGAGCGCGTGTTGTGCTGGGGGTCGGACGTGTCGAAACGCTCCTCGTCCTCGCCGCCCTCGCCGGTGTTGGACTTCGCACCCAGACGATTCATCGCGATGGCGAGCGTCGTGTGCGCTTCTTCGGAGATCGATCCGTAGGACATGGCACCACTACTGAAGCGCTTGACGATCGAGGCCACGCTCTCCACTTCGTCGAGGGGAAGTGGTGACGCGCTCGGGACCAGTGACAACAACGAGCGAAGCGTCAACTTCCCTTCACTCTGGTCGTCAACGAGCGTCGTGTACTCCTTGAAGAGGTCGAAGCGCTTCTCGCGCGTGGCGTGCTGGAGTTTCTGCACCGTGCGGGGATTGAAGAGGTGAAGTTCGCCGTCGCGGCGCCACTGGTACTCACCGCGATTCGAGATCTCGACGCGCTCGCCCACTTCGGGCTCGAAGGCACTGGCGTGCCAGCGCAGCACGTCGCTCGCGAGGTGTTGGAGCGTGACACCCCCAAGACGAGAGTGAAAGCCGGGAAAATATCGACTCAAGACATCGTCAGAGAGGCCCACGGGCTCGAAGAGCTGCGAGCCGACGTAACTGGCGACCGTCGAGACACCCATCTTCGACATGACCTTCACGACGCCCTTATTGAGGGTCTTGCCGTACTTGTAGCGCGCGTCCATCGCGGTCAGCTCGCTGAGTTCGCCCTCCTCGATCAACGCGTCGATCGAATCGTACGCGAGGTAGGGACAGACGGCGGAGGCCCCGAAGCCGAGCAGGAGTGCCACGTGGTGCACCTCTCGAACGTCGCCCGCTTCGATGATGAGTGCTGCGTTGGTGCGAAGGTGTTCCGCGACGAGACGATGGTGCACCGCGGACGCGAGCAACAGACTTGGAATGGCGGCGTGCGTGATCGACGTGCCGCGGTCACTGAGGATGACGATGTTCACACCGGAGCGTACGTGCTCGACGACGCTGTCGGTGACCTCGTCGAGGGCGTGGGCCAACCGGTCGGCGGCACTGTCGTCACCGTGCGCGAGGAAGAGCCCGTCAATGGCCGTCGTGCGGAATCCTTCCACGCCCACCTGTTCGTTGATGTAGCGGATCTTTTGAAGTTCGTTGACGCTCAGGACGGGCGACGCCAGCACGATCTGCTGGCAGTGCTCTTCGCTCTCACGAAGGAGGTTCTCCTCGCCGCCAATGACCACGCGCGTCGACGTGACGAGCTCTTCGCGAATCGCGTCGAGCGGCGGGTTCGTCACTTGAGCGAAGAGTTGCGTGAAGTAGTCGAAGATCGACCTCGGCATCTTGGAGAGCACGGGCAGTGTGGTGTCCGAACCCATTGAACCAATGGGTTCTTCGCCCACTTGAGCCATGTGGCGCACGATCAGACGCAGGTCCTCTTCGCTGTAGCCGAAACTCTCTTGCTGGCGAACGATGGAGAGATACTCGGGCGCGAGAGACGACGTTGCCTCGATCTCGTCGAGCGAGATCTGGTGGCGATCGAGCCACTCCTCGTACGGAGCCTTCGAGGCCAGTATCTCTTTCAACTCGTCGTCGTCGATGATCCGACCTTGTTCGACGTCGACGAGGAAGACCCGCCCCGGCTGCAGGCGCCCCTTTCGTTCGATGTTCGACGGATCGATCGGCAAGACTCCGACCTCGCTCGCGAGGATGACGCGCTGATCTTTCGTGACCCAGTAGCGCGCCGGGCGAAGACCGTTCCGGTCGAGCACGGCGCCCGCCACGGTTCCGTCGCAGAAGGTCACCGACGCTGGTCCGTCCCACGGCTCCATCAGACCGGCGTGGTACCGGTAGAAGGCCCGACGACTCGGACTCATTGTGGTCGAGCGCTCCCACGCCTCGGGAATCATCATGAGGACGGCGTGCGGAAGGGAGCGACCCGCGTGCACCAAAAGTTCGACGACCTCGTCGAAACTCGCCGAATCGCTCATGTTGGGGGTGATGATGGGCGTGAGCTCGCTCACCGCCAAGGGCAGGGCGTCGCTCTCGAGGGTGGTCTCTCGCGCCGTCATCCAGTTGCGGTTGCCTCGCACGGTGTTGATCTCGCCGTTGTGCGCGATGTAGCGAAAGGGCTGGGCCAGATCCCAGCGAGGCAAGACGTTGGTGGAGAAGCGACTGTGGACGACGGCAATCGCAGAACATAGACGGTCATCGGTGAGGTCCCTGAAGTAGAGCCGCAACTGCAGCGAGGTCAGCATGCCCTTGTAAATGAGCACTTGCGAGGAGCACGAAGACGCGTAGACGTCCATCGTGTGCTCGATCACCTTGCGGGCACAGTAGAGCGCCTGTTCCAGGGGAAAGGTCTCGTCACCCTCCGCTCGAACGATGAGTTGCTGGAAGAAGCGGGGTTCCGACGCCTTCGACGTCGGTCCGAGGATCGATGAGTCGACGGGCACTTCGCGCCACGTCCCCGACGACAGGCCGACGCGTGAAAGAGCGAACTGGACCGTCTCCTTCACCAGGGTCAGGTCGAGCGCCGGGGCCACCATCCAGTTCGCGACGCCGTAGCTCCCCTTTTCGGGCACTTCGTCACCGAACAGGGATCGAATGAAGGCGTCGGGCATTTGGATAAGGATGCCGGCGCCGTCCCCCGAATCGACGTCCGAGCCCGTCGCGCCTCGGTGCTCGAGATTCTCAAGGATTGTCAGTGCGTCGCGCACGGTCGCGTTGGTCGCGTGGCCCGTCAGGTCCGCGACCATGCCCACGCCACAGGCGTCGTGTTCGAAAGAGGGGTCGTAAAGGTTTCTGGTCATGGCGGTTGTCCTGGGGCAACGCTGACCCGCACTCACTATACCGAATAGGCAATCTCTCCCTGCCCCCTACGCTGTTCACGTGACTTCGACCAAAGGTGACGCACTCATCGTCGGCGCCGGCGTTATCGGTACGACCAGCGCGTTTCGCCTCGCCCGATCGGATTGGCGGGTCACCCTCTTTGACCCGGCGCCAGGCTCTGGAGCGACGTGGGCGGCGGCGGGGATGATCGCGCCCAGTGCTGAGATTTCGCCCGGTGAGGAGGAGAACTTCGCGTTACAGCGCGGCGCGCTGGCCGCGTGGCGCGACGTCGCGCGTGAGATCTTTGACGCAACGGGCGACGTGCTCGACATCGTCGAGACCGGAACGTTACTCGTCGGCTACGACGCCAGCGATCGCCGACTCGTCGCCCAGTTTGCGCACGTCGCGAAAAACTTCGGCGTTGAGACCGAACTCGTCACGCGAGAGAGCCACGGCGCATTCTTCGACGGAGTCTCACCTCGGGTGCCCGAGGGCCTGCTCCTTCACGGTGACGCGTGGCTCGATCCCGACCAGGTCGTGACGCTCCTTTCGAAAGCCAACGCGTCGCTTGGCGTCACCGTCGTGCGCCAGCAGGTCCTC
>DATKSO010000109.1:0-4408 GCA_035531635.1 Acidimicrobiales bacterium | reverse complement strand
CGTACCTCACCTTCGACGGGGTCGAAGGTCTGCCGCCGTCCGTGGACTTCGAAGAGCCCACGCTCAACGCCTAAAGGTCACAGCCACCACCTAACGTCGCGAGGGTGAAAACCCACGCTCTGTACACCTGTCGACGCTGCGGCACCAACACGCCGCGTTGGCAGGGACGCTGTGGCACGTGCGACGAATGGAACTCGATCGATGAAGTGCCCACGACGAGTGCCCCCCGGGGTTCGCGCGTCGTGACGACGTCGCTGCGCGACGTGGCCGACGAGGACAGCGCCGTCACGCCGTCGGGCGTTGGCGAACTCGACCGGGTGTTGGGCGGGGGCTTCGTCGCGGGATCGACGACCTTGCTCTACGGGGAGCCTGGCGTCGGCAAGTCGACGCTCGCGCTGATGGCGTTGCGCGCGTTGGCGCTCGCGGGCGCTGACGTCGTCTTGATCGCCTCAGAAGAGTCCGCCGCCCAAGTCGCCCAGCGCGCTCGACGCTTCGGTGAGGTGCCCACAGGGCTCGACGTCGCCACCACGACCAACGTGCACAGCGGCGAGGCGCTGCTACGCGAGCGCCGTCGCACGCTCTGTGTCGTCGATTCGATCTCGGCGATGAGTGACGACACGCTCGCGAGCGCGGTGGGCTCGGTGCCGCAGATTCGAAACGCCGCCGAACGGCTCTGCTCAGCGGCGAAGGCCACCGGGTCCGCCCTTCTCCTCATCGGTCACGTGACCAAGGACGGCGAGCTCGCCGGGCCTCGCGCTTTGGAACACCTGGTCGACACGGTGGTGCGCATCGAGGGGGAGCGTCAGGGAACGCTGCGACTCCTTCGAGCCCAGAAGCACCGCTTCGGGCCCACCGGCGAGGTCGGTCTCTTCGAGATGGTGGGCGAGGGTCTGCTGGAGCTCAACGACGCGTCGCGGTCGCTGCGCGGACCCCAACTCGACGTCCCGGGCGTCGTACTCACGGTCACCAACGACGGATCGCGCTCCTTCCTCGTAGAGATACAGGCGCTGGTGGCCCACGCCTCGGGATCGACGCGTCGCGTCGCCTACCAGGTCTCGTCACAGCGCCTCTCGTTGCTCCTGGCCGTCCTCGAGTCGCGTTGCGGCGTCGACACGAGCGCGCTCGACGTCTTCGCCGCGACGGCGGGTGGCCTCGCCGCGAACGAGCCGGGTGTCGACGTGGCGCTCGCCCTCGCGGTCGCCTCCGCGGTTCGGGGCTTCGCGGTCCCACCGAACTTGGTAGCGATCGGGGAAGTGGGCCTCGCCGGGGAACTTCGAGCGGTGTCGGGACTCACGAGGCGCGTCCGCGAGGCGTCGCGACTCGGCGCCACCGTGGTCATCGTGCCGGGCGAGGGCGAACTGGACGACGTGGCGGGCGTCACGCTGATCAGGTGCCACTCGCTGGTGGAGGCCATTGACGCCGCGCAACCCGTGAGTGAGTAAGTTCCAGGTCATGACCTCGCGACTCGATCGATCCTGGTCCGTGCTGAACAGTCATCAGACCTTTGACGGAATGCACTGCGTGGACGTGTTCTCACGACCGAACGGCACGTTCGGTTTCGAAGAGTTCCGACGGGACCCCGAGGACCGCGGGGCGTGGACCCCGATCGGTTACTTCTCCAATCACGAGTACGACTCGGTCGCGGACGTTCTCGTGGGCGCGCGTCGAAACGTGACGTGGCTCGGTCCTCTTCTGGACGCCTAGTCTCGCCAAAGAGCGCTGTTGCACCCGTCACGGACGGGTAAAAGTCTGGTAAAATGGCAAATCCCCCAAGCGCCCCTTTTCGAGGGCGTTACCCCCTCTGAGGAGAGTCTCAAGCAATGACCGCGCGAAAGTACAAAAAGGGCGATCGTCTCGTCTACCCCCACCACGGTGCCTGCACCGTGGAAAAGATCGAGAAAATGACGGCTTTTGACGTCAAGCAGGACTACTTGAAGCTCAAAGTGGCCTACACCGACCTCGTGTTGATGGTGCCCGTGGCGAACGCCGAGTCCGTGGGGCTGCGCGACGTCATCAACGACGAAGAGGTCGAAGAGGTCTTCGCGGTGCTCCGCAAGAAGGAAGCGCGCATGCCCACGAACTGGTCACGGCGATTCAAGAACCACTCCGAGAAGCTCCGTTCCGGTGACATCTACCAGGTCGCCGAAGTCGTGCGAAACCTCTCGATTCGCGACAAGGACAAGGGTCTCAGCGCGGGTGAGAAACGCATGCTCACGCGCGCCCGTCAGATTCTTGTCTCGGAGTTGACCTTCGCTCTCAACGTGGACACGGAAGCGGCTGAAGAAAAGCTCGCCTCGGTCCTTCCCTAGGCATGACTGTCGCGGCCGTCGTGGTGGCCGCGGGCCAAGGCACTCGCTTTGGTGGCCTCAAACAGTTCTCCCTCTTTGAAGGTGAGACGGTGGCGGCGCGCAGCGTGCGCGCGACGAGGTCGGTCGCCTCGCACGTGGTCCTCGTGGTCCCCGAGAACTACAAGGGTGACGGCGAAGGAGCCGATCTCGTCGTCGTCGGCGGTTCGACGCGCGCGGCGTCGGTCCGCTCGGGACTCGCGCACTGCTTAGACGCCGACGTCGTCATCGTGCACGACGCCGCCCGACCACTCGCCAGCGCCGCCCTCTTCCACTTGGTCGTCGACGCCGTTCGCGACGGCGCCGACGCGGCCATTCCCGGACTCGCCCTCACCGACACGGTGAAGCAGGTGCGCGTCGACGGTGATGACACTGTCGTCACGACCACCGTGTCGCGCGACGAGCTCGTGACCGTGCAGACGCCCCAGGCATTTCGCCGCGACGTGCTCGAGCGCGCGCACGCCAACGGCGACGACGCGAGCGACGACGCCGCACTCGTCGAAGCGCTGGGCGCCCGCGTCGTCGTGGTGAGCGGTGAGGCCCACAACTTCAAGATCACCCGGCTCAGCGACATCGAACTGCTCAGCGTGCTCGAGAGGAGCCACCCGTGAGGATCGGCCAGGGCATCGACGTCCATCGAGTGAGCGAGTCCGCCGAGCGCGAGCTGTGGCTCGGGTTGGTGCACGTGCCCGACGCGCGCGGACTCGACGGCCACTCCGACGCCGACGTCGCCACCCACGCGCTGTGTGACGCGCTGCTCGGCGCGGCGAACCTCGGTGACCTGGGTCGCCACTTTCCCGACACCGATCCCGCGACCCGCGACGTGTCGTCACGCGACCTCCTCGAAGCGACGGTGGCGTTGGTGAGGGCCGAAGGATTCACCGTCGCGTCCGCGGACGTGACGATCATCGCTGAACGCCCGCGACTCGCCGTCTACATGCCCGTCATGTCCGAAGCGCTCTCGAGCGTCGTGGGTGCCACCGTGTCGGTGAAGGCGACGACCGCCGAGGGTCTCGGCGCGTTGGGTCGCGCGGAGGGCATCGGCGCGAGCGCCGTCGTGCTGCTGGCGGAGCAACGGTGAGTCCTCGCCCCGCACCCAAGCGCGGCGCGCCCTCGCGGACCCCGCGTGCCAAAACTCGCTACGGAGCGCCGTCGAGCGGTCCACGCCGCGCGCCGCCGCGTGACCGCGACGGGCTCGGGGGCGATCAAGTCGAAGGTCGTCACGCCGTGCTCGAGCTGTTACGCGCGAAGCGACGCAGCGTGAAGAAGATCTTCATGGCCGAAGCCCAAGACGCCTCGGACGTCCTTGACGCCATTGAGTTCGAAGCTCAGCGCCAGCGCGTCCCCGTCCACATGATCTCGATGACGCGCCTCGACCGCGAGGCCAAGACCGAAGGGCACCAGGGCGTCATGGCGCTCGCGCAGCCACTCGACACGGTGACCCTCGAGCAGCTCCTCGCCGTGACGAAGCCATTTCTCTTGGTCTGTGACGGCGTCACGGATCCCCGCAACCTCGGCGCGATGTTGCGAAGCGCTGACGGGGCGGGCGTCACGGGTGTCGTCGTTCCTCGCCACCGCTCGGCTCGCATCTCTCCCACGGTCACCAAGACCGCCGTCGGCGCCATCGAGTACTTGACCTTCAGTGACGTGGGCGGCATCCCGACGGCCGTCGATCAACTCAACCGTGCGGGCGTTCTCACCGTGGGTCTCGCGGGCGAGTCGAAGGATTCGATCTACGACCTGGACCTCGGATCGGGACCCGTCGCCATCGTGGTGGGCGGCGAAGAAAAAGGACTTTCTTCGTTGACGCGCAAACGATGCGCGACCGTTGTGTCGATACCACAGCTTGGTCGGATCAGTTCGTTGAACGCGGGTGTCGCCGTTTCCGTAGCGGCCTTCGAGGTCGCTCGTCAACGTCGCGCCTCTTCATAGTTGTCCGATTTTTGATGCGGGGACGTCAACCCCTTTGCTACTTTCAATGAAGTTTTGAATCGGTCGTAGCGGCGAAGTATCACTACTTTTTGTCGCGTCGACCGAACTTCTTTGACTTCGAGGAACGAACC
>DATKSO010000108.1:0-3514 GCA_035531635.1 Acidimicrobiales bacterium | reverse complement strand
AAGAGCGTCATGGAAGGCGTGCCGGGCGCGGTGCAGATCTAGGAAGCGTCGCCGACAGCGAGTTCCTCGGAGATCGTGACCGCGTCTTCAGACCGGGCATCAAGCCTCTCTTGATTTCACGCGTGGGCTGAACGTACCGTCGGACGGAGCAGCTTTGAAGGTTGCGAAGTAGCATCGAGCGGGGCCACGATCTGATGACGCAACGCACGGCGACGGCCCGTCCTCGTAGTTCATCAGCGCCGTATCGCGAAGAAGATGGAGAACCAAATCAGATGAAACGCCGCCGCTCGTGAGATTCCGTCGCCGAACGAGGCTTGACCTGAAGACCCTTCTGCGGTTGGCCGTTCTCTGCCTGATCGTCGTCGTCATACTGAAACTTCTGAAGGTCATTTAGGATACTTCGACGAAGGAGCCTCCCACGTCGTTTGCAGACTTGGTCGTCGGCGAGTAGTCGCCCGGGCACACGCGATGACTCGAGCGGTTTCGAATCGCTACGGGTAAATTAGACCCGCTCAACCCACAGCGTGGTTCCGTAGGTTTTGCGTACGATGACTTGGGTGCCGTCGGGAATCGGATCACTCGACGCGGTGACGGCTTTCCACGATTCGCCTTTTATCTTCACGCGACCAGGATGCCCCTCGTCGCCCACGGCGTCTTCGACGAAACCGGTCAGATTGGTCATCGAGCTATTCGAGGGTGCGGTGAGATCCAAGATGCCGCGATGATGAAAGCGATGCAGCGCGGCCGGTCGTAGCGCGCCCAAGAGAACGCCAGAGATCACGAGCCACAACACCGCCTCGACGTAGAACGGCACGCTCGCCAATGAAAGGAAGAAGGGGATGATCGCGCCAGCGCCAATGAAGATTGAAATGAAGGCGTTCGTGTGAATCTCCGTGAAAATACACACCAGGATGATCAAGAGCCAGAAAAGTACCGCCATAGTCCGCAGTATAAGACCAACTTCGTTCGCTATACCTGCGCTGGATGAGTCCTCACAAAGCGCGTTACGTTGGACGTAGACGTCAAAGGAGATGCGAGTGCCGAGCAGTGTCGACGAGCTTGAAGAGGGGCGCGGACTCCTCGCGCCCGTGACCGTCTCACTCGAGAGCAGCATCGACGAACTCGATTCACGAAGGGTCGAGCTTCGAGCGTGGTTCGTCGAACACCCCAATCCAACGGGCCGAGAGCTCGCCGAGGCCAAGTTGGTGGCGCCGGCGTGGCCGGAGCCGTGGGGCCTCAACGCCTCGGTTGAGTACCAACTGCTCATCGACGACGAACTGCGTCGGGCCAAGGTCAAGCGACCCATCAACCCCATTGGCATCGGCTGGGCCGGTCCGACGATTGTGATGGCTGGCACCGAGGAGCAGAAGGACAAGTGGTTGCCCAAGATCCTCAGTGGCGAAGAGTTCTGGTGTCAACTCTTCAGTGAACCAAACGCGGGGAGCGACCTCGCGTCGTTGACGACGTCCGCCAAGAAGGACGGCGACGAGTGGGTCATCACCGGTCAGAAACTGTGGACTAGTTACGCGCACTTGTCGACGTGGGGGATCCTGCTCGCGCGAACGTCGAACGAGGGCGTCCCCCAGAACGGCATCTCCTACTTCATCTGCCCGATGAACGCGCCCGGCGTGACGATTCGCCCGGTCATCGACATGACGGGCGATCACGCCTTTAACGAAGTCTTCCTCGACGAGGTGCGTCTCAGCGCCGACAGTCTGTTGGGTGAGGTGAACGATGGATGGCGCCTCGCCAAGGTGACGCTCGGCAACGAGCGCGTCTCGCTCTCGGGCGAAGGCGTGCTGTGGGGACGAGGACCGACAGCTGAGGACCTGGTGGCACTCGTGCGCTCGCAAGGAAAAGCTCTGTCGAAGATCGATCGCGACGACCTCATCAAATGTTGGTCGCACGGCGAGATTCTGCGTTTCCTTCGCATGCGACTGAACGCAAACGCGTTGGCGGGCAAGGCAACGGGATCGGACGCCAGTCTGCGAAAGGCCCTCGCCGATGATCACGGTCAAGAAGTCATGACCCTGGCGCAACGCCTCGCGGGCAGCGCGGGCATGATCGAAGGTCACGGGCCGGGAGGTCTTGACGGCGACGACGGTCGCTCGTGGTACTGGGGCTTCCTCTACTCACAGGCCCTCACTATTGGCGGCGGTACTTCGGTGGTGCAACGCAACATCATTGCCGAACGGGTGCTCGGACTTCCCAAGGATCCGAGCGCGTAGCGCCCGGGGCCTCAGTGGTGCTTGCCGGCGCCAAGTCCGAGGCATTCGGGCTTCGGTCCGGCGTGCACGTTGCCGTAGCGGTGGTTGGTGATCGCGACGCTCTGCTCCAAGAGCCATCGCGGCAACTCGACGGCTCCCGACTGAGCGAGCGCGCGAGGGTCGAGAGAGACACCCTGTTCGAGTAGTGCCAGCGTGGGCGCGTCCTCGCGACTGATCCAGCGAACGCTAGAGAACGACTCGGCCCGTGCGACGAGCTGGTCGACGCTCTCCAACGTCACGTCGAGGAGTCCGCGCACCAACGATTCCGCACTGAACTCCACGTGCAGGTGCGCCAGATCGACGAGGCCTCGGACGTACGCCAGTTGATTGGGCGGGACACCGACGTCAACGCGTACGGCGATCGGCTTCGCGGGCCGACGGTAGCGCGCGAGGTTGCGCTCGGCGTTCAAACCGGTCTCGTCGCGCGCCGTTGATCCGAACTCGTGCCACCACGTCGTCGCTTCGGCGAGGGCCGTGTCGTCGTCGACGACACGGGGCCAGTGTCGGAGGCAGTGAAGGTAGTTCACTCCACCTGCCTTGGCCGTAGGGCCCACGCGCGAGCGCTTCCAACCACCAAAGGGTTGGCGACGAACGACGGCGCCCGTGACGCCGCGGTTCAGATACAGATTGCCGACTTCGACCTTCTCCATCCACCGTTCGCACTCGTCGCGGCTGAGCGAGTGGAGCCCTCCGGTGAGTCCGTACGGCACTTGGTTCTGCCACGACGTCGCTTCGTCGAGGTCCTCGGCGACCATGACGCCCAGCACTGGACCGAACCACTCGTTGAGGTGACTCCACGATCCGGGTTGGACGCCGAGCTTCACGCCCGGGCGCCAGAGGAAGCCCTCGTCGTCGAGACGCTCGGGCGTGACCAGCCACGACTCGCCGTCGTCGAGCTGGGTGAGCGCACGCAACAGCGCCGGTTCGGGTGGGCGGATGATCGGCCCGACGTCGGTGGCGAGGTCGTAGCTCGCCCCAACGCGGAGACTCGTCACCGCGTCCACGAGCTGCGAGAGGAACTTGGGATCGTCGTAGAGGGATCGCTCGACGACGGCGAGACTCGCGGCACTGCACTTCTGGCCGGCGTGCCCGAAGGCCGAGTGCACGAGGTCCTTCACCGCGAGATCGACGTCGGCGCTGGCGGTGATGACGAGGGCGTTCTTGCCACTCGTCTCGGCGAGGAGTCGAAGGTGTGGCTTCCACGACGTGAAGAGTTTCGCCGTGTCGAAGGACCCGGTCAAGATGAC
>DATKSO010000107.1:0-5948 GCA_035531635.1 Acidimicrobiales bacterium | reverse complement strand
AACACCACGCGGACGTAGCTCAGTTGGTAGAGCGCGACCTTGCCAAGGTCGAGGTCGCCGGTTCGAGCCCGGTCGTCCGCTCCAAGAGGTAGGAACGTGATTCCCGGTTTCTCGAACGAGAGCCGGGATTCGTACTTTTCGCTCAACTTGCGTCGGCGCGGAGTCGTTCAGCGCTATTTGAAGAGGAAGAGATGGCCGGTGACGAGACTCACCGCGATGAGCAGCACCAACGCGTCCAACCCCCCGCTCCATCCGGACGTTGGTCCAGTCGACGCCCTCAAGCCCAAAGTGTTCGAGGTGGCTTACGACGACCCCGGGGAGCAGTAGCACGAGGAACATCGTGTCGACGGTACCCGGCGACGGGTTGAGTCCGACGGGATGGAAAGTTACGAAGGAGCCGAGGACCATTATGAAAAGAAAGCTCGTCAGCTCGCGCGGCAACCATTGGTTGAGCACCTTCGCGTTCGGAAGTTTCTCTTCGCGCATTTCCAGGACATCCGGTATGGCAAGCAGTGTCGCGGCGACGACGTCGTACAGTACGACTGTGCAGGATCAATCAGACGTCGCTGAAGAGTGAGGTACAGCCACGCCGTCACCCGGCCCTCATCTGGGCGGGCATCACGGGCGGTTCTGACAGCTCATAGTCGCCCTTGTCTTTCGTCTCGGGCAAGCGAACGTGACGTTCAGACGTCGAGCGAACTGAGGTGAACGTTGACGCGCGGGTGGGGGAGTGGCGTGACCAGCTCACGACCCATCCGTACGAGCTGAGTGCAGCGGATTCCGTCCGCTTTCGAACGGACCCCAATGACGACGTGGTGGCCGCCGTCGTCCGCGCCGTCACGTCAGGGGGAGGAGAGCTCTGCGCGGAGTTTCGTCACGGTCTGGGCTCGAGCGAGGCGGAGACGCTTCGACTCTTCGCAACGCGTCGCACGCTCCAGGGGCGACGGCAGGCGTCGCTCGGTCTACTCAGCGAAGCGATGGACGGCTTCGCACTGCTCCCGTCGCTTCAGGAGGTGCCGTGGGAGTCATGGTTCAAAGCGACACTATTCCTCACTCGCTACCTCGGCGGCGACCTTCGTACGACGGGCGAGCGGTTCTCGGACGTCGCCGATCCCGCGGCGGCTCGAAGAGGGGAGGTCGCCGTCGAATCGATGGATCGTGTCGACACGCTCTCGCAGTGCCAGCTCGTCGAAGTGGCGACGAACTACGGCACTGGTCTCGTCGAGATCCTCATCTTTCGCAACACGCCGACCATCGGTCTCTTCGGCGCCCCGTCCAGCTTGGGTGTGAACCAGATCGATTACCACCCCACCTCGAATCTGGCCCAACTGGCGGCGAGTTTGGCCGACGCGCTTGACGCGACGCGCATCGTCGTCACGGGACCCATAGGTCAAGACCAGTTGGCGGCGACGTCGTTCTCACTCATCGTGTCCGGTTCCTACCTCCCTACCGCGGGATGCCTCGGGTTCGTCGCTGACGGCGTGGAGGGAGAAGGCTCGTTCAGCGTCTTCGTTGCGGAGCTCACCGACGAGACCGACGTCGAGGGGCTCGGGGCCGCGGCCAATGACAACGCGGGCCAGGCCGCCGTCTTCGATTCGAATCGGCTCATCTTGTTCTGCGCCCAACCGAACTTCGACGGGGACCCCACCGACGACGTCGAGTTCGATTTTCACGACGTTGAGGTGCTGGCGCAAAGCGCGTTACTCGACCCAGCGACCGCGTCCTGGAAACCCCGATAGGCGCGACGGACCGGCCCCTCGAGGACGGACGTCCAATGACGTCAACGCGGTAAGAATCGGTGGTGGCGCGACAAGTACTTAGTAGACGGTTCACCCCGTCGAAAGGGGTGGCGAACAGTGAGAAAGCCAGTCGCCGTGCTCGTCAGTTGTCTCAGCATCGCGGGGAGCGCGGTCGCGGGAGCGAGTCTGACCGCGAGCGCGGCTGCCGCAAGGTCGGGCGTCATCACGGGCTACGTCATGGAGTGTGGACCGGGTCCCGTCGTCCAGTCACCGCCGGCACCGCAACCATTGCCGAGGCCCGCGTCGGTGACCTTGATGCACGACGGCCACCGGTACGCCCGTGAGTCCATCAGTTTTCCGAGGTCGCCACCGTGGTGGGGATCGTTCTCGTTCAGCGTTGCCGCCGGTCGCTACGAGGTGCTTTCGACGTACTTCGCACGTACTCGATGGGTGAACGTGAAGCCCAACAGCCGTACGGCGGTGTCCTTCGGGCTGTTCGCCTGTCCTCTGTAGACGTCGGCGAAAGCGCGCCCGTCGTTCATCGCACCTCCGGTCGGGTGAGGCAACGGGTCGACGTCGACACGGCAATCTCCGTGATGCGTAATGTTGGCGCTAGGAGGTGCCCGTGATTCATCCAGCGTTTGAATCGTTGCTTCGCGAAGCCCGCGAGAACCCCGAGGCGCCCCCGTCGAGCGTTACTCCCGACGAACGTCGTCAGGCCTTTCGCGACGACGCACTCGCGGTCCAAGGAGAGATGGCGCCGATGGCGCTGCTAGAGGATCGAGAACTCGTTCTCGAGGGTCGCACGCTGCAAGCCCGACTGTTCGTGCCGGTCGACGAAGAGTCATCGGCATTGGTCATCTACTTTCACGGGGGCAGTTTCGTCCTCGGGGACTTGACGACGCACGAGTGGCTCTGCCGCCGTCTCTCGTTCGACACGCGCCTGCGACTCTTAGCCATCGACTATCGCTTGGCGCCAGAGCACCCGTTTCCGGCTGGTCTCAACGACGCGCTGGACTCCATTCGTCACGTCGCGGCCCATCGGGGCGACTACGCCGACGAGAGTGCTCGACTCATCGTCATGGGTGACTCCGCCGGTGCCAATCTCGCCACGGTCGCCGCGACGCAACTGCGAGACGAGGACCTCCGCATATCAGCGCAAGTACTCATCTACCCGACACTCGGCCCCGAACTCGTCACGGACTCCGCCCATCGTTACGGCTCGGGGTACCTCTTGGACCTCGATGACCTGCGTTACGACTACGGGCAGTACCTGGGCGTCTTCGGCGATCACACGGATCCCCGAGTGACCCCCTTGCTCTGCACCGATCTCTCACGGGTACCGCCGGCGCTCGTCGTGGTGGCCGAGTGCGACCCGTTGCGCGACGAGGGCGTGGCCTACGCGGGGCTCCTCGGACACTTCGGGGTTCCCGTGGAACTTCTCGAGGCGAAGGGCATGGTGCACGGCTTCTTGGAGATGGGCGGCGTCATCCCCGAAGCGCTCGCCATCGTCGATGATTTCGCCGAGCACCTCCATCGACTGGTGCAAGCACGACCAGCGTGAACGTTCTGTTCATCACGCTCGATCAGTTTCGCGGCGACTCCTACGGCGCCGCGGGTCATCCACTCGTGACGACACCGACGCTCGACCGCGTCGCCGCGGAGGGCGTGCGACTCGAGCGTCACTACTCCCAGGCGGCACCGTGCGCGCCAGGTCGCGCCGCGATCTACACCGGGATGTACCAGATGAACAATCGAGTGGTGGCGAACGGCACGCCGCTCTCGCGGGGTTTCGACAACCTCGCCTACGTCGCTCGACGCGCCGGCTACGACCCGACGCTCTTTGGCTATACCGACCAGGGCCTCGATCCCGCGAGTGCCAACGGTCCCGATGACGTACGTCTCAACTTCTACGACGGGGTCTTGCCTGGTCTGTCGGTTGGTCTCTACCTTCCCGAAAGCCAGGCGGGATGGGTGCAGTCCCTACGGGCCAAGGGTTACGACGTGAGGGGCGAGTGGGACGACCTACTCCGAGGTGAGCCTGATCGTCCGGCCGAAGACTCCCTCAGTGGCTTTCTCACCACGCGGTTCCTCGAGTGGCTGGATCATCAAGAGAGCGGCTGGTTCGCGCACCTGAGCTACTTGCGACCACACCCGCCCTACGCGGCCGCGGGGGAGTTCGCGCGCCTCTACGACCCCGCCGACGTCCCGTTGCCCCTCGCCCCCATCGAGAAGGGCAGGCGCCATCCCCTCCACGAGGCGGCGCTCTCGTGGACGCAAGCGGCGGCGCCGACGGATGACGACGCCATGCGGTCCCTCACGGCCCAGTACTACGGCATGATCTCCGAAGTTGACGCGCAGCTCGGACGTGTCGTTCGAGGCATTGAACAGCGAGGCGAGTGGCAAGACACGCTCGTTGTCGTCACCTCGGATCACGGCGACCAACTCGGTGATCACGGGCTCATCCAGAAACTCGGGTTCTTCCCGCAGAGCTACCACATCATCGGTCTTTGGCGCGATCCGCGCGAAGAAGGAGGCACGTCGCTCTCGAACTTCACGGAGAACGTGGACCTGTTGCCGACCTTGGCCGACGCGCTGCGCGTGGACGTGCCAGTGCAGTGTGACGGCCAATCGCTCGACGCTCTCTTCCGCAATCGCGACGCACCCTGGCGTGACGCGGCGCACTACGAGTGGGACAGTCGCTTCATGTTGTTGGGTGCCTCGCTGGTACCACCGCCGTCGAGCCAAACGCTCGCGCGACGGAACTTGGCAGTCTCGGTCAGTGACGACCTCGCGTACGTGCAGTTCGGCGACGGGTCGTACCGATGCTTCGATCTCGCGGTCGACCCGACGTGGCGCACGGAGTGTCGCGACCTGGATCGGGTCCTGCACGCGGCGCAGCGGCAACTTGTCTGGCGCCAAGAACACTTGCGACACGATCTCACGGATATGTTGCTTACGCCCGAGCGACTTGGTCACTGGCCGAAGAACCTGCGTCAACATCTCCTAGTTGAAGCCGTCTCGTAAGTTCACCAACAGGCGACGGAACGTCACGTCGCGGTCCGTCGCCATGTTGATATCTAAGAGTTCGAGCGCGACGTAGCCGTGACAGGCCGACCAGATGATCTGGGCGGTGTCGCTCGCGGCCTCGTTGCCGAAGCGTCCGATCGCCTGACAGCGCTCGACGTGCGTGACGAGCGCCTGGTAGGCCTCGGTGGCCAGGTGCACCGCGGAGAGCGATGGCTCGAAGTTGCGAAAGCGGTGCATGAACATGACCGTGTAGAGGCCACGGTTCTCCAGCGCGAAGGCCCGGTAGGCGAGGCCGGCGTTGTAGATGTCGACCTGGGGAGCGTGGTCGTACACGCTAAGGGCGTCACGGAGCGACGCGAAACCCTGCGTCCACAGCGCCTCGAGGACACCGTTCACGCCGTTGAAATGGTTATAGATGGCCATCGGGGCGACGCCGGCTCGCTGCGCGATCGCTCGAACGGTGAAGCCATCAGGGCCTTCGACGTTGAGAATGGCCAGCGCGCCCAGCAGTACCTCGGGTCCGATCTTGCTTGACGGTGTTCGACTTGGCGGCGTGATCACTTGACCAGTATAGAACAATGTTCTATAGTAATAGAACGTTGTTCTATAGGAGTCACGATGCCGCTATCCGTTCACGATCGACGCTGGTGGATTCTTGGGGTCCTCTGCCTGACCGTCTTGATCGTCGTCATCGATAACACGATCGTCAACGTTGCGTTACCCGTACTCTCGCGCGACCTGCACGCGTCCAACTCTTCGCTGCAGTGGATCGTCGACGGGTACTCTCTGCCCTTCGCTGGGCTCCTCCTGGCGGGGGGAGGACTGTCGGACCGCTTCGGACGCAAACGTGTCATGCAGTTCGCGCTCGGATCCTTCGGCGCGTTCTCACTCGTGGCGGCCTTTTCGAGCAGCGTTCCGACATTGCTCGTAGCGCGCGCGTTGATGGGCGCGTCAGCGGCGTTCATCTTTCCCGCCACGTTGTCGACGTTGACCGTAGCGTTCGACGATCTCTCGGAGCGGGCGAAGGCCTTTGGCTTGTGGGGTGCCGCCAGCGGCGTCGCCATCGCCATCGGACCCGTCGTCGGCGGCGCGTTGTTGGTGCACTTTTGGTACGGGTCCATCTTCATCATCAACGCGCCACTCGTCCTCATCGCCCTCGTGGCAACGGCCTACGTGGTG
>DATKSO010000106.1:0-3502 GCA_035531635.1 Acidimicrobiales bacterium | reverse complement strand
GCCCGGAGGTGCCGAGGATCCAGTGGCCGTGCAGGGCCCGGGAGTGTTGCGCCTCACCGACAGCGCGCACGACGCCGTCGCGGGTGCCGACGTCGTCTACACCGACGCGTGGGTTTCGATGGGCTTTGAAGAAGAGTCGGCGCGTCGACGTTTCGACCTCGCCGATTTTCAGGTGAACGCGCCCTTGATGACGTTGACGAAAGATCACGCGATCGTCATGCACTGTCTGCCGGCGCATCGTGGTGACGAGGTGACGAACGAGGTTCTGGACGGCGAACGGTCGCGCGTCTGGCGACAGGTGTTTCACCGCCGTTCCGCGATGATTGGCGTATTGCGGTGGATAAAAGGAGAGTCATGACCAAGACCCAACGACAGCATCGCATCGGTGAGCTCATCGACCACGACGTGATCTCCACCGCCGCCCAGATCGTGACACGACTACGTGACGAGGGTATCGCCGCGACGCAGGCGACCGTAACGCGCGACCTCCAAGAGCTCGGCACCGTGAAGATCCGTGACGAACACGGGGCGCGGCGGATCGTGATGGCCGCGTCACCCAAACTCGCGCCCGCTCCCCACGATCACCTTCGCCGGATGATGGGCGAGTGGGTCGTCTCCGTCGAGAGTTCGGCGAACCTCGTCGTGGTGCGAACGCCACCGGGTTGCGCGCACGTCGTGGCGTCGGCACTCGATCGCAGCGCCCAGCGAGGCGTGCTCGGATCGGTGGCCGGCGACGACACGATCCTGGTGATCGCCGCGGAGGAGCACGGCGGGAGCTCGCTGGCGAACGAGTTTCGCGTGCT
Source organism: Acidimicrobiales bacterium (assembly GCA_035531635.1). Lineage (GTDB taxonomy): Bacteria > Actinomycetota > Acidimicrobiia > Acidimicrobiales > RAAP-2 > RAAP-2. Next base: position 2,699 of record DATKSO010000106.1, on the reverse strand, counting down.
GGCCGGCCTGAATGTGATCGAAGATGAAGAGAAGAGAGGAAAGTAGAGATGCCCAAGCGAGTCGTACTTGCCTACAGTGGAGGCCTTGACACGTCGGTAGCCGTACGGTGGATGATCCAGGAGTGGGGCGTCGAGGTGGTCTGCGTCTTGGTCGACGTCGGCCAAGACGTCAACAGTTCCGAAAGCTTCGATGACATCAAGGCGCGCGCCCTCGCGGCCGGCGCCCTGGACTGCGTCATCGTTGACGCCCGGCGCGAAATGGCTGAGGAGTTCTGCGCCAGGGCCATCGCCGCGAACGCCCGCTACGAGGGCAAGTACCCGTTGGTGTCGGCGCTGTCACGGCCGGTCATCGTGCGCCACCTCGTCGATCAAGCGCGCAAGTTCAACGCGCAGGCCGTCGCGCACGGCTGCACCGGCAAGGGCAATGACCAAGTTCGATTCGAAGTGGGCACGCACGCCCTGGCGCCAGAGCTCGAGGTACTCGCGCCCGCTCGCAACTGGGGTATGACGCGAGCCGACTCGGTGGACTTCGCCCAGAAGTGGGAGATTCCGATCAAGGCCACGAAGGACAAGATCTACTCGATTGACGAGAACCTCTGGGGACGGGCGATCGAGTGTGGCGCCATCGAAGACCCGTGGGCGGCACCGCCGGAAGAGCCCTACACCTTGACGCGCGTGACCACACTGGAGCCGCTGGAACTTATCGTCCACTTCAACGAAGGCGTGCCCACCGGTCTCGACGGTGTGTCACTGGACCTCGCGGATCTGATCGCGCGACTGAACGTCATCGCCGGCTCCACGGGCTACGGACGTCTCGACATGGTGGAGAATCGTCGCGTTGGCATCAAAAGCCGCGAAGTGTACGAGTGTCCGGCGGCACTGGCGCTGATCACGGCCCACTCAGAACTCGAGGACATGGTCCTCGAGCGTGACGTCGCCCACGAAAAAGCCCGCCTCGAGACGCGCTGGGCCGAACTGGTCTACGACGGCATGTGGTTCTCGCCCCTGAAGGAGGCGCTCGACGCCTTCATGGCCGAGACGCAGCGCCACGTCACGGGCGACGTCCGCCTTCGCTTCGAGGCGCCCGGACTACTACGCGTCGTTGGTCGGCGCAGTCCCAAGGCCCTCTACGACTACGGCCTCGCGACCTACGACGCCGCGGACACGTTCCGCCACGCGGACGCCGAAGGCTACGTGCACATCTACGGACTCGGCGTGAAGACGTGGGCCGCGCGTCAGGGCGCGAAGAACGCCACGCCACCGACGTCATGACGCTCTGGGGCGGACGCTTCTCGGCGCCGATGGACGAGACGCTCTGGAATCTGTCAGAGAGCTACTCCTTCGACCACGTGCTCTACGAGCACGACCTTCGTGGGAGCAGCGCGCACGTTCGGGGCCTCGCCGCGGTTGGACTGTTGAGTGAAGTCGAGTGCGCTGCTCTTCTCGCCACGTTGGACGAGATTCGCGTCGAGTTTGAGAGCGGTTCGTTCGTTCGCGCGCCCGGCGACGAGGACATCCACATGGCCATCGAGCGCCGGGCGACCGAACTCGTCGGCGACGTCGGGGCCAAGCTCCACACGGGTCGAAGCCGTAACGATCAAGTCGCGACCACCTTGCGACTCTTCACTCGCGACGCACTCGCCGAGATCGTACGCGCGGGACTGGGTCTGGTCGAGGTGCTGCTGGAGACCGGTGACCACTACGACAACGCCTACCTTCCCGGCTATACCCACCTTCAGCGCGCTCAACCGGTCCTCTTGAGCCATCATCTGAACGCCCACGCCTTCGCACTGCTTCGCGACGTCGATCGTCTCCTTGACGCCCGCGATCGCCTGAACGTCTCGCCCCTGGGCGCGGGCGCGCTCGCGGGCACGTCGCTGCCGCTCGATCCCGCGCTGACAGCCACGATCCTCGACTTCAACGAGCCCTTCGCGAACTCGATGGACGCGGTGAGTGACCGCGACTTCGTCGCCGAGTCGCTCTTTGGCGTCGCGCTGATGGGAATACATCTGTCACGGATGGGGGAGGAACTCGTGCTGTGGACGTCCTCGGAGTTCAACTTCGCCTCCTTGGGCGACGCCTTCACGACCGGTTCGTCGATGCTGCCCCAAAAGAAGAACAGTGACGTCGCCGAATTGGCTCGCGCAAAGAGCGGTCGACTCATCGGCAACGTGACGGGCCTCCTCGTCGTCTTGAAGGGGCTGCCCCTTTCGTACAATCGCGACCTGCAAGAGGACAAGGAGCCGCTCTTCGATTCGGTGCGCCAGATTCTCCTCGTGCTTCGCGCTCTCATCGGTGTCTACGGTTCGATGACCTTTCACGACGACGTGGCCAAGGCCGCCGCCGAGGATCAGTTTTTGGTAGCGATCGACCTCGCCGAAGAACTGGTCGCCGAAGGCGTTCCCTTTCGTCAGGCACACGAACGGGTCGGAAAACTCGTCGCCGAAGCCGTGACGTCGAAGCGGCCACTACGCGAAGTGGTCTCATCCTCGCCCGACGTCGAGAGGTTCAAGCACCTCTTCGACGCCGGCGTGGCGTTACGCCGCCGCCGCTCGCCGGGAGCGTCCGGGCCCGGTCCGAGTGCCGATCAGGCGTTGCGACTTCGTCGCGAGCTCCAGGCGGCGAACGAACGTCTCTAGCGTTGCGGCGGGGCCTGTCACAGGTCCACGTAAGAGTGGGAGAGTGCCGCCAACCGTCAA
>DATKSO010000105.1:0-2252 GCA_035531635.1 Acidimicrobiales bacterium | reverse complement strand
TCACCTCGTGCAACGCCGCCGTACCTCTGTCCGACTACTGCGTCGACTCGCCGACGTTCGGTTGCTGAGGAAGTCGCGAGGGAGACTGGCTGTGGCGGACCTCGTCCTCATGCTCTTGACCGTCGGCATGTTCGCTTCGGGTCTTTGGGATTGGTCACTCGGTCACCCCACTCGAATCAGATTTCACGCGCTGCTCGGCGTCGGCCTGGCGTTGGCGCTCGTAACGCATTCGATCGCCCGTTGGAAGAGGATGCGAACTTCTCGCGTGCGCTAAGAATCCTGAGTCTCGCCAGCGTTACGGCTGGCGTTCCCTTCGAGAGGAGCAACGAACGCCCTCTTGAGAGATTTCAGTCCACGGCGTGGGGCGCCATTATTCGTGGGTCGAGCACTCGTTCTTGATGGAATTGCAAGAAGTCATTACTGGGCTCTCTTGGGGAACACACTGACCGCACCGTCAGTACTCGGCGTCACTCAAGGGCTCACCCGTCAATTCATGAAGAAGGGAATCTACAGTTCAACGTGCGAGACCGTGTAGAGCGAAAACTGGGCGAGCGAGAGGATGAGGACGTCTATCGGAAAGCACTGAGGCTTCGTCGCGGCTGAATGAGACCACGAATCCTTAGTTCAGGAGCACGTCTTTTTGAATCGCTTCGACGTGAAGATAACGAGGTCCACCCTTGGCACATGCCGCGAAGGGAAAGGCGACGATCTTGGAGGTGGTCTGACCCGGCGGGTACACGCGCAATCCCGCAGCAGAAATTTGACGACATAGGGTCGCGGGATAGTTCCCTACGTCGGTGATCTGAAGAATCACCGTCGCCGTGTTCTGCATGGCCGCCGACAGGAGACCTTTCGCGCTGAGCGCGCTGGTGAGCGTAATCACGGATGACGCGATGGTGTTGTCGCGAGCGGCACTGCTGCCGACTTGCCGATTCGTCAAGGAAACGCCGGAGACGCCTGGATAACCCGTGAGGGTGCAGGCGTGGGCCGACAAGTTCGTGAAGTTGAGGTCGTAGTACGAACTGCCGGCAGCGCCGTTACCGACGGTGTTCAGCCAGACGACGAGGCCCGACGTGGCGCACTCGCGCGTCGGCGCGGCGGACGCGAGTGTCGTGCCCGTGCACACTCCCGAGATGAAGAGTCCGGCGATCAAAGAGACGGCGCCGACCCAGCCCACGAAGCGGTCTCGGAGGCGCGCTTGATGATGAAGTGACTGACGACACATATTCCTCCTCGTTGATCGCTGAGAAACCGTTCAGCTAAGGGGATCTTCGAACGATTTCACTACACAAATCGTAGGTGGCCGCGCGCTCGATTCTCGACGAAACGACGAATGTGTCACGCAGTTGTAAAGAAGTTTCACGTCGCGTCAGCAAACCACGTCGCCGAGGGTTTGAGGGTTCGCGCGAACGTGGTTCGATCCACCGCCACGATGCCGAACTGGGGCCGGTAACCGAGGGTCCACTCGAAGTTGTCTAGCAGCGACCACTGAAAGTAGCCGCGTAGGTCGACGCCCTCGTCGAGGAGCGTCCGGATGCCCTTGAGCGCTTCGGTGAGGTAGCGCACACGTTGGGTGTCATCCGCTGTCCCGATCCCGTTCTCCGTCATGATGATCGGGGCGTCGGTGATCGCCGCCGCTCGACGGATGGTGTACTCGACACTTTGGGGCCAGAAGAGGTAGCCCATATCGGTCACCTCAGCGTCAGGAACGCTTACGACACCGTCGGGTCCGAGCACGACCTTCGTGTAGCACTGCACGCCAACGTAGTCGTCGCCGCGAAGTGAGCGTAAGTACTTGTCTTCCATCTCTTCACGGAACGATTCCATCCGAAGCTCGAATCCGGGAACTGCTTCGTACTCTTGCATCGACAGTGGAAGGCCAATCGGGAAGTTGCCAGGCCCCGCTTTCAGCGCGTCGCGAACCGCCGCGTGGCACGCTCGCATCGTCTGGTTCACCGCGACGAACCGGTTCCAATCGGTGACCTGAGGAGGAAAGTTCCCGAGCAGGTAGCCCATGATCGCCACGATGTTGGGTTCGTTGATGGTGCACGCAATGCCGATCAGGTCGCCAAGTTCAGCGCCAACGCGTGACGCGTAGTCCGCCATCCACTGGGCGATGTCGGGATGTTCGAAGCCGCCCTGGTCGGCTACCCAAAGAGGCAGCGTGAAATGGTGCAAGGTGACGACGGGCACGATGTCGCGATCACGACAGGCCGTGAGGACCGCACGGTAGTGATCGAGGGCGTCGCGAG
>DATKSO010000104.1:0-12288 GCA_035531635.1 Acidimicrobiales bacterium | reverse complement strand
GGCCATCCTGCCCATCTACACCAGGACCCCGACCCTGCTCGCGATGACCGCCGCGGGCATCGACGCCCTCTCCGACGGGCGATTTCACTTGGGTCTGGGTGCCTCGGGACCCCAAGTCATCGAAGGATTTCACGGGGTTCCCTACGCCAACCCGCTCGGGCGGACCCGCGAGATCGTCGAGATCTGTCGCGACGTGTGGAAGCGCGAGGCGCCCCTCGTTCACCGGGGCAAGAACTTCACCCTGCCCTTGCCCCCCGACCAGGGAACCGGTCTTGGCAAGCCCCTCAAGATCATCGCCCACCCCGTTCGAAGTGAGATCCCCATCTGGATCGCGTCCCTCGGTGAGAAGAACGTGACGTTGACCGCCGAGATCGCGAACGGCTGGCTGCCGATTCTGTTCATCCCAGAGCGCGCCCACGACGTGTGGGGGAGCGCACTGCTCGCGGGCCGCGCGAAGCGTGACGCGAGTCTGGGCGAACTGATGATCAACGCGGGCGGGATCCTCGCCATTGGCGAGGGCGACGACGTGACCGCGCTTCGCGAGTTGCAGCGTCCGATGGTCGCGCTCTACGTGGGTGGCATGGGCGCCAAGGGCAAGAACTTCTACAACGAACTGGCCGTCCGCTACGGATTCGAGAAGGAGGCTGAGGTGATCCAAGACCTCTACCTCTCCGGGAACAAGCGCGACGCGGAAGCGGCGGTGCCGAGCGAGTTCCTCGAACTGACGACGCTCTGTGGACCCAAGAGCTACGTCCAAGAGCGGGTCGAGGCTTTTCGATCGGCCGGCGTCACGCATCTTCAGGTGCATCCGATTCCCCTTCCCGGACAGAGCGCCGCGACGTTGATCGCCACGGTGAAGGAGATGATCTAGAGATCGGCGCGCGTCGCGTCGCGCCCGCCCGAGGCGAGCCACGCTTCGTACATGGTGGCGTAGGCGCCGCCCAAGCGAAGTAGTTCCTGCGGGGTACCCATCTCGACGATGCCACCGTCGTCGATGACGACGATGCGGTCAGCGCGCTGGGCGGTGGTGAGCCGGTGCGCGATCAGGATTGCGGAGCGCCCTTCGAGGAGACGATCGAGGGCGCGCTCGATAACGGTCTCACTGCGCAGGTCGAGCGAGGACGTGGCTTCGTCCAAGATCAGCACCCGCGGTCGCGCGAGGAAGGCGCGCGCCAGGGCGAGCTGTTGTCGCTCACCGGCCGAGAGCGTCTGTCCTCGCTCGTGCACTGGCGTGTCGAGACCGTCGGGTAAGCGCTCGACGAGGTCGCGTAGTCCGACGACGTCGACTGCGTTCTCGATGTCCTCGTCCGTGGCGTCGAGATCGCCAAAACGTAGGTTGGTGCGAATCGATCCGGCGAAGAGGAAGGGCTCTTGGGGCACGACGCCGAGTTGTGAGCGTAGCGAGCGCAGAGTCACCGTTCGAACGTCGACGCCGTCGACAAGGACCCGACCCACGGTCGGGTCGTAGAAGCGATTGGCGAGTTTGGCCATGGTCGACTTGCCCGCGCCCGTTGGCCCGACGAAGGCCACGGACTCGCCTGGTTCGATCACCAGGTTCACGTCGTGCAGCACCGTGGTCCCGGCGTTGTAGCCAAAGCTCACGTTCTCGAAGGTGATGCGGCCCTCGATCGCGGGCAAGACGGCGGCGTTCGGCATCTCATCGACCGTGGGAGCAGTCTCCAGCAACTCGCGCAAACGAATGATGGAGGAGCGGCCCTGCTGCAGGCTGTTGTACTGCTGGACGAGCAGTTGGATGGGCGCGAAGAAGCGGTTCAGGTACAAGAAGAAGGCGATGAGGTAGGCGACGTTCAGCTGGTGGTCCAACACCATTCGGCCGCCGATGCCGAGCAGCAGCGCCTGGCCGAGGATGCCGATCATGAGCGTCGAGGGTCCGTAGATCGCGTTGACGCGCCCGGTGTAGACGTTGGCGTCGCGATACGCCCCGACGACGTGACGGTGGTTGCGGATGTTGCGCTTTTGACGGTTGTTGGCGGTGACCACGCGAATGCCGTAGAGCGACTCCGAGAGGTCGGCCAAGACGAGCGCGATCCGGTCGCGACTTAGAAGGTAACCCTTCTCCGAGGCGTGGTGGAACCAGACGGTGAACACGAAGAGCAGCGGCACGATGAGCAGCACCGTCCACGCGGCGAGGGCGACGTTGGTCTTGAAGAGAATTGCCGTGATCACCACCATGGTGAGTCCCTGCAAGGCGAACTGGCTGATGCCGTCTTGGACGAGCTGTTGCAGGTTCTCGACGTCACTCGTCATGCGGCTCATGAGCACGCCGACCTTCTCGTCCGTGAAGAAGTCGAGACTCAGTCGTTGGAAGTGCGTGAACACTCGGATGCGTAGATCGTGCATGACGCGCGACGCGAGCTTTCCGGTCACGTCCACCTGGACGCGTTGAAAGTAGACGCTCACGAGCGCCAACACGAGGTAAAGGATCGCGCACACGGCGATGATTTTGAGGTCGCGATGGCCCGGCTCCATACCATTCTTGATGGCGAACTCGGTGAGCAGGGGCCCCGCCTGGAGGGTGAGACTCGTGATGATGACGAGAAACGAGCCCGAGACGACCCACCGGGGGTAGGCCTTGATGAGGTTGGGCAAGGTGAGGCGCTCGCGTTCCTTCTCGCTAGGGCGCTGCGTGAAGTGAACGTTCGACTTGGGGTGATCGGGCTCAGTGGCGAGGAGCTTCGCCGCTTCGTCCATCAGTTCCGAGGGAATGCCGCCGAAGGGCAGACCCGCGCGACCACTCGCGACCGACGCGCTGCCGCTGAACATCCCGCCACCACCACCGAAGCCACCGCCCCAACCCACTAGGACCTCTCTCCGCCGGTGGCTTGCGCGAGGATCTCGGAGTAGACCGGTACGCGCGCCAAGAGGTCCTCGTGGGTGCCGCTCGCGATCACGCGACCCTCGTCGAGCAAGAGCACACGACTCGCGAGGGCAATCGTCGAGATGCGGTGCGCGATGACAATGGTGGTGCGTTGGGTGAGCAGACCCTTGAGGGCATCGTAGATCCCCGACTCGACGTGGACGTCGATGGCGCTCGTCGCGTCATCAAGGATCAGGATGGGGGGATTGAGCAGCAGCGTGCGAGCGATGGCGATACGTTGACGCTGACCGCCCGACAGGGTGTAGCCCCGTTCGCCCACGACCGTGTCGTAGCCCTCGGGCAGGCGAACGATGAACTCGGCGGCGTTCGCGGCGAGCGCCGCCGCTTCAACCTCTTCGAGGCTGGCGTCGGGTCGACCGTAGGCGATGTTCTCGCGGATGGACACCGAGAAGAGGAATGGTTCGTCGAGCACGACGCCCACGTTCTCGCGGAGCGAATGCAAGGTGAGGTCGCGAAGGTCGTGTCCGTCGATCGAGATGGCGCCCTCGCTGACGTCGTAGAAACGCGTCATCAGTCGAGCAACGGTGGACTTTCCCGACCCCGTGCGCCCGACGATGGCAACGGTCTCGCCGGGCGCGACGTGCGCGTCGAAGTCACGAAGTATCTCGACGCCGTTGCCGTAGGTGAACTTCACGTGATGAAAGTCAATGGCGCCCCTGACGTCGACCAGGTCGTACGCGCCGGGGCGCTCGACGATCTCGGGGCTCTCATCCAAGATCTCGAAGATCCGTTCGGCGCTGGCCTTGGCGCGCTGGCCCATCATGACGAGTTGGCCGAGCATCATAAAGGGTGCTTGGAGCATCAAGAGGTACGCGTTGAAGGCGAGAATCTGACCGATCCGGAGGTCTCCTTGCAGGACCATCCACCCACCGAAGAACAAGACCAGGGCGAGACCTAACTGGGGCAGGTTCTGCACCCACGGCGACCAGATCGCGCGGATGTTGGCGTCTTTGATGTACGCCCACGCGACGCGCTCGGCGGCGTCGGCGAGACGGTTGATCTCCGCTTCTTCTTGGGCGAACGATTTGACGACGCGAACACCGTTGACGTTCTCGTCGACGACGGTGGCGACTTCCGCCAGGCGGGCCTGCGTGATCCACGAGATAGGGAACATGACCTTGCGCATCTTGATTCCGACGAGGTACAAGATCGGCATCACGACCATCGCGAGCAATGCCAGTTTCCAGTTGATGAAGAGCATGAAGCCAAAGGCGATGATGCCTATGAAGCACTGGACGACGATCAGGGGCGCGAACGTGGAGTACATCTGCACGCTGCGAATGTCGCTGTTGGCGCGACTGATGAGTTGCCCGGACTGGACGCGGTCGTAGAAGCTGAACGAGAGCCACGTCAGGTGTTCGTAGATCAACGAACGCAAATCGGCCTCGACGTTGTAGGCCGTCGCGTAGACGTACTGGCGCGAGATGATGCCGGTCACCCCGGCGAGGAGTCCAACGATCACCAAGGAGATGACGTCGCCGTGCAGTGAGTTGAGATGTCGGGACAGCGTGTTGTCGATGTCGCCGCTCAACATGTTCGGCACCAGCACCTGGAAGACCAAGCTCACGAAGGAGAGGCCGATCGCGAAGATGAACGGAGCGCGATGCGACGCGATGACTGGCAGCACGCGTCGCCACCAGGGCAGTTTCTGATCACGCGAAATCTGTGCGCGCGGACCCGGGTACCTTGAAGTCACGCCGCCGAGGGGGTTCGAATCACTCTCTCGAACCCGCGTCGAGCGGTCCGAAAGAGAAGAAGACATCAGGTAATTCTACTGACCGCTCCGTGACACGCGGCCGGATGATCGGGCATAACTCTCCTTCGCAATCGCACGCTTCGACGACGTAGTGTGACTTCGTGGACCAGCTACTCGTACTCGAACATCCCGTCGTCGCCGACAAGGTCCGTCAACTTCGAGACGTTCGCACGTCCAACGCCGACTTTTTGCGACTGGCGGGTGAGATCTCGCGCTTCGTGGCCTACGAAGCCTTTCGCGACACGCCCGTCGCGGCAACGACCGTCGACACGCCGGTCACGAAGGGCGCGCCGGCGCTGCGGATCGACTCGGAGTACTTGATCGTGCCGATTCTTCGAGCGGGACTCGGTATGAGCCCGGCCGTGCAAGAGGTGTTGCCGTTGCACCGTGTGTGTCTCGTGGGGCTGCGTCGGAACGAAGAGACGCTCTTGCCCGACGTCTACCTCGACGGTCTGCCCGAATCGCTCGCGGGCGTGCACGTCGTTCTCTGTGATCCGATGTTGGCGACCGGCGGATCACTCGACTGCGTGCTGCAGATGCTTCGCGAGAGAGGGGCTGGTGAGATCACGGTGCTCTGTCTTATTGCTTCTCAGCCCGGCGTTGACTTCGTGTTATCGCGTCACCCCGAGATCAAGATCGTGGCGGCGGCCCTCGACGCCGAGCTCAACGACGTTGGCTACATCACGCCCGGCCTCGGCGACGCGGGGGACCGTCTCTTTGGACCGCCCGCGCGCTGACACCTAGAGACCGATGTCCTCGTGCCAGAGCTCGGGGTGCGCGTGAATGAACGCGGACAGCAACGTGGTGCACTCAGGGTCGTCCAAGAGCACGATCTCGACGCCGAGCTCCTTCAGCCATTCGTGCCCTCCGTGGAAGTTCTCGGCCTCGCCGATGACGACGGCCCCGATGTTGAACTGGCGCACGAGGCCCGAGCAGTACCAGCACGGTGACAACGTCGTGACCATGACGCACTCGGGGTAGTCGCGACGCCGACCGGCCTTTCGAAAGGCGTCCGTCTCCGCGTGCACGGACGCGTCGTCTTCTTGCACGCGACGGTTGTGGCCTGAGCCAAGGAGTGTGCCGTCTCGCGTGAACATCGCCGCGCCGATGGGGATGCCTCCCTCGCGTAGCCCGAGCAACGCCTCGTCGCGGGCCGTCGTGAGCATCGTCGTCGCGAGTTCCACGTCCAAGGGCGCACTGAAGTTCGTCACGGACTCAGTATGCTCCACCAGCGTGACTAGAGGAACGTATTCCGTCGACGTTGGCTCGCAACGAGTGGACCTTCGAGTCGTCTCCCTGAACGAGAATCTGGCCCTCGCGCTCCTCATCACCGTGGACATGGGTGTCGCGTTCATGGCCAAGGCCGGCGAAGAGTTAGCAGCGGTACTCGAGCCCTACGACGTTGACGTCGTCGCCACCGTCGCCACCATGGGAATACCGTTGGCCGTTGAGGTGACTCGTCATCTCGGTCTTGACCAATACGTCGTCTTGCACAAGACGCCGAAGATTCATCTTGCCGACGCCGTCACGGAACGCGTTCGCTCGATCACCACTGACGCCGAGCAGCGGCTCCTATTCGACCGCGCGCGCATCGCCGACGTCGAGGGCAAGCGCGTCGCGATCGTTGACGACGTCATATCGACCGGCGCGTCCACCGGCGCTTCACTACGCCTGTTGCGAGGCGTCGGCGCGAATATCGTCGCGATCGGCACGTTGGTCACTGAGGCGGGACTGTGGCGCTCAGCGCTCGGCGATGACGCGTCCATGGTGCGCGCACTGGGGTCGATTCCGGTCTTTCGTCCCGACGGTTCCGGCGGCCTCGTCGAGGACTGGAACGGCTGAACGCTTCAGGGCACGTCGAGGCGCGACAGGTCCCGACCCGACGTCGCCCATGGAGCGATCGTTACCGAACGGTCTCGAGTTCTTTTTGGCGCTTCACCTGCCGTTCGACGTTGCCCGTCAGTTTCTCGAGGACGAAGTACACGACGCCGGCGATGATGATGCCCGTCGGCACCGAGAAGTCCGCGCCTCCGTACCAACCGTACGTGCAGAGGCCGTGCACCAACTTCGCTCCGCACGCCCCCCCGTAGTGATTCGACACCGGCGTCATCCAGTGGAACGGGAAGTTCACCGGCGGCGGCGCCTTGGAGAACGCGAGGGTCGCGCAGACGAGTCCTGCGACGAAGGCGATGATGGCGTTCCAATTGACGCCACTTCTCCCGGAGTAGTAAAGACTTTCGCTGTCGCGTCGTTGGAGTTCGGCGGCGTTGTAGCGATACTTGCGCATCATCCAGTCAACGAGCATGATCGCGAACCACGGCGCGATCCAGACAATGATGACCCCAACGAACTCCTTCATGTAGAGGGAGAACGTGGATTGAAACTCGGCCCATATGGTCAACGCGCAGGCGAGGATGGAGTCCAACACCACTGCCTGGTAGCGCTTGAGCCGCAGTCCCATGGCTTGGAGCGAGACGCCCGACGAGTAGAGGTCGAGCGAGTTGATCCCGAAGAGTTGGACGATGGCGAACAACAAGAACAAGACGATGACCCAACTGGGTATGAAGTGCTGGCCGTGCAGTGCCTCAAAGGGGTTCGCGCCGTTCCACGCCGCGAACTGCGCGGGGGAGTTGAGGAACGTGAACGTGGCGGCACCCAGCACCATCATGATGATCTCGGGAATGGCCGTACTGACGAAGATCCAGCCGACGATGGAACTCTTCTTCGCGTCCCGCGGTAAGTAGCGCGTGTAGTCGTTCCCGCACTCGGTCCAGCCAAGTCCAGAGAGCGCGATCGTGAAGGCGAGGCCCGCCGTGTAGAGCTCCCAGTTCGCGAAGGGACTGCCCTTGAAGTTCGACGAGCCGTGCTTCACGTCGTAGATGGCGAGCAGCACGAAGATGGCGCCGAAGGGAATGATCAACGCGCGCAGCACCTTGACCATGGTGGCGTGGCCGAAGTACGGCATCACCGCCTGGATCGCGGCGGCGAGCACGATAAAGACCACTTTCAGTGGACTCGAGACGTGCAGGCCCGCCATTTGAAAGAGGACGATCGTTGCTCCGACGATCAGGATCAACCCCTCGGTCTCGAAGCCCAGCTGAGTGATCCAGTTGAAGAAGCTGACCAGTCGAGACCCCTGCGTGCCGAAGGCGGCGCGAGAGATCGTGAAGGCCGTGGTCCCGGTCTCGGGACCCTGTAAGGACGCCAATCCGAGGAGAAAGAACGAGAGGTTGCCGATGACGATGATGCTCAGCGCCGTGTAGAAACTGAAGCCAAAGCCCATTAAGAGGGCGCCGTAGATGAAGTACTCGACGTTGATCGCCGAACCGGCCCACAGTGCCCCTATGTTCCTTGGCGTTGCCCAGCGTTCCGTCTCCGGAACAAAGTCAATGCCCCTCTGTTCGATGTGAAACGCCGGGTCGCCCGGCGACCCATCGTGCGAATTGATAGTTGACGCCACGTTCGTGGTCCTCCCTGATAGATACTGTCCCCTGAACGGCCCCGCGAAACGCCGGTCGCACGCGCCCAGTATGCCCGAAACGACTTGAGCCTGAGCGGGTATTGAAAACGATTTAGTGGCTTGTTAACAAAACTGGGATTTAAGGGCTTCTTATCCTCATCCAATGACCAGCACAAGGTGTCGCGTCAGACTGTTTGACATCAGGAAGCAGAAGTCGTTGCAGTACGAAAGTGGGTCCCGCGACTAACTCGACGGAGAAGAAAAAGTCTTTTTCTTCTCGGCCGAGATCCTGGAGGGACCGATGGGTGACGGCAAACCCACGAAGTAAACGTAGTTAATTGCCCCGTTTTTCAGGATCCGGGCGGCCCTCCCTCCGCCCGGGTCCTGAAGTAATTTGCCCCGCATCGACTTGTCAAGGGTGTACTGGCTAGTAGGGCCTTTCTTGCTAAGTTTCGCCCAGTGGAGAAACCCAATGGGGGGTTCTCCGGGGGAAAGCAGGACAAGAATGTCGTCAACGTTCGATCGCCGTTCGTTCCTTACACACTCAGCGGCCACGCTTGGCGGCGTTGCAATTGCTGGATCAGTCGTTGACGGAATGCTCGCCCACGTAGCGGGGGCGACCGTGGGGGTTAACAAAGGCAAGCCGAAGCTCGGTGGCACCTTGACCGTCGGTTTGATCTCTGACGTTCCCAACTTCCATGTTTTTAACGGTGCCCAGGGGAAGATGGACGTTTCGGCCTTCTGCGTGGCGAACGCCCTGTATGACCCTCTGTTCGTCATGTCACTGAGCGGCAAGGTCGCCCTCCCGATGTTGGCACTGTCGGCCTCGCACAACGCCGACTACACGGTCTGGACGATCCCACTGCGTCAGGGCGTCACCTTCACGAACGGTGATCCGTTCAACGCCGATTTGGTGATCGCGAACTACACGGCCGCCAAAGCCGACCCCACGGTCGGCCTCGCCATTCAGCCCTTTCTTGCCTCGGTGACGAAGATCGACACCTACACCGTGGCGTACAACATGTCCATTCCCTTCTCGGCGTTTCCGATCACCCTCGCCGAGCAGCAGATCGCCTATATGGCGCACCCGTCGTCGTTCGTACCTACCTACGCGGGGAATCCAATTGGCACCGGTCCGTTCGAGGTGAAGTCGTGGCAAGTCGGTGTCGAGTCGCAGTTCACCAAGAACGCGGGCTACTGGCGCAAGGACGGTTCGGGGCGACGGTTGCCCTACTTGAGTGGCATCAACTTCAAAACCATCGTGGACGACGCGGCGCGCAACCAGGCGCTCCAGAGTGGTGGCGTCGACATGATCCTCCAGCAGTCCGGCGCGCAGATCGCGGCGCTGAAGAAGATCAAGAACATCACCTACGTCACGGATATTGACGCTCCCCGTGACCCGTCGGTGAACTGTCTCATCATGAACACGACGGGAACGTTGAACCAGTACTTCTGCTGGGCCGGTCAGTTCGCTTCGATTGGCGTCCCCGGGTCCCTGCCGTACATCTTGAAGGGTCAAGCCCCGCCGACGGCAGTGCAAGAGGCCGACTTCTTAGGTACGTTGGGTGCCGTCAATCCCTCGACGATGCAGTGGGACACGACGCTCAAGCCCGTCGTCAACGACGTGACTATTCGTAAGGCTTGCGCAATGGCGATCAACCGGAGTACCTACTTCAAGGTCATCGACGGAAGCGTCGGCGCTGTGGCCGACGGGGTCTACCGAAAGAAGTCGCCGTTCTATCGCAATCCGGGCTACCCGGCCTACAACCCGGCCAAGGCCAAGGCGCTGGTGAAGGCCTACAAGTCGGCCAACCACGTCTCAAAGGTGGGCTTCGTCATCGACACCGTGTCGGGAAACTCCACGGCCAACCAGGCGTTCGCGTTTTTCCAACAGCAGCTGGCCGCCGTGGGCATCACCGTGACGCAGCGCCAACTCGTACAAAGCACGTTGATCAACAACGTGATCTACGGACAGTACGACTGCTCGACGTGGAATCAGTTCGGTGGCGTTGACCCCTCGCTGAACTACGTATGGTTCCTCTCCCTGAACGCGACGGCGTCGCCGACCGTGGGCGGCCTCGGCATGGCCGCGTTGCCCGCGGGCACCTACATCGCCGGTGCGGTGAACTTTGCTCACCAGGGTGACGCGACGATCGAAAACTCGATGTTGCGCGCTCTCGCGGCGGCACCGGGCTCGGCGTTGCAAAAGGCGTCGTGGCAGACGGTCAACACTCAGTTCGCCCGGGTCTTTCCCTACCTCTTTATGGACACGTTGGTTTCAGCCTTCGCGGCGCGATCCAACGTTCAGAACTGGGTATCGGGCACCGCGGCGGACGGCACCACTCGTTGTCTGAGCCCCGATGGTGGTTCCGCTCGATGGGACCAGATCTGGAAGTCGTAGTTCTACCCCACGTCAGTGTACGAAACGAGCGGCGCGAAGGCGTCGCTCGTTTTGGCGTCAGGTGGCTACGTCGGGTCGTACGCGACCATTCACGTTTCGCCACCAGAACAACGTGGTCAGCGCGAGGGACGCCGAGACGATCGCGAGCAACGAAAAGGGGAGTGCCGAGTCAATGGTGAAGAGGAAACCAGAGACGCCCGCGGCGAGCGCGAGCGAGGCCGTGTTGGACATGGTGTAGAGACCTTGACGGCGACCGAGCTCGCGATGGACCGCTCCTTGACTCATCAGAGACGAGATGGACGGCACGGAGAGCGACGCGCCGATCGATTCGCACGATCCGAGCACCAAGATCAAGTTGTTGTTGTGAATATGGGGGTAGAGCGCAAGAAAGAAGGCACCGCTCAAGAGCCCGGCCAGGGAGATGACGCGGCGATTCGCGTGGTCAGCGAGCCAACCGCCGAAGCGTGACAACACTATCCACGGCAGGCCAAAGAAGGTCCAACTCAGTCGAATCTGCAACGTACTCGCGTGGTGGGCGTGCATGAGAAGACTCCAACACGTCTCGTACACGCCGATCGCGAGACCGGACGCGGCCGCCGAGACGAGTGCGCCGGTCAGTTGAGAGCTCCACTGCATCTTCGGCAGTGGCGTCGGGTCGTACGCCTTGTCACCAAGATCCGTCTTCATCGCCACGAAGGCCGCGCAGAGGCTCACGAGGCCCGCCACGAAGAAGGCCCACCCGAGATTGTTCACCGACGCCACCACGCCCACGACCGGTCCAATCGCGAGGCCGAAAAGCTGGGCCGCGAATATCTGCGAGACGGCGCGGCCGCGCTCGGACTCCGCAAAGAGCGAAGCCACGGCCGACAGCGAGGCGACCTCGATGGCCCCGGCGGCGGCGCCCTGGAACGCCCTCGTCAGCGCCAGCCACGGCGCGGCGACCGGCAGGAGAAACGTCATGCTCGCGAGGCCGTACGTGACGAGACTGCCGACCAGGATGCGGCGACGACCGAATCGATCGGCGAGGTGACCAAAGGCGAACTGCGTGAGCACGCCCGCGACGAAGAACATGGCCTGGATGATGCCGATGACCGCCGGCGTGCCGCCGCGATGCTCTAAGTAGAGGGGAAGGAGGGGGAGTCCGAGCGTTGCACCCATCCACTGGATTGCCACGATGACCGTGAGACGACGCAAAGTCCGTTGCGCACCACTTTGTGCCATGACGACCACGCTACCGGTCGAAGCATCGGAAAATCTCGAAGATCCGTCATATCGTGCGGCACTCGAACAAGATGAGCACACCGAGGAATACGTACACGTAAGGCATGAACGTCGAAGCGTGCTGATTGCCCCACGTCACGACGCGAGGGTGCGTCGCAAGGTGCTGGGCGCCGACGAGAAAGACGACCTCCAAGAGCGCGAACGTCGCGATCGTCACTAGCGCGTGCGTTAAGCCGTTCGCGCGAAGGAGAGGAATCCACACGGCCAGGTTGTCGCCGCCCAACGCGAACGTCATCACGAACGTCGTGAGGGCCCCTCGGCGAAACTGCTGGCGAGGGGCCGCTCGATTGCGCCACGTGTGCCAGGCGAACCAGAAGGGCGCGACGGCGAGCGCCCCGATCCAGCGAACGGGTATGGGGGTGAGGAGCGAGCCAAGTCCTCCCGCGAGCGCGACCATCGACCCGACCCCGAGCGCCTGGGCCCAGCTCACGCGACGGTGTCGGTCAGGGGTGGTGACCAAAAGTTGCGCCGCGAAAGCGAAGAAGTTGTCG
>DATKSO010000103.1:0-4980 GCA_035531635.1 Acidimicrobiales bacterium | reverse complement strand
ATGGTGAACTCGGGGTTGTGGCGGGGGCTGACGCCCTCGTTGCGAAAGACCCGTCCCAACTCGAAGACCCGTTCGAAGCCACCCACGACGAGGCGCTTCAACCAGAGCTCGGGGGCGATACGAAGGTAGAAGTCGCTGTCGAGCGCGTTGAAGTGCGTCACGAACGGTCGCGCGACGGCGCCCGTGGGTATGACGTTCAAGATCGGCGTCTCGACCTCCATGAACCCGGCCGCCCAACAGCGCTCGCGCACCGATCGGATCATCTCACTGCGCCGCTGCAGGGAGCGACGGGTCGTCTCGTTCGCCCAGAGGTCGGCCTCGCGGTGTCGATAACGAAGGTCGAAGTCGGCGATGCCCGCCCACTTGTCGCCGAAGTTGTGCAACGCCTCGGCGAGCCGCTCCCAGGACGCCACCTTCACCGAGAGCTCGCCGCGCTTCGTTCGGACCACTTCGCCGGCGACACCGACCCAGTCGCCGAGGTGCAACTTCGAGAACGCGTCGAAGTTCTCGGCCACGCCGTCGAGCGCGAAGAGCTGAATCTCGCCACTCGAGTCGCGCATCGTGGCGAACGCCAGCTTGCCCTGGCGACGAAGGAGGATGATCCGCCCGGCCACGCGCACGCCCTGGCTCGACTCCTCGCCGTCGGCGAGGAACGAGTACGTGTCCTGCAGTGCGGCGGCGTACGCGTCGTGGGCGAACTTGTAGGGCGTGGTCACGTGCTCTCTTTCGAATGATTCCTTTCATGAACGATACGCAATCCGTGCAGGGTCAACCACGGCTCGACGATGCGCACGTGTTTGGTGATGGGCGCGATCAGGCCCGCGAGCCCGCCCGTGCCGATCACGGTCGCCTCGCCGGTCTCGTCGAGGATCCTCTCGACCAGTCCGTCGACCTGGGCGGCGAAGCCGTAGAGCACGCCACTTTGAATGGACTCCGCGGTCGAGCGTCCGATCACCGAGCGCGGACGCACCAGTTCCACCGAGCGCAACGCGGACGCGTGGGAGTAGAGCGCTTCGAGCGAGATCGCCACGCCCGGCGCGATGGCGCCGCCGAGGTACTCACCCTTCACGCTGATCACGTCGAAGACGGTGGCGGTCCCCATGTCGACGATGATCGAGGCCCCGGGATAGAGGTCGTAGGCGCCCACCCCGTCAGCGATGCGGTCCGCGCCCACCTCACGGGGATTGTCGTAGAGGATCGGCATGCCGGACTTGGTGCCGGGACCGAGCACGGTGAGGTCGAGGTCGGAGAACCACCGTTTCGCCATGCGCCGAAGCTGGGTCGTCACGGCCGGCGCGGACGAACAGATCGCGATCGCCGACACGGCCGTACGGAGGTCCAGACCCTCGAGGTCGAGCAGTTGCGTCAGCACCATGGCGTGCTCGTCGGGCGTGCGCTCGGCGATCGTCGACGTTCGCCAGTGGTACGCGAGCCCTCGTTCACCGCTCGCGCGCGCGAAACCCATGGCGTCGGGCGCGTCAGGCCCGACGTCGCCAAAGAGTCCGATCAGCGTCTCGGTGTTACCTACGTCCATCGCTAACAGCACGTGCTACCTCCCCACTATCTCGACGGGTCCGTTGTCCAGCAGACGAACCCCTTCAACGACACCGGCCACCAGCGCGCGACGCTCGCCCGTCTCGTCGTCGCCTGAGGGTACCAACGTCGAGGGATTGACGATCTGCGCGTACGCGACGTCGACGCCGGCCTCGTCGAGAACACTCCGAAGGATGGCGCGCTGCTCGTCGGCGCTGCGCGGCTCGTCCGCGGCCGTGCGCAGCGCCCGCGAGAGGCCGAGCGCTCGGCGCCGACCGTCGAGCGAGAGGAGGACGTTGCGACTCGAGAGCGCGAGGCCGTCGTCGTCGCGAATGATGGGACGTCCCACGACCTCGACGTCGAAGGCGAGGTCACGTACCATCTGGCGGATCACCGCGAGCTGTTGGAAGTCCTTCTCGCCGAAGTAGGCGCGACAGGGCCCCGTGATCACGAAGAGTTTCGCCACGACGCTGGCGACGCCGTCGAAGTGCCCCGGTCGACCCGCGCCCTCGAAGACCTCGCCGAGGTGGCCGAGCGTCACCGTCGTCGGCGTGGGTGCCGGCGAGTCCGGCCACATCGCGTCGAGCGTCGGCGAGACGAGACAGTCGACGCCGCACGCGAGCGCGACCTCGCGATCTCGCTCGGGCGTTCGCGGGTAGTTCTCGAGATCACGCGCGTCGCCGAATTGACGTGGATTGACGAAGATCGTCGCGAGCACGACGTCACTGGTCTCCCTGGCCGAACGAAAGAGCGACTCGTGCCCTTGGTGCAGCGCGCCCATGGTCGGCACGAGGCCGACGCGACGACCCTTCGAGCGTTGGTCGCTCGCGAACGAGCGCCACGCCTCGACGTCACCCAGTTCGAGCACGTTAGAGGTGCGAGGTCACGCGCCGCTGCTCGGCGAGCTCGAAGGCGGCGTTCGCCATGGCGACGTAGGTCGAACGCTGCGAGGCGGGAATGGCGGCCAAGTGCGCGTCGATGGTGGTCATGTCGGCGCGCGACGCAGGACCGGTCAGCGCGCGGCTGACGCCCATCAACGCCACGTCCGCGAGGGCCTGCTCACTCAACGGGAGAAAGTCCTCGAGCGTGAGACCGGCCGATTCGGCGAGGACCTGTACGTGTCCCATCAACGCGACGAGGTGGTTCGCCGCGACGGTCGCCGTCGCGTGATAGATCGCGCGCTGTTCGTCCGAGAGGCGAAGCGCGCGACCCCCGAGTGACGCCACGACCTGCGTCACGACGACGTCGCCGGCGACGCTGTACAGCGCGCCGAGCAAGCGCGACGCGCCGAGTTCGGGCGTCGGCAACGCGGCCAGGGGGTGCATGAGACCGACGCGAGGGTGCTTCGCGAGTTCGTCGAGTCCTCTTGAACCCGCGACGTGGGCTACGACGTAGGCGTCGCTCGACGCCAGTCGGTACGACGTTGGTCGAATGGCGTCGTCGGGGACGGCCAGAAGAACGAGATCCGGCGAGCCCACCTGGTCGAGCTCGTCGTGGTGGATGAGGCGCGCGTCGTGGCCCACGCCCCTCAGCGCCGTGGTGAACGACGAACCGGCCCTGCCGGCGCCGACGATGGTGATGTTCATGAGGGCTCCATTTCCGTTCCGGCCCCCGAGGGGTGCCGTTCGGTGCTAGCGCAACGACTCGAGTGTACCGAGTTCCACGACGCGTCCGGCGCTGGCGGCCACCTGGGCCTCGCTGACCAGTCCCGGCGCCAATTCACGCAGCGGCACCAACACGAAGGACCGCTCGTAGAGCCGCGGGTGCGGGACGAGGATTTCGGGGTCGTCACTCACCTCGTCACCCACGAGCAAGACGTCGACGTCGAGCGTCCGAGGGCCCCAGCGACTCTCGCGAGTTCGCTGACGGGCCTCTTCGGCGCGTCGGGCCCGTCCGATCAACGCACGCGGCGACGCGTTCGTTTCGAGTTCAATCACCATGTTCCAATAGTCGTCCTGGGCAACGCCGCCCACCGGCTCGGTCTCGTAGACGTTGGAGAGCCGATAACGGTCACCGCCCGCGACCAACGGTATCGCCGCGTCGAAGTGCGCCTTGCGGTCGCCGACGTTCGACCCGAGCGACAGGTACGCGAAGCGCACTACGCGCGCTGTACGGTGCAGCGAACGCCCACCGTCGCGACGTCCTCGGCGACGGGCGGGCGAAGCTTTCGCACCGCCACCGTCACCGACGTGATGGCCGAATCGAGGGCGAGCACCTCGTGCGCGACCCGGTACGCCAGTGTCTCGAGCAGGAGGAAGGCCCCGTCGTGCGCCACCCTCGTCGCGAGGGTCAGGACCCTCGCGTAGTCCGTCGTCGCCGTGATGTCGTCGTTGATGGCGGCCTCTTCGAAGGGTCGAACGACGTCGACGTCAAAGGCCAACGGCTGCGGCCGGTCGCGCTCCTCACGAAGGACGCCCACCACCGCGGCGCAACGAAGTTCGCGCAGTTCAATGACGTCACTCACGTAGATCCTCGGGTAGGTCGAAGAGAACCGAGCGCCCGTCGGGGCCGACGGAGCGCTTGAAGAGTCGCTCCACCAGCGCGATCGACGCCGGCACCGTCGCCACCTTCTGCGACCAGACGAGGTAACCCGCGACCACGCCCAAGAGCCGGTCGGACACCTCGTCGCTGTGCAACAAGACCGTCGTGTTCACCGCCATCGAGTTCGCCATGTCGAGGTAGCACGCCTCGAGAACTTCCTTCTGCTGAGGACCTCCGCGAAGCGCGTAGTGACTCGCCGTGAGACCGTGCTCGAAGTAGGCGCTCATGTTCTGCATAACGGGCAGGATCGAGATCACCCGACCGAAGCCCTGGTGCTTCAGCCAGAGCAACTCTTCGTCACGACGGACCTGGCGATGCACCGTCGTCGAACCACCCGGGCGTTCCGACACGGCGAGGATGCCCTTGTAGACCCAGATGAAGCCCCGCGGCTCGATACCCGCTGCCCACTTACCCCTCACGACGTCACGGCCTCGAGTGGTCGAGTGAGTAGCTCGCGTAACTGTACGGTTTCTCGAACGTCGTGCACTCGCACCATACTGACACCTTGGACCATGGCCCACGCCTCCGTGGCCAACGAGCCCTCCAAACGCTCGTCGACCTCGAGCACGTCGTGTCCAAGTTGACCCAGGAATCGCTTGCGACTGGTGCCGATCATGACGGCCGCGTGGTACTCATTCGCGAGTTGCACGAAGTGATCGACGTGCGCGAGCAGTGCCACGTTGTTCTCGACCGTCTTACCAAAGCCAATGCCCGGATCGAGCCAGAGCTTCGTCACGCCCGCACTTCGGGCCTGCTCGGCAATACCGCGAAGGAAGTCACTGATCTCGCCCACCACGTCGTCGTAGGTGGGATTGTCCTGCATCGTCGACGAGTCGCCCTGGCGGTGCATGGCGACGTACCCGACGCCCAACTCCCCCGCGACGTCGCAGAGTGTCGACGAGACGT
>DATKSO010000102.1:0-17040 GCA_035531635.1 Acidimicrobiales bacterium | reverse complement strand
CGCAACCGCGCTTCGAGGGTTCGCTTCGACAGCTTCGCGGGCGCGTACTCAACGCGCTGCGCGAGGGACCGCACTCTCGAAGAGAACTGACCAAGACCCTCGCCGGCGTCGAGGGGGTTCGTAGCGACGAAGTTCTCGACGGTCTCGTACGCGACGGGCTGGTGACACGAACGGCGCGAACGTACGCCCTGGCGGGTGGCTAGCGGCCAAGGAATCTCTGTGACGCGACTCCTCGAGCCACTCGCATCGCGGCGACGAAGCTCCAATGAGGGGAAGTAACCTGGCGCGGTGAACTCCTACGACCACGCGCACCGAAGGGACGTCTTCGGTCACTACGCCACCGGTGTCGTCGTGATCACGGGCGTGTCACCCGACGGACCGCGGGGTTTCACGTGCCAGACCTTTGGCTCGCTCTCGATCGATTTAGGACTGATGTTCTTCGCGGCGTCGACGGCGTCCACCTCATGGCAGCGCATCCGAGAAGTGGGCGTGCTCGGCGTCAATATCTTGAAGGACGATCAAGAGCCACTGGCCCGCGTCTTCGCCGTCAGCGGCACGGACAAGTTCGCTGAGGTGTCGTGGTTTCGTGCGCCCAACGGCTCTCCATTCCTCGAAGGTTCACTCTCGTTCCTCGAGGGAACGATCCGCGAAGTGACGAATCACGGCGATCACGACATCGTGGTAGTCGAACTCGACTTCGCGTCGACGGAACCGGGTAATCCGCTGGTCTACTACCGCGGCGGTTATCGACTTCTCGCCTAGTCGCAGTGTGCCCACTACCCTTCGTGGTGTGGCCTGCGCGAGCGAGGTGAACGACATCGACGAACGGCGAGCATGACACTCGCTCTGAAAATCGCGGCCCTCGTCATCGTTCTCTTGGTCGTGATCGTGGCCGCCCTTCGCTTTCGAAAGCTTCGACGCGATGAGTCGCGCGAGTTCTCGAAACCCCTGGATCGTCGCCTCGTCGCCCCGCCGCCGTCGCCGTACGCGCCGTCGAAGGGCTTTCGACTACTCGACGCCGAGGGTGAACCCCTCGTCCGACCACCGGTCGAACGACCGCACCTCGATCCGGAGCGTCGCTACGTGTTCAACGATTCCCCCTCGAATGATGAAGAGTTCGTGTCGTCGCGCGTACGACACAACGACGACTGGTTCCTCTCACGCTCGTCACATCGATCGACGAGTTCGATCGTCTCGCGGCGTCTAGGCGTCGCGCTCCTCGTCATCATCGTTGCGGCGTTGGTCGCGTACTACGTCAGCCACCACGCGAAGGTGCCACCAAAGGGTTCGGCGACCATTACGTCGACGACGCTCGCCACGACGCCACCTCCCACGACCACTACCACCGTCGTCGCGTTTCCTCCGTCATTCGTGGCGACATCCACCAGCGGTGACGACGCGATCTACAGTGTCCCCGCAGCGAAGTATCGCGTGACGGTGACCGGTGCGCTTGGCGCGACGTGGGCGGTCTACAACATGGGACCATCGAACACGCTGGAGTGGCAGGGGACGGTGGCCAAAGGTCACAACGAGTTGTTGACGATGACGGGCAACTCGCGGATCACGATCGGCTCACCGTCGCACGCCACCGTGAACGTTGACGGTCGACCCGTGACCTTCCCGACACCGCTTCCGCCGACGCTGATTCTGGTCTTGAACGCGGCGCGGTCTAGCTCTACTTCGTAGGCGCGATCTCGTTGAGCAGCCACGCGAGCACCTGCGCCTCGTCACGCCAGGCGTCGTAGCGTCCCGACACGCCACTGTGGCCGGCGCCTAACTCCATCTTCAACACCGCGCGATTGGCGGCGTTGGCGTTGCGTAGCGCGAGGACCCACTTCGCCGGTTCCCAGAATCCGACGCGCGAGTCGTTGAGGCCCCCCGACGCGAAGAGGTGGGGATAGACGATCGCTTCGCCGTCGACGGTGGCGCGAACGTTGTCGTAGGGCGAGTAACTCTTCATCGTGCGATAACTCGTGGCGCTCGTGTCGGGGTTACCCCACTCTTCCCACTCACCAGCCGTGAGCGGGAGTGAGTCGTCGAGCATCGTCGTCACCACGTCGACGAACGGGACTTCGGCGACGACGGCGTGAAAGAGTCCGGGGTCGGCGTTCATCACTGCTCCCATGAGGAGTCCGCCGGCCGACCCGCCCCTCGCGGCGAGTTGCTCGTGCGTCGTCCATCTCTCACGAACCAGCCAACGCGCCACGGTCACGAAGTCGCTGAACGTCGTGGGCTTCTGGGCGAGTCGACCCATCTCGTACCAGGAGCGACCCATTTCGCCGCCCCCTCGTACGTGAGCGACGGCAAAGATCACGCCTCGATCAAGCAGCGAAAGGAGAATGGAGGAGAAGGCGGGGTCGATCGAGATCTCGTAGCTGCCGTAGCCGTAGAGCAGTAACGGCGACGGACGTCGTGCCTCGAGGGTGCCGTCGTCGCGCACGGTCACGACGTCGCGTCGCGCGACCACCGAGACGGGCACGTCAACATCGTCGCTGGCCCGAACCCAGAGACGACCGGTGACGTACTTCGACTCGTCGTAACCGCCGAGGATTCGTTGTTGCTTTCGCACCAGCACCTCGCCAGTCGCGACGACGACGTCGGCGATGAGCCGTGGCGTCGTGAGTGACGTGATGAGGACGCGGATCTGGGTGGTGTCGTAGTTCGGGTTTGACGAGATCGCGACCGTGTTCGGAAAGACGCCACCATCGACCAGCGACGAGCGCTCGATCAACTCGGTGCCAAAGGGGTCGTCGTCGTTGAGCGTGGTGACGAGGCGAACGGCCGCGCAGCCGTTCTCTCGTTCGCTGAGTGCGAGGAATGATTGAAAGGCGTCGACACCGTCGAGGCGGCACCCCGCGCGTTCGGCCAGGATCTCGCGCCACTCGCCTCCGCCGTCGAGGCGCGCGACTAAGCGAAAGTCCGTGGCCCCTTCGTTGGTCATCTTGAGCCACCAGCCGCGACCCTGAGCGTCAGTGAAGTGTTCGACACCGTATTCGATGCCGTGACGACGTTCGTCGAGGATGACGAGGGGACCCTTGGGATCGTTGGCGTCGAGATAGCGCACTTCGCTCGTCATCGACGAGTTCATCATCACGACGATCATCGCGTCGTCGCGACTTCGCCCCACGCCCACCACGTACTGCACGTCGTCCTCTTGGTGCACGAGGACGTCGGTCTCGCCGTCAGTGTTGAGTTCATGTCGCCAGATCTGCCACGGGCGCATCGCCTCGTCGACGCGGGTGTAGAAGAAGTGGCGACTGTCGTTGGCCCAGGCGAAGCCGTAGGACACGTCGTCGAGCGCGTCGTCGACGGGGGCCTGGCCCGCGAGGGGACGAATGGTCACGTGGTGTCGCTCGTCGCCGTCCACGTCAGTGCCCACCGCGACCCAGCCGTCGTCGGGGCTGAGCGCGAGCACGCCGACCGAGAAGTACTCACTGCTTCCCGCCTCTGCGTTCTCGTCGAGGATGATCTGTTCTCCGACGAGGGTGGTGGCGGGATCGACCACCGGAGGCGTGAGGTCCTCACCGCTCGCCGGCACGCGGGCGCTGATCGGGTAGCTGAGCCCTTCACGCGTTCGCTCGAAGTACCACCAGGCACCCTTTCGCACCGGTACCGAGATGTCGGTCTCCTCAACTCGATCCTTGATCTCATTGAAGAGTTCGTCCTCGAGAGGCTTGAGGGGTGCGAGCTCTTGGGCGAGGTAGTCGTTCTCTGCTCGCAGGTGGCGGAGGACCTCCTCGCTCTCACGGTCCATAAGCCAGTAGTAGGGATCCACCCTCGTATCGCCGTGGCGGGTGATGGGGTGGGGTCGTTGGGGGACAGTGGGAGGGTTCAGCACCTCACCACTTTGCCAGTATTTGAGGTCAAAGCGGTCTGGTGAGTAAGTACTATGGACGTAGGGATTATCCCAAAGGAGCGCAATGGCTATCGACAACTTGGACTTCAGCCGTTACCAATTGGGCTGGTCGGACGACCAGTTACCCGTCTTCAAACCCAAGAAGGGTCTCAACGAATCCATCGTCCGTGAGATGTCCGCGATGAAGAACGAGGAGCCGTGGATGTTGAAGTTCCGCTTGGACGCGTTGAAGCGCTTCGAGAAGAAGCCCATGCTGCCGTGGTTCGCCGATCGGATGCCGGACCTCGACTTTAACGACATCTACTACTACGTGAAGCCCACCGATCACCAGGTGAACTCGTGGGAAGACCTGCCCGACGCGATCAAGAACACCTACGAGAAGCTGGGCATCCCGGAGGCCGAGCGCAAGTACTTGGCCGGCGTCACCGCCCAGTACGAGTCGGAGGTCGTCTTTCACCGAAATCGTGAGGACCTTGAGCGTCTTGGCGTGCTCTTCTGTGACATGGACACCGCGGTGCGCGAGTACCCCGAACTCGTTCGCAAGTACTTCGGGACCATCATTCCACCCAACGACAATAAGTTCGCGGCCCTCAACTCCGCCGTGTGGAGCGGTGGCTCCTTCATCTACGTGCCGCCGGGCGTCAAGGTCGACCAGCCCCTTCAGGCCTACTTCAGAATCAACACCGAGAATATGGGCCAGTTCGAGCGGACCTTGATCATCGCGGACGTCGGCTCGCAAGTTCACTACGTCGAAGGCTGCTCTGCGCCGGTCTACTCGACGGACTCCTTGCACTCAGCCGTCGTCGAACTTGTCGCCCTCGAGGGCGCGCGCATCACGTACACGACGATTCAGAACTGGTCGAACAACGTCTATAACTTGGTCACCAAGCGGGCTCGTGCCGAGGCCGAGGCCCACGTCGAGTGGATTGATGGGAACATCGGTTCGCGACTGACTATGAAGTACCCCTCGGTCTACCTCATGGGTCCCAAGGCCTCGGGCGAAGTGCTTTCCGTGGCGTACGCTGGACCTGGTCAAGTGCAAGACGCGGGCGCGAAGATGGTGCACTGCGCACCCGAGACGACGTCGACGATCATCTCGAAGTCCATCTCCAAGGACGGCGGCTTGACCGCGTACCGCGGACTCGTCAAAGTCGAAGAGGGTGCCACGGGTGCCAAGAGCTTCGTTCGTTGTGACGCGCTCATCCTCGACGAGCAGTCGATTTCGGAGACGCGTCCCTACATGGAGGTCGGCGAGCAGGACGCGTCTATCGGCCACGAGGCCACGGTGTCGAAGATCGGTGACGATCAGCTCTTCTATCTCATGAGTCGCGGACTCACCGAGAGCCAGGCCATGGGCATGATCGTCAACGGCTTCATCGAACCGGTGACGCGCACGCTGCCAATGGAGTACGCCGTTGAGTGGTCGCGCTTGATTGAACTACAGATGGAAGGCTCGATCGGCTAACGAGGTTGTCGCCACATGGTGAACAACGGCGGCCCGTCATCCACTGGTCGTAGAGTCGCACGGAGTCCGTAGTCATAGCGACGGTGGGCGCTGAGGTTGTCCTGGCTCTGTGTTTCTAAGTAGACCCCGACGCTCTCCGCGTCGACGCCGGCGAGTCCGTAGCCAGAGCGACAGACTGACGGCCGCGTCATCGCCGTGATGAGCCGTCACCAGTCGTGCTCCCTCGCCCGCGTGGGCAAGATTGGCACGGAAGAATGGTGTCAGGCCACGGTCGCGAAGCCGGTCGTCCGGCGAGAGAAAGCGGAAGAAGGGATCGTCGAAAAAGGCCCGACTGGCGACGAGAGCGGCGTTCGTAACGTCGTTCTTCGTGAGGGTTCGTTCGTCGAGACGACGTTCGTTCACGGGTGTGGAGCAAACGGCGCGCCGTGACCTAAAATGGCTTTTCTATGGGTATGCGCGAGGAGTGCAAGCACTTCCAAAGCCGAACGTACAAGTCGGGCGAAGTGGCGCGTTTCTGCGTGCTCGGTAACGCGCCCGATCAACCGTGGTCGTGTCCCGAGAACTGCCTCACCTACGAGCGTCGTTTCGTGGACGTCGGTTGGTCGCACGGCACGCTCGTCGATCAGCCGGTTGAGCCGGCGCCGAGTTCCGACGTTCCCGTCGAGGATCGACGCGAGATCTTGGATTCGGCGAGTGACATCGTGAACGCCGTCGCGGCGGAACTGCTCGAAGAACGTCGCCAGCAACTCGAAAAGCAAGCGGAGAAGGATCGTCGCAAGAAGAAGCGTCGGCGCCGCTAATCGCCGTTGAAGACCGGTGGCCGGCGCTCGATGAAGGCGGTCATCGCCTCTTTGAGATCGTTGCTGTGCAAGTACATCGTGTTCCAGCGTGCGACGAAATCGAGACCCTCCTCCACGCTGTGACCATCGTTCGCCGCCAAGACCGCTTTCGTTCCACGAACGGCGACGGGGGAGTTAGCCGCGATCTCACCGGCCAGTTGGTGCGCGGCATTCACCACGTCGCTACTCGACTCGCCGTGCACCGAGTTGACGAGGCCGATGGCCAGCGCTCGTTGGGCGTCGATGTCCTTGCCGGTGAACGCCAGTTCGGCGACGTGGCCGGCGTTCACGATGCGCGGCAGTCGTTGCAGGGTCCCGAGATCGGCGACGATGGCGACCTTCGTCTCACGTACCGAGAAGACGGCATCGCCCGACGCCAGCCGCACGTCGCACGCGGTGATGAGATCGACCCCTCCGCCAAGGCAGTAGCCGTGCACCGCCGCGATCACGGGAATAGGGAGGTCGGCAATGGACGTTACCGCCTGTTGGAGTCGGCGAATCGATTCGTAGGACCGTGCGTTCGCCGATGCCGTCGAGGACTGCGCACCTTCGGAGAGGAGACCCCCGCCAAACTCCTTGAGGTCGAGTCCAACCGTGAAGTGCGGACCCCTCGCCGCGATGACCAGCACGCGAACGTCGGAGTTGCTCGTGATCTCGTCGGCCGCGAGCGGGAGATCGTGCCAGAAGGCGCTGCCGAGCGCGTTACGCGCTTCTGGCCGATCGAGCCAGAGCGTCGCGACGTGTCCCATCACATCGAGCGTGACGACGGGCGAGGAAAACTCCACACGATCCTTTCGAACGATGGTTCAGCCTAGGTCGTGACGCGCCGGAGGCTCGGCGGAGCCCGGTACACTGCCTGGGTCCTCCTTCCTTATGACTACCTTCGCTGATTCAGCTTCCACGTTCATTGCCGACCAGCCCGACGCAGCCACTCGACGGCTGGCTTGGTCGCTCTTTGAGGCCACCGGCCTGCCCACGACCAGCGACGAGGTCTGGCGTTACGCGCCGCTCGGCGACCTCGATCTCGAGCACTTTGCCGTACCGAGCGCACCGAAGAGCACCCCGGACTCGGACTTCGCGGCGCAACTGGTCCAACGCGCGGGCCTCGTCATTCGCGTCGTCGACGGATTCTGTGTCAGTACGGGCGACGTCGTCGAGGGTGTCACCGTCGAGATAGACGAATCGAGTGCGTCGCTCTCGGGTGAGACGCTCCTGGCGCGCTACGAGGGTGACACGTTCGCGCTCTTGAACGCCGCGCTGGCGCCCGGCACGACAGTGATCCGTGTGGGCGCGGACGTGAACGTCGCCGAGCCGATTGTGGTGCTCAACGAGTCGACGGTCGGCGCGTCGTTTCCTCGCACGCAGATCGTCGTGGGACGCGGCGCGAGCGTCACGATCGTCGAGTACTTCGAAGGGGGCCGTGACGCGCTCGTGGTTCCCGTCAGCGAGTATCGAGTGGAGGACAACGCGTCGCTCCAGTTGATCACGTATCAGCGTCTCGACTCCAGCGCCTGGCACGTCGCGCGTACGACGGGACTCCTCGCTCGCGACGCCCGACTGCACCAGGCCGTCGTCGGCCTCGGCGCCCACTACGACCGATCACGCAACGACGCCGAGATGCTCGGCGCGGGCGCGGCCAACGAACTTCGTACGACGTTTCTTGGATCGGGCCACCAGGTTCACGACTTTCGCACGCGCCAATACCACGTGGCGCCGCGCACCACGTCGACGCTGCTGTCGAAGGGCGCCGTCGCGGATCACTCGCGGTCGATCTACACGGGATTGATAGAGATCGAGAAGGGTGCGAAGCGTACTGACGCGCGCCAGACCAATCACAACCTCCTCCTCGCGCCTAACGCCCACGCCGACAGCGTTCCGAACTTGGACATCCGAGAGAACGACGTGATGTGCGCGCACGCGTCGAGCGTGGGTCCACTCGACGAACTGCAACGGTGGTACCTGGAGTCACGCGGCGTCAGTCGAGACGACGCGCAAAGACTGCTGATCCAAGGTTTCTTCTACGAGATGCTCTCAGCGCTCCCGAACGAGTTGGCCGAGCTGGTCGAGAGCGACGTGGCGTCGGTGCTGGCCAGCGTGGCCGCGGTGGCGTCGTGACAATGATCGACATCGGGTCGCTCGACGACTTCGTCACCGGGACTCCTCGACAACTCCGCGTCGGGGGCCGGACGCTCGTCGCGGTACGGATCGACGAGACGGTCTACGTCTTGGACGACCGCTGCAGCCACGAGGAGTTCAGCTTGTCCGAAGGTGAGGTCGACGTCGAGACGGCGGAGATCGAGTGTGCCCGTCACGGGGCGATGTTCCGTCTGAGTGACGGCGCCGCCGTGACGCTGCCCGCGACGAAGCCTGTCGGGCACTACGACGTGCAGAACGTCAATGGTCGCCTCGAGGTGTCTCTACCGTGAGTTCGCAGCTGAAGATTGAGGGTCTGCGCGTCGAAGTAGCCGGTACTGAGGTCCTGAAGGGTCTCGACCTCACCATGCACTCGGGCGAGGTCCACGCCATCATGGGCCCCAACGGCTCGGGCAAGTCGACTCTGGCGCACGCCCTTACGGGCCACCCGGGTTATCGCGTGCTCGATGGATCCGTGACTATCGACGGGGTAGAACTCTTGACGATGACGCCCACCGACCGGGCTCGCGCAGGACTGATGTTGGTATTGCAGCAGCCTTTCGAGATTCCCGGGGTACGGTCCTTCGACCTGCTCGAGGCCGCGGGCGCCGATCCAACGACGTTACGCGCGCGCATGCTCGACGAGGCGCGGCGCATTGAACTGCCACCCGAACTTCTCGACCGCTTCGTCAACGTCGATCTCTCCGGGGGCGAACGCAAGCGCGCGGAAATGGTCCAACTTGGCGTCCTTCGACCGAAGTTTGCGCTCCTGGACGAGATCGATTCGGGGCTCGACGTCGACGCCCTCGACGCGGTCGCCAAGAGGCTCACCGCCGCGACCACCGAGTGGAACTGCGGCGTGCTCGCGATCACTCACTTTCGACGACTACTGCTCGGGCTGACGCCCACCATGATCCACGTGATGAGCAACGGACGCGTCGTGGCGACGGGCGGCCCGGAACTGGCGGTCACGCTTGAGCGTGACGGGTACGAGGCCTTTCGTAGCACCACCACCTGAGAGAGTTCGCCGGAGTGAAAGCGATAAACTCGACTAATGGCTAGAGGACAGGATGGCTCTCCCGGAGAGCCAAACTCGGATAGCCGCGCTCGCTCGAACGACGCAGTCGCCAATCAACATCGACTGATTGAACTTGGCAACGTCGTCGAACAGAACAGTGGCGTCAAGGGGAGGTCGCGGGCGAAACGACCGCACCGACTTCGTCGGCGACTTATATTCTCGGGCGTGGCGCTCGTCGTGATCATCGCGGGCGTGATCGGCGGAAGTTACTACTACGCCAACTACCGGTTCGACGCCATTCCGAAGGTCAACGTCGCTCACGAAGTGAAGCCGATCTCCGGAAAACCCTTCAACATTCTCATGATCGGCTCGGACTCACGCGCCGGACTGACGGGTGCCGTCGCGGCACAGACCGGCGCCTCCACCGGATCGGTCTCCGGCCAGCGAAGTGACGTGGTGAAGATTATCCACGTCGACCCGCAGGCGGGATCGATCTCGCTCATCTCGATCCCTCGCGACACCGTCGTGACCCTCCTCGCGAACCAGTCGCTCTACGGTCAGTTCAACCGAATCAACGTGAACTTCGGCAACGGTCCCTCCCTCCTCGCCCAGACGATCACTGCCAACTTCGGCATCACGATCAACCAAACGATCGTGGTGAGCTTCGCGGGACTTATCAACGCCGCGGACGCCCTGGGCGGCGTCTACCTCGACTTTCCCTACCCCGCCTTCGACCCCGAATCGGGCCTTTGGATCCGTCACGCCGGGTGTCAGCTCATCAAGGGCTTTCCCGCCCTGGCGGTCACTCGAAGTCGCCACTACTACTACAACGTCAACGGGAACGGCACCATTCCACTGCACTGGTCAAAGCTCTCATCGGGCCAGTTGTACAGCGATCTCGTGAGCGAAGGTTGGCTCTACGACGGCTCGAGCGACTTTGGTCGCATCAATCGCCAGAACGCGTTTCTCCGCGCAATGGTCGACGAAGCGAAGAAGCTCTACAACCCGTTGACGATCAACAGGTTCCTTTCGGCGATTCCTCAAGGCGTCACCCTGGACAGCAACTTCAGCTTGAACGAGCTCATCGGACTCGCCGTGCGCTTTCACGGCATCAACGCCAACGCCATTCAGACCTACACGTTGCCCACCTACTCGGCGGTCAGTGCCACCCTTGGCGACGTGCTCTACGTGCAGCAGCCCACCTCACAGCAACTGCTCGTGGGTATCTTCGGTACGCAGTTGACGAAGCCGACGAACCCGCCGCCGAACGAACAGCTGCAGACTCCCCAGCCGCCGTTCGTAGCGGTGACGACGACGACGTCGCCTTCGGCGACCACGACGTCGTCGAGCAAAAAGAAGCATGTGACGACGGCGACGACCGCCCCAACCACCACCACCACGAATCCCACCTTGTCCGTTCCGAACTTCGATCCGAAGCCCTGTACGCCGTCGTGAGGCTAGGCGAGTTCCTCTAGTCCTTGGCGTAGCGTGTTCCACGCCAGCGTCGCGCACTTGATCCGCACCGGGAACTTCACGACGCCCTGCAGGGCCGCGAGTTCACCAAGTCGCCGAAGGTCGACCTCGTCGTCGTGGTCCTCTTCTTTGGCGAGCGCCGACTCGTGCACGGTCATCAACTTCTTGAAGGTATCGATAATGTCGTTGACCTCGTCGAGGGACTTTCCCTTGACGGCGCCGCTCATGAGTGACGACGACGACTGCGAGATCGAGCAGCCGTGACCAGTCAACTTGATGTCGACGAGCACGCCGTCACGAACGTCGAGGTAGACGACAACTTCGTCACCGCACAGCGGGTTGAATCCCTCGACCCGGTGGGCGGGTGGCGACGCCAACTCACCGCGGTTGCGCGGGGAGCGGTAGTGGTCGAGAATGATTTCGCGGTAGAGGTCTTCGAGATTTGACACGATCTAGCCAAACATTTTAAGGGCGTGCTCGAGTGCTTCGATCAGCACGTCGGTGTCCTTGGTCATGGAATACGGGCCGAAGGAGGCGCGCGCCGTGGCGGCCAGCCCGAAGCGCCGCATGAGGGGCTTCGCGCAGTGGTGACCGGGTCGGACGCACACGCCGAACTGGTCGAGGACCTGGGCGACGTCGTGCGGATGCACACCTTCGACGTCAAGACTGATGACGCCACCACGGTTGACCGTGTCGGGTGGACCGATGACGCGCACGCGCCCGTCGAAGGCCAACTCAAGGCGCTCGAGGGCGTCACCGGTTAGGACTCGTTCGTGGGCGGCCACGTTTTCCATGCCGAGGCCCTCGAGGTACCGTACGGCGGCGTGCAGTCCAACGGCCTCGGCGATCGGCGGCGTCCCGGCTTCGAAACGCGCGACGCCCTTGGCCGGGGTGTAGCCGTCGGCGCGTACGTCGGCAATCATGCCGCCACCGCCGAGGAAGGGCGGCATGGTGTCCAACACCCGCTCGCGCGTCCACAGGACCCCGATGCCCGTAGGCCCGAGCATCTTGTGGCCGGAGAACGCGGCGAAGTCGACGTCGAGATCGGTGACGTCCGTGGGACCGTGCGCCACCATTTGCGCAGCGTCAACGGCGACGAGCGCCCCTACGTCGTGCGCCGCGCGCGCGAGTTCCTTCACCGGGGGCCGCGTGCCGAGGACGTTGGACATCCCGGTTATCGAGAGGAGTTTGACGCCCTTCAAGAGTTCGTCGAGGTTCGACAAGTCGAGGCGAAAGTCGTCGCCCACCGGGATGAAGCGGACTTCGATTCCCGTCGACTCGCGCAGTTGGAACCACGGCACGATGTTCGCGTGGTGCTCCATCTCGCTGACCAGGACGACGTCGCCGCTCTTGAGCGTGGTGGCGCCCCAACTCTTGGCGAGGAGATTGAACGACTCGGTGGTGTTCTTCGTGAAGACCACCTCGTTCTCTCCGCCCGGGGCGTTGATGAAGCGTGCGACCGCGTTGCGCGAGCCCTCGTAGGCCTCCGTCGCCTCGTTCGCGGTCTGGTAGACGCCGCGGTGAACGTTGGCGTGTCGAAGTTCGTAGTACCGGCTCATGGCGTCGATCACCGCGCGTGGCTGGAGCGAGCTCGCGCCCGAGTCGAGGTACGTGATCGTGCGGCCGTTGACGACGCGCGTGAGTAGGGGAATGTCCGCGCGAACGCGACGGGCGTTGAAGCTCGTCACGCGATCACCGGCCGCCAGGCGTCGTAGCCTTCATGGTCGATCTGTTGCGCCAACTCCGCGCCGCCCGAGTGCACGATCTGGCCCTCGAATAAGACGTGCACGAAGTCGGGTCGAATCTCGTCGAGGAGCTTCACGTAGTGGGTGACGACGACGGCCCCCATGCTGGGGTGCTGTTCACGAACCGTACGCACGCCCTTCGCCACGACACGCAGGGCGTCGATGTCGAGGCCCGAGTCGGTCTCGTCGAGCAACGCGATCACGGGATCGAGGAGCGCCATCTGCAGGACCTCATTGCGCTTGCGCTCGCCGCCCGAGAAACCGTCATTGAGGTGGCGTTCGGCGAAGGCGCTGTCGATTCCGAGTCGGTCCATCCACTCCGCGAGGTCCAGGCGCACCTCGAGGACACTGAGTTCGTCGAGTCCCTTGCGCGCGGCGATGGCCTGGCGTAAGAACTGGATGACGGACACGCCCCCGATGGCCTCGGGATACTGGAAGGCCAGAAAGATCCCGGCGCGCGCACGAACGTCGGGCGTCCAGGTGGCGATGTTCTCACCGTTCAACAGGATTTCGCCGCTCGTTACCCGGTAGCCGGGATGACCCATGATGACGTTCGCCAAGGTCGATTTGCCCGCGCCGTTGGGGCCCATGAGCGCGTGCACTTCGCCCTCGTTGACACTCAAGTCGACACCACGAAGGATGGACGCCCCTTCAGCCTCGGCGTGAAGATTACGTAGTTCGAGCAGCGGTTTCGACACGCAGTGAGCCTACTGGTGAACAGTGGACCATTGACCTTCGTTCACCAGCCGCGCTGGACCCATTCACCGAGGTGCGGACGCTCGGCGCCGATCGACGACGACGCTCCGTGACCTGGCCAGATCGTCGTCGCGTCGTCGTAGGCGCGAAAGAGTCGCTCGTCGATGGACGTGATGATCGTCGCGAAGTCACCGCCTTCGAAGGTGGTGTTGCCCGGCCCGCCAGGGAACAACGTGTCACCGGTGAAGAGCATCGGCGTGCCCTCGAGGGCTAAGCAGATACTGCCCGGCGTGTGACCCGGCGTGTGGATAGTGCGCAGACGAAGGTCCCCGACCACGTGGACGGCGTCGTCGTCGAGCAGGTGGTCGTAACTCGGCAACATCGCCGCGTCTTCACTTCGCACCCAGACGTCGATGCCCGCGTCGCGCACTTCAGTGACGGCGCCGATGTGGTCCCAGTGGCCGTGCGTCTCCAAGACCGACGTCACGCCGAGGCGTGTCGCCACGCGAAGCAAGCGGTCGTGTTCGTTGGCGGCGTCGAGCAACGCGGCTTCGCCACTTCGTCGGCACCGTACGACGTACACGTTGTTGTCGACGGGGCCCACCACGAATCGATGGACCTCGGCTACGGCGTTTGACCAGACCAGTTCGACGTTGTCCATGACCCTAGATTGCCACGAAACGTCGCGTGGCCGAGATTGGCTAGTCTCGATCGTGGCGCCGTGCGCAGAGAAGAAGAGGTCTCGAAATGAACTTTGGCTTTAGCGAAGAACAAGAAGAACTTCGCAAAATGGTTCGCCGCTTCTTAGATGAAAAGTCGCCCGAAGGCGAAGTTCGCCGCTTGATGGCCACGCCCGAGGGTTACGACCCCGCGGTGTGGGCGCAGATGGCGAACGAACTCGCCCTGCAAGGGCTGGGCATTCCTGAGGAGTACGGCGGACAAGGTTTCGGCCCGGTCGAACTGTACGTGGTCTTCGAGGAGATGGGCGCGGCGTTGCTGTGCTCGCCCTACTTCTCGACCGTGGCGCTCGCGGCGAACGCCCTACTGTTCGTCGGCACGGACGACGACAAGGCTGCCTTGCTTCCCGGGATCGCCTCGGGCGAGACCATCGCGACCCTGGCCGTCACCGACGACGCTGGCCTGTGGGACCTCACGACCACGTCGACGACGGCCACTCGTTCGGGCGACGCCTTCGTGCTGAACGGCGTGCGTAGTTACGTCACTGACGGTTCCACGGCCACGCTGTTGCTCGTGCCCGCGATGACGGACAAGGGGCTCTCGCTCTTCGCCGTTGACGGTGACGCACCGGGCGTAGCGCGAAAAGCACTGTCGACGATGGATCAGACGCGTAAGCAGAGTCGCATCGAATTCGTGGACGTTCCGGCACGCCTCGTCGGTGACGAAGGCGGCGCCCTCGCTGGCTTAGAAGCGACGTTGCAGGTCGCCGAGGCCGCGCTCGCGGCGGAGCAGGTCGGCGGCGCGCAGCGCGTGCTCGACGCGTCGGTGGAGTACGCGAAGAATCGCGTGCAGTTCGGACGACCCATCGGATCGTTCCAAGCCATCAAGCACAAATGCGCCGACATGTTGTTGGACGTCGAGTCGGCGAAGTCGGCGGCGTACTACGCGGCGTGGGCTGCGCAAGAGCGCAACGACGAGTTGCCCATCGCGGCCAGTCTCGCCAAATCGTTCTGTTCCGAGGCGTACTTCCACTGCGCCGCGGAGAACATTCAGATC
This sequence comes from Acidimicrobiales bacterium, assembly GCA_035531635.1. Taxonomy (GTDB): domain Bacteria; phylum Actinomycetota; class Acidimicrobiia; order Acidimicrobiales; family RAAP-2; genus RAAP-2. The sequence continues at coordinate 2,081 of DATKSO010000102.1, read as the reverse complement.
CATGGTGGCATTGGCTTCACCTGGGAGCACCCGGCGCACCTCTACTTCAAGCGTGCGAAGAGTTCGGAGTTGTTCCTGGGGGACCCCGCGTACCACCGTGAACTACTGGCGCAACGCCTAGGCATCTAGCAACTCGTGCTCGCCCACGAGCAACTTCAAAGCGGCGGGTCACTACTCGACCTACGAATCTCCAATTCGAACGCTCGCCCCGTCGACGGCCACGTCCTCGTGTTGGTCCACGGCCTGCCCCGACTGGTGGGCATGGGCCGTCAGGCGGCGGGTCTCCTACCGGAACTGGCCGAGCACGTCGCCAATGAATCGGGCTGGTTGGTCGCGACGGGAACGCTGTCGGGCGTCGGCGGGAGCACCGGAACCTTTTCCGCGTCGAAGTGGCGAGAGGACTTGGCGATGATTCTCGACCGCGTCGCCGAGGGCGATCGTCGGATCTCCTTGGCTGGTTTCGGCTTCGGTGGTTCGCTCGCCTTGGCCGTGGCGGCCGCGGACGATCGAGTTCGCGGTGTCGCCACGTTCGCCGCGCCCGCGCACCTCGCGGCGTGGAGCGGGTCGGCCGAGGAGATCCACCGCGCGGTGCAAGTCGCCGGCGTCGTCGGCGACGAAAAGGACTTGCTTCCCGTCGACGAGCTCTACCAGGACCTCCTAGCCATCGATCCCATGACGGCCATCGCCGCGATACCACCACGGCGCCTCCTTATCGGTCACGGCACCGACGACGTCGAGGTACCCGCGTCGGACGCGAGGGACTTGGTCGCCGCCGCCGAAGGTCGTGCGGAACTTCGTCTCATCCAAGGCGCGGGCCACCAACTTCGCGCCGACCCACGAATGGTGGCGACGTTGTTAGGTTGGCTCGATCGACACCGTTGAGAGAGCGCGCTCGAGTGCCCGGCGAAGCTCACGAGTGTGACGTTCGGGACTGTCCGACTCGGTGAGCGCACGCACGACGACGAAGTGGCGCAGTCCCGCCGTGACGAGCGAGGCGACGTTGGTGGCGTTCACGCCGCCGGTCACGAAGACGGGTCGAGAACTACGTGCTTGGCTGGACGTGGCGTAGGCCACGCCGGTGCCGGTGCGGCCCACTTTCGTCGGCGTGGGCACGATGGGCCCGGCGCTGAAGTAGGTCGCGTCTTGGTCGAGCGCGGCGTCGAACTCTTCGACAGAGTGGGTGGAGAGACCCACGATCGCGGTTGGTCCGAGCAGCGCCCGACAGCGTTCAACGCTGGCGTCGTCTTGACCGACGTGCACACCGTCGGCGCCAACGTCGAGTGCAAGTTCGGGCTCGTCGTTCACGATGAAGGGAACGTCAAACGCCCGACAGATGGTCTTCATGAGACGAGCTTGCTTCAATTGCGCGGACGCCGGTAAGGCCTTTTCTCTGAGCTGCACGACGTCAACGCCGCCTCGAAGGACGGCAGGCAGAAAGTCCTCCATGTCGTCACGCACGCCGACGCAAAGATAGAGATGGCGCGTAGCGAGGTCGAACACGTCGACCACCTTAGAGTTTGGGGTCATTCGCTCCCCGCGCCACGACGGAGTGGGGCAGAATAGGTCCATGCAGATTCCCGCCAAAGCTGAGTACGCCATTCGCGCGCTCTTGACGCTGGCGGCGAGTGACGTCTCGGTGAGCGCCGACCATTTGGCCCACGAGCAGGACCTGCCAGCCAAGTTTCTCGGCGCAATTCTCTCCGATCTTCGTCGCGGTGGACTCGTCACGAGCCAGCGGGGACCTGACGGCGGCTTCAAACTCGCGCACGACCCCGACGAGATTACGATCGCCGACGTCTTGCGGGTGGTGAGTGGACCCATGGCCGGCGTGAGGGGCATGCGGCCCGAGACACTCGTCTACGAGGGCGAAGCCAAGCATCTGCGAGACGTGTGGGTCGCGGTACGCGGCACGCTGCGCGAAGTCCTCGAGCACGTTACTCTCGGCCAGGTGCTGCGCGGCGACCTCCCTCCAGCCGTCACGCGTTTCACCGATGACCCCGACGCCTGGATAACTCGAGTCATATGATCCGAATCCATACCGACGGCGCGTGCCGCGGCAATCCTGGTCCGGGTGGTTGGGC
>DATKSO010000101.1:0-2809 GCA_035531635.1 Acidimicrobiales bacterium | reverse complement strand
GAGAGATGAGGCCGAACCGTTCTTCCGCCAAGCACTCGACGCCGGTATCAACTTCTTCGACACCGCGAACGTCTACTCCGCCGGCAGCAGCGAAGAGATCACGGGTCCGACCCTGTTGTCGATGGCGCCGCGCGAAGAGTTGGTCATCGCCACCAAGGTGAACGGGCGGATGCGACCCGGCCCCAACGGAGAGGGCCTTTCGCGAAAGGCCATCCTCACCGAGATCGACGAAAGCCTCCGACGCTTGGGGACCGACTACGTGGACCTCTATCAGATCCACCGCTGGGACTACCGCACGCCGATCGAAGAGACCATGGAGGCGCTGCACGACGTCGTAAAGTCGGGCAAAGCTCGCTACATCGGAGCGTCGTCGATGTACACCTGGCAGTTCGCCCAAGCGCAGTACAGCGCCGACCTCAACGGGTGGACTCGGTTCGTCAGCATGCAGAACTACTACAACTTGCTCTACCGAGAGGAAGAGCGCGAGATGCTCCCCTTCTGTCTCGACCAAGGCGTCGGCTCGATTCCATGGAGTCCGCTCGCCCGCGGTCGATTGACGCGCCCCTGGGAACAGCAGACGAAGCGCACGGAGAGCGATCAGTTCGGCCGGTCACTCTCCTTCGACATCGACCGGCCCATCGTCGACACCGTTATCGACATCGCCGGACGACGCGGCGTCGCGCCGGCTCAAGTCGCGTTGGCCTGGGTCCTCTCCAAGCCCGCCGTCGTCAGTCCTATCGTGGGCGCCACGAAAGCCCAGCACCTCACGGACGCCATTGCCGCCGTGGACCTGCGTCTGGACGACGCCGAGATCGAGTCCCTCGAAAAGGACTATCAGCCCCACCGCACCCTCGGTTTTGTCTAATCACCCCACGAGCGGATGCTCCAACCAGGGATACTCCTTCCACGCAATCGAAGGGCAACTCCCAACCTCATCGTCCGGGCCACCGTCCCGAGCGAAACTCAAGAACGCCCGCCTTGCCGTTGTCTCGCGTCGAAGGTGTGACACTTAAGGGATGAACGACGCCCGCCGTAACGAACCTCGTTACCGTTCCGTGTTCGATCGACTTGGTGACGAAGGCTCTCGCCACTGGCTCGCCACGCCCGCACTCGTGTGCGACTACCCCCTCCTCATCGAGAACATCTCCTCGATGGCCACCAAGACCGCACGCGCTGGCGTCGCGCTTCGCCCGCACGTCAAGTCACACAAGTCGGCCTACGTGGCGCGTCTTCAACTCGAGGCCGGCGCCGCGGGCTTGGCGTTCGCCAAGATCTCGGAAGCGGAGGCCGTCATCGCCCGTCTCGCTCGCGACGCCACCACGTCCGATCTCTCCGCGCTCATCACGTCGCCCCTGGTGGGTCCCGCACTCGTCCAGCGCGCCGTCGACCTGAGTGAACGCTGCGACCTCACGGTGGTCGTCGACAGTCTCGACGGCGTTGACGAATTGGCGAGCGCGACGAGGGGGACGAACCGCGAGCTCTCGGTGCTCTGTGACGTCGACGTGGGCCTCGGCCGGACCGGCGTCGCCGGGCCTAGTGACGCGTTGCGGGTCGTCGAACGTATCGCCGCCAGTTCACACCTTCGCTTCGCCGGCGTCCAGGGGTACGCGGGTCATCTCCAGCACGTCGTGGGCCGAGACGAGCGTCAGGCCGCGACGAGTGAATCGACGGACCTCCTGCGCCGCGTCGTCAAGGCACTGGAGTCACACGGTCACGTCGTCGCTCTTCGTACCGGCGGCGGTACCGGCACGTCGGCGATCGACATCGAACTAGGGCTCCTCAACGAATTGCAGTGTGGCAGCTACGTCTTCATGGATCGCGAGTATCGAGACGCGCTGGGCGATGACGTCGAAGGTCGTTTCGCCCAGAGCCTCTATATAGAGACAACCGTGATCTCAGACAATCGTGAGCGCTTCGTGACGATCGACGCCGGACTAAAGGCGATGGCCACCGACGCGGGTCCTCCGCTCGTGGCCGGCCACGGGAGCGACGTGACGTACCAGTTCTTCGGCGACGAACACGGAATGGTGACGCGAGGACGCGAAGACTCCTTTCGCCGAGGTGACCGACTGGCGCTCGTGCCACCGCACTGCGATCCCACCGTTGACAAGTACGACTTCATATGGCTCGTCCGTGGCGACGTGGTCGTGGGCGTCGCGGACGTTGACGCTCGAGGCTGCTCCCAGTAACGCGAGCGCCAGACGTCGTCGTTACTGTGGCATTTCCAGCGACGGCGTTTCGACCGTCTCGTTTCGATACTTCACGACCATGGAGAACGTTCGCGCGCACGACTCACCGATGGGCAGCGCCAGAAGAAGCGCAAAGAGAAGCGTGACGGACGTCGAATGGTTCTGGCGGATCGAGCTCTCTGACGAACGAAGGATAACCAGCAGGAAGATCAGGGCGTACTCCGCTCGAGATCGCACCAATACCACACTCTTCGAACGACGGATCGCGCGCACGTACTGAACCCGAGACCTCAAGAGTCCGATCGGGACGCCCGCGCCCACGCCGAGGAGGCCCGCGAGGACGTGCCACGTGTCCACGTTCAGTTCGTGGGCCAACACCGGGCCGACGACAATGAAGGCGAGCAGTGGGTCGAGCATCTCCAACAGCACGGGTCGAATGCGCTGACGGGGCAGAAGCATCGTGCCCTTGGTCTCGGAGCGACCCTTGCGCACGAGGAAGAACGCCGCGACCAAGAACAGGAGGGTCAGGACCGTTTGGACGCTGTACTCGGCCTGCATGCACGTTCCAATCGATCGTCGCCCCGACGTGGATGCTAGCGAGTCGGCACCACTTTCGACGT
>DATKSO010000100.1:0-8210 GCA_035531635.1 Acidimicrobiales bacterium | reverse complement strand
ATGCCCATGGGCCGGTTGCGGCCGAGGAGCGCCACGGTGATCGCGGTGAAGCCGATGCCCGCGCTGCCGATGAGAAAGCCTCCGTCGACGTAGTGCGTGGTGCTCGCGACCTGGACGACGCCCGCGAGTCCGGCGAGACCGCCCGAGATCAGAAAGACGACGACGATCACGGTACGGGCGTTGATGCCCGAGGCCCTGGCCGCCGACGGGTTTGCGCCGGTCACGCGAAAGTCAAAGCCCAGCGACGACCGATTGAGCAGCCACGTCGCGAAGATGACGACCGCGACGGCGACGAAGACGCCGTAACTGACGCGCAGCCCGGAACCTGTGCCGAAGAGCGGCGCCAACTGCGCCGAGTGGTCCATGGTGCGTCCGATGTCGTTCTGTTGACCGGGCTGTTGGAACGGCGTCGAGAGCACCATGAACAACAAGAACGCGTACGTGACGTAGTTGAACATCAGCGTGACGATGACCTCGTGCGCCCCGGTGTAGGCCTTCAGCACGCCCGGCACGGCGCCACAGATCATGCCGCCCGCGATGCCGGCGACGAGCGTCAGCGGCAGGTGCAGGATCTCGGGCATGTGCAGCATCGAGCCCACGACCGCGCCGGCGATGCCCCCGATGACGGCCTGTCCGTTGGCGCCGCTGTTGAAGAGGCCAGTCTGAAAGGCAATGCCGACGCCGATGCTCGCGATGACGAGGGGCGTCGCGTACGTCAGTGTCTCGGAGATCGGCGTCAAGGTGTTCGTCCAACCTTTCCCCGTCGAGATTGAGTGCCACAGGCCCTGAGGGTCGACGATGGAACCGGTGAACATCGAGCGGTAGGCCGCGCCGACGTTGTCGAACGTGAGGTTGAGTGCGTGGGGCAGTCCGTTCCAACTGTGAAAGATCGCGCGCCACGCGTCGAGGACGGCGGGCGTCGTCGTGATGATGACGAAAGCGCCGAACAGGAGGCCGAGGACCAGGGCGAAGAAGGTCACGACAAGGGGACTGCTCGACGTATAGCGGACCCACAGTGACGGTCGAGCTGTCGACGTCTCAGACACTGGTCGTCTCCGTCACGTGACCGGCCATCAAGAGACCGATCGACTCGCGACTGGCGCTCGGATCGACGACGCCGCTGATGCGGCCCTCGTACATCACCGCGATGCGGTCGCCCAGCGCGACGACTTCGTCGAGTTCAGAGGACACGATCAAGGCGCCGTTGCCCCGGTTTCGATGCTCGATGATCTGTCGGTGCACGTACTCAATGGAGCCAACGTCGAGCCCGCGCGTTGGTTGCGAAGCGACGAGGAACTCAATGGAGCGCGAGAGCTCGCGCGCCACGATGACCTTTTGTTGGTTGCCACCCGAGAGCGAACTCGCCGGCTCTCGAATAGACGTTGTACGGATGTCGAACTCGCGAACGAGTCGCTCTGCGTTCTCGTTGACGGCCGTGAGGTTGCGCGTGCCGTGACGGGCAAAGGGCGCGCGCCGCGGCGTGTTGAGCACCAGGTTGTCGGCGACCGACATCGACAGGACGAGTCCGTCACGCTGTCGGTCTTCGGGGATGTGGCCGAGACCCGCGTCGAGGGCCTGGCGCGGCGTCAGATTGGTGATGTCGCGTCCCTTGAGGGTGATCGAGCCGGACTCGACGGGTCGCATGCCCACGAGGGCTTCGACGAACTCGGTCTGTCCGTTGCCCTGCACGCCGGCGAGCGCCAACACCTCGCCCGCGCGCACGTCGAGCGTGACGCCGTTCACGGCGACGAGTCCCCGGTCGTCCAGCACGACGAGGTCGCGGACTTCGAGCACTTCGTCGCCCGGGTCGTAGGCGGTCTTCTCGACGATGAGCTTCACTTCACGGCCGACCATCATCGAGGCCAGTTCCGACTCCGACGCGCTGGGCTCGGCCGTGCCCACGACGCGGCCCTGGCGGATCACCGTGATGACGTCGGCGACGGCCTTCACCTCTTTGAGCTTGTGGGTGATGAAGAGGATCGACTTGCCCGCCGCGGCCAGCGAGCGCATGATCTCCATGAGCGAATCGATCTCCTGGGGCGTGAGGACGGCCGTCGGTTCGTCGAGGATCAGGAGTTCGGCGTCGTGGCTGAGGGCCTTCAAGATCTCCACGCGCTGTTGGAGTCCGACGGGCAGGTTCTCGACGATGGCGTCGGGGTCGACGTCCAGATTGAACTGCTGGGAGAGGCGATGGATGTCCTCGGTGGCCCGTTTGTAGTCCACGCGATTGAGCGACTTCGTCGGTTCGAACCCGAGCACGACGTTCTCCGTCACCGAAAAGACGGGCACCAGCATGAAGTGCTGGTGGACCATGCCAATCCCTCGGCGCACCGCTTCGCCCGAGTCGGTGATCGGCGTGACGACGCCGTCAATGAGGATCTCTCCCTCGTCGGGACGCAACAGTCCGAAGAGGACGTTCATCAGTGTCGACTTGCCGGCACCGTTTTCACCGAGCAGTGAGTGGATCTGACCAGGCTCAACCTTCAGGCTGATCTGGTCGTTCGCGGTGAACGAGCCGAATCGCTTCGTTATCCCGCGCAGTTCGAGTTGCATGAGGAATCATCGTATGCCACGACAAAGACCCGGGTTTTGGTCCCGGGTCTTTGTCGTGGCGTCGCGCCGCGAGGCGCTACGACGTCGTTATTTGGCTGGGTACTTGTTCGGGTTGACTGAGATCGTTCCAGCGATGATGCCGGCCTTCGCCGTGGCGATCTTCGCCTTCACCGACGCGGGAACCGTGATGCCGCCGTACTCGAGCGCGGTGCCGTTGTTGGCCAACGTGCCGACGTACGTGCCTGCCTTGAAGGTGCCCTTCGCCGCCGAGAGGACCGCAGCCATCACCGAGGGCTCGACGCCCTTGGCGACCGTGCCGACGAACCACTTGCAGTCAGCCTTGTCAGAGACGCAGCCGTTGCTGTCGACCCACATGACGCTGTGACCAGTACCTGCCAACTTCGCCGCGGCGATGGAGCCGAGGCCCACCGATCCCGCGACCGGGAAGACAATGTCGGCTCCCTGGGAGAAGAAGGTCGTCGTGTCGGTCTTACCAGCGGTCTGGTCAGTGAAGTTTCCGACGAACGTTCCCTTGCCGTTGCACGTCGAGAGCGAACACGCGCCCGCCGCTGGCGTCCAGCCGAGAACCTTCACGGACTTCGAGTATGTCTTGTCGTAGTAGCGCACACCGGCCACGAAGCCGTTCATGTAGAGCGTCACCGACGGGAACTGCTGGCCACCGAAGGTCGCCACCGTCCCGGTCTTCGACATAGCCGCGGCCAAGATGCCACCGAGGAAGCCGGCCTGGTCGGTCTCGTACTGGAGTGAGTCAACGTGCGTGCCGGCCTTCACCTTGGGCGCGTCGTCCACAATGGCGAACTTCTGGCTCGGGTGAGCGTTAGCGGCAGCGGCGGTGGCCGCGTCCATCAAGAAACCCACCGTGACGATGATCCCGCAACCCTTCGAGACGAAGCTGTTGATGTTGGGCGCGTAGTCCGAGGATGACGTAGACGAAAGATACGTATACGAAATGTTGCTGTCTTGCTTGGCGGCGTCCTTCAAACCCGCGTACGCCGAGGCGTTGAAGGACTTGTCGTTGATGCCACCGGTGTCAGTTACGACGCAGGCCTTGAACTTCGACGCGGCGGAAGCCGACATCGTTGTCGCGGCCACACTCACAGTCAACGTACCTAGAACCAGCGCGCTGGCTCCGAGCACGGTCGTGAGGCGACGAAATCTACCCATTGTTTCTCCCTTATACGATTGTCAACCCTCAGAAAGGGTTGTCCGGCGATGAAACGAGGCTCCCGACTCAGCCTCGTGACACCCCCGGATATTTGTCAACCGTGAGACTACTGCCAAGTAGCGCGGCGAACTGAGCGGGGAATGAAGTTAATTGGGCCGTGGCAATCGACCGGCGCGCTACGGCGTCGCGGCGCGACCGGTGTTGCGCGGGAGGGCGAACGAGACGCCCAGGGCGAGGATCGCGATGACGGCTGAAATCTCAAAAGCCCTTTGATAGCCCGCCGTTAGGGCCACCGCCTTGGAGGCGTGCGTCAGCAGCGACGTCGTTCGGTCGGTGGCCACAGTCGCCAGGATCGCGAGCGCGAGGGACCCACCAACCTGGCGGGCGGTGTTGAGCAGTCCCGAGGCGAGACCCGCGTCGGCCCGATCGACCCCGGACGTGGCGGCCATCGCCAAGGGCGCGAAGAGCAGACCCATGGCGAACGCGGTGACGACCGACGGCAAGAGGACGTGAGCGAAGAACGAACTGTTGTGCTGGATGAGCGAGAGCCAGGAGAAGCCGAGTGCCGCAAGGGCCGCTCCCACCTGGAGCAGAGGTTTGACGCCCGTCTTCGCGAGCAGTCGCGACGAGATCTGTGCGCCGAGGATGATGGCGACCGCCGTGGGCACGAACGCGACACCGGCCTTCACGGGACCGAAGCCCAAGACCGATTGGAAGAAGTAGGTCAAGAAATACCACATGGCGAAGAAGACGCCACCGACGAGGACCATGATGCCGTTCGCGGTTGAGAGTGGCCTCGAGCGGAAGATCCTGAACGGTACGAGAGGGTGCGAGGCGATCCTCGCTTCCCAGAAGCAGAAGATCGTCAACAAGACCAGTCCTCCAAGGAGCCATTCGAGCGTGAAGCTCGACGTCCACTTGTGCGTCGTCGTGTTCACCACCGCGTAGATCACTGAGGCCAAGCCACCGGTGACGAGCACGGAACCCGTGACGTCGAGCTTCGAGGTGGCGTCCTTGTTGCGCATCTCCTGGAGGTACAAAAGGGCGGCGGTGCCCGCGATGATCCCGAAGGGCACGTTGATGAAGAATATCCAGCGCCACGACACGGTTCCCGTCAGGATCCCGCCCAACAGCGCACCGACGGCGCCGCCCGCGCCGGCGACCGCACTCCACGCGCCGATGGCCTTGGGCAGGCGCGGACCGTGGAACGTCGTCACGATGATGGTCAAGGTCGCGGGCGAGAGAATCGCGCCACCGAGGCCTTGGATGGCGCGAGCGACGATCATTTGAGTCCCAGAGTGCGCGACGCCCGCGCCGATGCTCGCGAGCGTGAAGATACTCATGCCGATCAAGTAGACGTGTCGTCGACCGAAGTAGTCGGCCATGCGTCCGCCGAGGAGCAAGAAGCCCGCGAACGTCAAGACGTAGGCGTTGATGACCCACTGCGCGCTCGAGTACGTGAAGTGAAGATCGGCGCCCATGCGCGGCAGGGCCACGTTGACGATGGAGACGTCGAGCACCACCATGAACTGCGCGATGCAGGCAATCGAGAGGATCATCCAATCGGCCGCGTGGCGCTTGGGCGTTACGACGTCGACGGAGTTCTCAGACATTTTCTGAGTGTAATAGTGGCCCTGTTACATCAGACACCTGACAAAAGACGTGTCGCGTAGATTTCGGCCACACTGGTAGGCATGGTTGCACAGTTCATTTTCACGATGCGAGACCTTCGTCGGTTCTACCCGCCGGATCGCGAAGTGCTGAAGGGAATCAATCTCTCCTTCTATCCCGGCGCGAAGATCGGCGTGATCGGCGCGAACGGCTCGGGCAAGTCGTCGCTGTTACGGATCATGGCCGGTCTCGACGACGGCTTCAGCGGGGAAGCACGACTGACACCGGGCTTCAGCGTGGGCTACCTCTCCCAAGAGCCCCAACTCGACGCGACGAAGGACGTAGTCGGTAACGTCGCTGACGGCGTCGCCGAACAGCGCGATTTTCTTCTCCGCTTCAACGAAGTCTGCGCGGCGATGGGTGATCCCGACGCCGACTTTGACGCGCTCCTAGGCGAACAGGCCGACCTTCAATCGAAGATCGACGCCGCGAACGCGTGGGACTTGGAACGCACCCTCGAGATCGCGATGGACGCGCTTCGTCTGCCCGCACCCGACGCTGACGTGTCGACGCTGTCGGGTGGCGAGCGCCGTCGGGTGGCACTCTGTCGACTGCTGTTATCCAAGCCGGACCTACTTTTGCTCGACGAGCCGACGAACCACCTGGACGCCGAGTCGGTGGCGTGGCTCGAGCGCACCCTGCAGGAGTACAGCGGCACCGTCGTCGCTATCACCCACGACCGCTACTTCCTCGACAACGCCGCGCAGTGGATTCTCGAGTTGGACCGTGGTCACGGTATTCCCTGGGAGGGCAACTACTCGTCGTGGCTCGAGCAAAAGCAAGCTCGCCTCGCCGCCGAAGAGAAGGCCGACAAGGTTCGACAAGCCTCGTTGGAGCGAGAGTTGGAGTGGATTCGACTCTCACCGCGCGCACGACAGAGCAAGGGTAAGGCACGCGTGAGTTCATTCAACGAACTCGTTGCCGAGTCCGAGGCGGCAGATCGACGCACTGATCGACTGGAGATCGCGATACCACCCGGCCCACGGCTCGGTGACGTCGTCGTGAACGCGACGGGTCTCACCAAGGGCTTCGAGGAGCGGCTCTTGATCGAGGACCTCACGTTCCTCCTGCCGCCGGGCGGCATCGTCGGGGTCATCGGCCCGAACGGCGCTGGCAAGACCACGCTCTTTCGGATGATGGTTGGGGAGGAGAAGCCCGACGCCGGTTCGATCGAGATCGGCTCGACGGTCCAGTTCGCCTACGTCGATCAGTCCCGTGACACCCTGAACGCGGCGAACACCGTCTTCGACGAGATCAGCGGTGGACAAGAACACATGGTGGTGGGTTCACGTGAGATTCACGCGCGCGCCTACGTGGCGAGCTTTGGCTTCAAGGGGAGTGACCAACAAAAGAACGTCGGCGAGATCTCGGGCGGCGAGCGCAACCGGGTGCAACTCGCGAAGGTGCTTCGAAGTGCGGGCAACGTGTTGCTCCTCGACGAACCTACGAACGACCTCGACGTTGACACCTTGCGCGCGCTGGAAGACGGGCTTCTGTCGTTCCCGGGCTGCGCCGTCGTGATCAGTCACGATCGCTGGTTCTTGGACCGGATCGCCACGCACGTCCTCGCCTTCGAAGACGACGCGGTCGTGCGCTGGTTCGAAGGGAACTTCTCCGACTACGAGGCCGATCGCCATAAGCGCCTCGGCACCGAGGCCGATCAGCCCCATCGCCTGCGCTACAAGCCGATCACCCGCTCCTAGCGGGTTCGATGGTTCGTTCGACGTAAGGTTCACTCTGTGGCAAAAGGCACCGACTACGCGACGTACCTTCGTATCAACGACCTCCTGAAGTTGCAGATTCCCCTTACCGACGACGCTCCCGACGAACTGTTGTTCATCGTCGTGCACCAGTCCTACGAACTCTGGTTCAAAGTCATGGTCGACGAGCTCACTCGCGCGGCGAGCGTCCTTCATGAGAACGAGCCGTGGCGCGCCGTCTCGCACTTACGACGAATGGTGGAGATTGAAGAGCTGTTGCTCACCCATCTGCGCCTTCTCGACACAATGTCACCCGAGGGCTTCTTGGAGTTTCGTGACCCGCTCGACCCCGCGTCGGGCTTCCAGTCCTTCCAGTTTCGCGCCATCGAGTTCCTCAGCGGCGGCGGTCGCAAGGCCGTATTGAACTTCGAGTTCTTCGACGATGAACAACGAGAGTGGTTGCGCGCGATCAGCGAGATCCCGAGCGTATGGGCCGGATTCGAACACGCTCTTCGACTCACGCTGGGTGCGCCCAACGACGATCTCCTCGACGTCGTTCGCGTGCTCTACCTTTCACATACCGATGCCGCGAGAACGGCGCTGCACACGGTCGCGGAGCTGCTCATGGACCACGACGAGAATCTTGCGGTCTGGCGTCACCAGCACATGCTGATGGCGGGCCGCCAGATCGGCCGACGCCCCGGCACGGGCGGCAGTGAGGGTATGGCGTACCTAGACACAACCTTGAATCAACGTTTCTACCCCGTGCTCTGGGAAGTGAGGTCAATACTGTGATCACGCGTGACGACTGCGTCGCCCTCGATACGAAGGACGTGCTCGCGCCACTGCGCGACGAGTTCCGGCTCGACGAGAAGGAGATCTACCTCGACGGCAACTCCCTCGGTCCCGTTTCGCGCGCGGTGACGACCCGCGTGAACGAAGTGCTCAGCGACGAGTGGGGCCGTGGACTCGTGCGAGGTTGGAGCGAGAGCGGGTGGATGGAGATGCCTACGCGCCTCGGTGAGCGACTCGCGCCACTGATCGGCGCTCAGCCCGGTGAAGTGCTCGTCGCGGACACACTCACCATTCTGCTCGCGAAA
>DATKSO010000099.1:0-3247 GCA_035531635.1 Acidimicrobiales bacterium | reverse complement strand
GACGTCGAGGCCATCGCGCACGGACTCGTTCGAGCCCTGTCCCAAGATGATGACGAAGCGGCGCGTCAACGCCGACGGGCGTCGGTGGCGTCGCTCACGTGGCGCAACGCCGCGCTCGATCATTTGGTGGCCTGGCAGTGAAAGTCGCGCTCGACGTGTCCGCCGTCCCGCCGCAGATCGCCGGTGCCGGTCGCTACATCGACGAACTTGCCCGTCGCCTACCCGACGCCGACGTCACCACGACGCTGGTGACGCGTCGAGGCGACACGAGGCGGTGGCGTGACCGGTCGCCTCGAGCCGACGTGAGGGGACTGGTCCCCGACGGGCGAGTCGCGCGGCTCGCGTACGAAGCGTGGTTCTTGGGCGCGAGCGCGACCGCGCGCGGGGTCGATCTCTGGCACGCGCCGCACTACACCATGCCTCGTCGGGGCACGAGGCCCACCGTCGTGACCATTCACGACCTGACGTTCTTCACGAATCCCGAATGGCACGAACGCCCGAAAGTAACCTTCTTCCGTCGCGCCATCACGTACTCGGCGCAGCACGCCCGCGTCTTGGTGAGTGTCAGCGACTACAGCGCTCGACTCTTGACGTCGCTGATCCCGTCGCACGCGCCGATCGTCGTCGCGCCGCTCGGCGTCGAGCTCGCGACGTTTCAACCGTGGGATCGTGACGATGAGTCCGTCCTTCGAGGTCACGGATTGCGAACGGAGGTGCCGTACGTCTTCTTTGTGGGCACGGTGGAACCGCGCAAGGGTCTGGACGTGTTACTCGACGCTTTCGGACAGGTCGCACGTGACGACCACGAGGTCGAGCTGTGGCTGGCGGGCCAGTCCGGCTGGGGCGAGGGCCCGATCGAAGCGCAGATCGAAGGGCATCCCTTTCGCGCACGGATCCGACGACTCGGCTTCGTCGACGACGCGTTACTGCCGGTGCTGTATCGCCACGCACGCGCGGTGACCTACCCCTCTCGGGGCGAAGGCTTCGGTCTGCCCGTCCTCGAGGCGATGGCCTGCGGCGCGTCGGTGGTGACGACGCGCGACACGGTCATGGCGGAGGTCGCGGGCGACGGCGCCCGACTCGTGCCCGTAGGCGACGTCGACGCGCTCGCGGCGTCGCTGGTTGACGTCCTCGAGTCGAGTGACGACGATCGACGCCAGTGGGCCGGGCGCGCTCGCGAGCGAGCGGAGCACTTCACGTGGGAGAGGTGCGTGGCCCAGCACCTCGTCGCGTACGAAAAGGCGATGGCGAGTTGACGCGCGCCCTTGTCACCGGTTCACAGGGTTTCGTCGGTCGGCACCTGCTCGCGCACTTGCGCGCGAACGGCGACGAGGTCGAAGGGATCGACCGAGAGCGCGACGTCACGGACGAAGCGAGCATGCGCGAGATTTTCGAAGGGTTTCGCCCCGACGTCACGTACCACCTCGCGGCGCTCACCCACGTCGGCGAGTCGTGGGACCACCCGAGCGAGTTCACCCGGGTGAACGTCGTCGGTACGCAGCGCGTGCTCGACGCGGCCTTCGCCGCGAACGCGAAGTCGACGACGGTGGTCGTCAGTTCGTCCGAGGTCTACGGTGTCGTGCGAGAAGAGGACCTCCCGATTCGTGAAAGCTTCCGTGTCGCGCCCGCCAACCCTTACTCTTCGAGCAAGGTCGAGGCCGAGCGCGTCGCGCACGACGTCGTTCGCGCTCGCGCGCAACGCGTCATCGTGGTGCGCCCCTTCAACCATCTCGGGCCCGGCCAGGCACCCACCTTCGTGGTGCCGGCGCTCGTGACCCGGCTCTTGGACGCGCGCGAGCGCGGCGACGGTGAGATCCCGGTGGGGGATCTCACGACGCGACGTGACTTCAGTGACGTGCGCGACGTGGTCCGCGCCTACCGGCTGCTCGCGCAACTGGGCGAAGCGGGCGAGACCTACAACGTCGCCTCGGGGCACGACGTCGCGTTGGTCGATATCGCGAACCAACTCCTGCACCTACTCGCGCCCGAGATCAAGCTCGTCGTGGACGACTCGTTGCTTCGCCCCAACGACGTGCCGGTCTTTCGAGGGAGCTTCGACAAGGTGCACGAGGCGACGGGGTGGTCACCCCAGATTCCGTTGCACGACTCGCTGCGTGACGTCGTCGACGATCTCGTCGCGCGGCGTCATTAGGCCGAGAGAAATCGCTTGACGCGCGTGTTTTGCAAGGGTTCGGCGTCAAGATCGCTCGCGAGGGCCAACTAACCTTGTAGGACTGATGGACTCTCGTGCCCCGGCCGTCGTCGCCGTCATCGTTACCACCGGTTCCGGGCCGGGCCTCGAAGCCACCGCGGCTTCCTTGGCGGCCCAGAACTATGAGGAACTGAGCCTGCTCGTCGTGGCGAACGGGGATGCTCCGCACGTCCCCGCCCGCGTCGCCGCCGTCGCGCCCAACGCCTTCGTACGCATCCTCGAGGAGAATCGGGGGTTCGGACCGGCCTGTAATGAGGCGGCGCTCATGATCGAGGGCTCGGCCTTCTTCCTCTTCTGTCACGACGACGTACGGCTCGAACCCGACGCGGTGCAACTCATGGTCGAGGCGGCCTACCGCACGAACGCCGGTGTCGTCACGCCCAAGGTCGTGGCCTACGAAGACCCCCTCGTGCTGCTGCACGCTGGACAGACCTGCGACCGATTCGGTGTCGTGCGCGAGCGCGTGGAACTGGGCGAGATCGACCACGGCCAACAGGACCTCGAGCGCGACGTCTTCGTGGCGCCCGGTGGCGTTACCCTCGTTCGCGCCGACCTCTTTACGACACTGCGCGGTTTCGATCCACTGATCACGCTCCTCGGCGAAGACCTCGACCTCTGCTGGCGCGCGCAAGTGGCCGGCGCGCGCATCGTGGTCGCGCCCCTCGCCAAGGTGGCGCACCGCGAGACCATCGCGACGGGCGAACGCGCGGTGACGGCCGTCGGCACGCGAAGGGCCAGCCGTCAGGACCTCCAGCGCCGTCACCAACTTCTGGTGGTGGCGACGGGTTGGGGACGGCGCCAGATGGTCTGGACGCTGATGGCGCTCTTCGTCATCGACGTCTTCGAGGTTGGTCTCTCGCTCGCCGGGCGGGACCTCGACCGCGCGGGCGCCATTGTCGGATCGTGGCGCTGGCTCGTCAAACACCGACGCCGCGTTCGCCAACGTCGTCGACAACTGCACCGACTGCGCGTCCTGTCCGACGCCGAACTGCACCGACTCCAGGTTGGTGGCGCCAGTCGATTGAAGCACTTCTT
>DATKSO010000098.1:0-16633 GCA_035531635.1 Acidimicrobiales bacterium | reverse complement strand
ACGGCGCCGATGACCACGAGGCCCTTGTTGTAGACCGCGACGCCCAGCGTCAAGACCGCGACGATGCCCAAGATCGTCGCGGGATGGGCACCGACCGAACGAAAGCCCGCGTACGCCTCAGCGCTCGCGAACGCCAATGAGACGAGGATCAAAACGGTGAGGGCCACCGGGCCGGCGAAGAAGACGGCGAAGACGACGATCGCGAGTAAGAGCCCCGTCATCGTCGCGCTCGAGACGTTGCTCGACGAACTCTGTCGCACCGCGCGTCCGGCGAGGGGATTCGAGGTTGTCCGTTGGCGCGTGCGCTGAGCACGCATCGGCGCGGGTCGCTGTGCCTCGACCTGCACTACCTCTTCGTCGATGTCTTCGTCGGGCAGGAGGAACTCCCACGGACGCGCGTCGTCGACCTTTTCGTCGCCGGCGAGTATTGAGGCGTCGAACTGGTCCTCGTGGGCCACCCAGTCGGCCTCGCCCTCGCGCCAGGCGGGCGCGGGTACGGCCGCCCACGGATCGTCATTCTGGGCCGCTTCACGAGCCACGACGATCGGCACTTGGCCGGTCGGTGCGTCCGTCCAGTGCGGCAACAGGGTCGTCGGATCGACGACCGGAGCGTCGTCGACGAAGCTGGCCACCATTTCGGCGCCGGTGATGGTGACGCGCGGATCGTGGGTACTGGCCACCGGGAACTGGCCCGTGGGTTCGTCGAAAATAGTTCCGTCGTCGTCGTCAGACTTCAAGAAGTTCCTGCTCCTTGTGCGCGAGCAGCGCGTCCACGACGGCCACTTCGTCTTGGGTCATCTTGTCGAGGACCCTTTCGAGGCGTTCGATCTCGTCGCTCGAAAGACCCTGCTCCTTTTCGAGCGTCTCCAACTCTTGGCGGGCGTGTCGACGAACGCCTCGCAACGCGACGCGACCCTCTTCCGCTTTGGTCTTGACCATCTTCACGAAGGACTTGCGACGCTCTTCGGTGAGCGCGGGAAACGCGAGACGAATGACCTGACCGTCGTTCGAGGGCGTGAGACCGAGGTCGGCGTTGCCGATGGCTTTTTCGATGGCCGCCATCGAACCCTTGTCGAAGGGTGAGACCACCAAGAGGCGTGGCTCGGGTACCGAGAAGTTCGCCAGCTGCTTGAGCGGCGTCTCGGTGCCGTAGTAATCGATCAGGAGCCCCTCAATCAGCGATGAGGTCGCTCGTCCCGTGCGAACCGATCCGAACTCGTTCTTCACGTGTTCGATCGCGCGCACCATACGCTCGCGCGTGTCTTCCATCACGAGGTCGACAAGTTCGTTCTCCATTACTTCACCAGCGTACCGACGGGGTGACCGTCAAGTGCTCGACCTAAGTTGCCCTCGGCCATCAGGTCAAACACCCGCAGCGGCAAGTGATTGTCCTTACAGAACGTGATCGCCGTCATGTCCATCACGCGCAGGTCTCGCGCGATCACCTCGTCGAAGGAGATCTCGTCGAACTTGACGGCGTCGGGATTGACTCGCGGGTCCACGTCGTAGACACCGTCAACGCCGCCGTGCGTTCCTTTGAGTACGATCTCGGCTTCGACTTCGGCGGCGCGCTGCGCCGCGGGGGTATCGGTCGTGAAGTAGGGATTGCCCATGCCAGCCGCGAAGATGACGACGCGGCCCTTCTCGAGGTGACGAACCGCGCGTCGGCGGATGTAGGGCTCGGCGACTTGGTCCATGTTGATCGCCGACATCACTCTCGTGGGTCGGCCGTGATTCTCAATGGCGTCTTGGAGGGCGAGGGCGTTGATGACCGTACCGAGCATGCCCATGAGGTCAGAGTTAGCTCGATTCATTCCGGCCATCGCGCCGGTCGCGCCGCGCCAGATGTTCCCGCCGCCGACGACGACGGCCAATTCGAGGCCGCCACGCTCCATGGCGGCGGCGATCTCACGGGCCAGAAAGTCCACCGTGGAGGCATCGATAGTTTCGTCACTCGCGGCTGACGCCAGCGCCTCACCCGACAGTTTTAAGACCACTCGACGCACGACGATGTCCTATCCTCCGATGACTACTTGAGCGTACGCGCTAATCGACGCACCCTTCAAGAACTGCTGGATCGTTTCCTTCTCATCTTTGACGTAGGGCTGTTCGAGGAGGACGCGTTCTTTAAACCATCCGTTCAGCCGTCCCTCGATGATCTTCGCCAGTGCCGCTTCGGGCTTTCCTTCATTGCGAGTGATCTCTTCGACCGTCGCGCGCTCCTTGTCGACTTCGCTCTGGGGCACGTCCTCGCGCTTCAAGTAGAGCGGCTTCGCGAACGCGATGTGCACGGCGATCTCGTGCGCGACCTCTTCGGACGCGCCCTTCACCACGACGGCGACGGCGTTGACGCCACGACCCGCCTGGAGGTGATTGTAGGTGTCGACCACCTCGTCAGCGCCCGCTTCGAGTCGGTAGACGCGCCCGATCGAGATGTTCTCCTTCAAGGTCGTGAGCATCTGCTCGATCTTCTCCTTGAACTCATCGACGGCGCCTTCGCCGGCGGTCGCGACGCGCGCGGCCATCTCGTCAGCGAGGCTCGTGAACTCCTCGGACTTCGCGACGAAGTCGGTCTCGCAACGAATCTCGACGATCGCGGCGACGTCACCGTCGCGAACGACGGCGACGGCCCCTTCGCCGGCTTCACGCTCGGCACGCTTCGCGGCCGACGCGAGTCCTTGCACGCGCAGCCACTGGGTGGCCGCTTCCTTGTCACCGTTGTTGGCTTCAAGGGCCTTCTTCGCGTCCATCATGCCGACACCCGTCGACTGGCGCAGTGCTTGTACGTCTTTAGCGGTGATAGTCACCCTGGTTCTCCTCTTTGTTTCTTGGACCGAATTAAGCGTTGGCCGTGGGGCTCACCGTGACGGCCGGACGATTCTGACGGATGTAGCGACCTTCGGTCACGGCGTCGGCGATCAAGCGACAGAGCAACGAGCCGGCGCGAATCGCGTCGTCGTTGCCGGGAATGACGTAGTCGATGACGTCGGGGTCACAGTTGGTGTCCACGACCGCCACGACGGGCAGGCCGAGCTTGCGCGCTTCGGTGACCGCGATGTGCTCCTTCTTCGTGTCGATGACGAAGATCGCGTCGGGTACGCGCTCGAGGTTCGCGATGCCGCTCAAGTTTCGGTCGAGCTTCTCGAGCTCGCGACTGTGGCGAAGGGCTTCACGCTTGGGCATGTTGTTGAAGTCGCCCGCGCGCTCCATGGAACGCAGTTCGATCAAGCGCTTCACGCGACCGGCGACGGTGGTGAAGTTGGTCAACATCCCACCGAGCCAGCGCTGGTTCACGAAGGGCATGCCGCAGGCCTGGGCGTAGTCGGCGATGGGACCCTGCGTTTGCTTCTTCGTGCCGACGAAGAGGATGACGCCGCCCTCGGCGACGAGGTCGCGCACGTAGGCGTAGCTCGTCTCGATGCCCGCGAGGGTCTTTCGAAGGTCAATCAGGTAGATGCCGTTGCGCTCGCCCAGGATGAACCGGCGCATCTTGGGATTCCAACGACGGGTCTGGTGCCCGAAGTGCACGCCCGAGTCCAATAGTTCTTGCAGGGTGACGAGTGCCACGATCTAGTTTCCTTCCGTATGGTTGCTTCAACCCCGGGGAGCACCGCGAACGGCGACCGTACGAAACCACGGGGACAACTCACTAACTCCCCCACTCTGGGAGAGCCAGACCATATTAGTCGTTTCCCCGATCTAGGCCCGCGGGTGGGTCTGGTGATGAACCTTTTGGAGTCGAGACTTCGAGACGTGGGTGTAGATCTGCGTGGTGGTGAGATTCTCGTGACCCAAGAGTTCCTGCACCACGCGCAGGTCGGCCCCGCCCTCGACGAGGTGCGTGGCGTAGGTATGGCGCAACGCGTGGGGGTGCACGTGACCGCGCGCGACGCGGTGATCGAGGATCCGTCGTACGTCGCGCGGACCCAACCGACGGGCACGGCGATTCAAGAACAGCGCCTCCGACGGCGAGTCGGCGCGCACCACGTACTCGCGACCGTCGTCGATCCACATACGCAACGCTTCGAGACCCTTTCGGTGCAGGGGCACGACCCGCTCCTTTCGACCCTTTCCCAACACCAAGAGGAGGCCCTGTGAGAAGTCGACGCTCACGAGGTCGAGCCCGCAGAGTTCGGACACGCGCAGTCCCGCTCCGTAGAGGACCTCGCAGACCGCCCGATCGAGCGTGGCCCACTCGTCGTCGCCCCAGTCGTCCTCCAAGAGGTTGTCCAACTGCTCTCGCACGACGAGCTTGGGTAACGGGCGCGGCGGGCGCGGCGCGAGGAGACGCGCGGCGGGGCTCGTCGTCAGGTGGCCCCGCTCGACGAGCCAGGCGAAGTAACTCCGTAGCGACGCCCTACGTCGAACGATTGACGTTCGCGCGTCGCCGCGCTCGGTCATGTAGACGAGGTAGTCGCGCAGATCCTTCTTCGTGATCGCACCCGCAGCGCGAGCGCCGCGCACGTTCGACCACGCTACGAAAGCCTTCGCGTCACTTAGATAAGCCCGCTGGGTCGCCTCGGCGCGGTCGGCGGCACGCAACGTGTCCGCGTATCCCTCGAGGTACCACCTACCGGTGGTCCGATCGTCTCCGTGCACGGCCGACACGTGTCAAGGCTAGTGATATCACGGTTCTTCACGGTGACTCAGTAGTCTTGGCGGAGATTCCAAAGGAGTTGGGATGCCCCGTATCTTGATCGTGGAAGACGACGACCACATTCGTACCGCGCTTCGACTCATGTTCGAAGGCGAGGGTTTCGCCGTCGATGACGCCCCCACGGGCGAAGTTGGCGTCGCCCTCTTCTCTCGCATGGCTTCGGACGTCGCGATCGTCGACGTGATGTTGCCCGGCATGACGGGCTTTCAATGCTGTCAGGCCCTTCGCACCGCGAGTGACTTGCCCATCGTGATCGTGTCGGCGAGGGACGAGACCGCGGACGTCGTCCTCGGCCTCGAGTCGGGCGCCGACGACTACGTCACCAAGCCCTTCGTCCCCGAAGAGTTGCTGGCGCGCGTTCGTGCGCACCTTCGTCGAAGACCCGATAAGAGCACCAACGCCTTCCAGCTCGGCGAACTGCGCGTGATCCCCGACGAAGGCGTCGTGCGCCACCTCGACGGCGCCGAACTCCACCTCACCTCCACCGAGTTTCGCCTCCTCACCGACCTCGCGGCGGCCAACGGGCGCGTCCTTTCGCGCGAAGACCTGCTCGAACACGTCTGGGGCTACGACTACTTCGGCGACAGCCGACTCGTCGACGTGCACATTCGGCGTCTTCGAATGAAGATCGAGCCCGATCCCGCCATTCCCACCTACCTCGTTACGGTTCGAGGAACTGGCTACAAGCTGGTCCTGTAATGCGAAAGCGGAGTCTTCGACTTCGTCTCTTGGTCACCTTCGGACTCGGCGCCGTCATCTTGAGCAGCCTCTTCGCTTCGCTGACCTATGAGGGCTTCCACCAAGTCCTGGTCAACGAGCGTCTGCAGACCGACCTGAAACAGGCCTACGTGAACGCCGACCTCGTGCGCAGCACGCTCTACACAGCGCCGCCCACGTTGAGTGGCATTCTCAACTCCATCGAGCACGCCACCAACTCGAGTGTGCTCGTCTATACCTACAATCAGTGGCTCTCTCGCAGCGAAGGAGCGTCGACCAAGGACGTGTCCGCGGCCCTCCTCGCGAACGTCGATCACGGTCAGCCCGCCTCGCAGATCCTCAACATCAACGGCAAACTCATCTTCGTCGTCGGCGTGCCCATACCGGCCGTGGAAACCAAGTTCTTCGAGGTCTTCAAGCTCGGCTCACTCGAACACACACTGAGGCTCTTGATGCTGGTGCTCGGCGCGGGTGCCCTCGTGACCTTCATCCTCGGCATCGCCGGCGGTCTCTGGGTGACGCGCCGCACGGTTCGGCCCTTGGAGAGGGTCTCGCTCGCCGCGGCGGCGATCGCCGAGGGCAATCTCTCGACTCGACTCCAGGTCACGCGCGCGGACCGAGAGGTGCAGCAGCTCACGGAGTCCTTCAACGAGATGGTCGGCCAACTCGTCGACCGCTTGGAGCGTGACGCGCGCTTCGCCAGTGACGTCAGCCACGAACTACGCTCGCCCCTCACCACCCTCGCCACGACGGCGTCGGTACTGCAACAGCACCGTCTGGAACTCTCACCCGCCGGCCAGGAGAGCCTGGACCTCCTGACGGCGGACCTGTCGATCTTCCAGTCGCTCGTCGAAGACCTGCTCGAGATGGCCCGCAGCGACGCCGACGCCGTGCCGCTCGTCATCGAAACCGTCGCCGCCATCGAACTCGTTCGCCAGTGCGTGCGTTCGGCCGCTCGTCGCCACGGACTGGTCGAACCGCCCATTGAGATCGCGGCCGCGCTCGACGATCCACTCGTCTCCGTGGACCGTCGACGGTTCGAGCGCGTGATGACGAATCTCATCGACAACGCGCACCACTACGCCGGCGACGCGACGACGATTCGAATGGACTACGAGTTCGGCCAGCTCGCGATCAACGTCGACGACTCGGGCTCGGGCGTGCCCGTCGAAGAGCGAGAGGCGATCTTCGAACGGTTCTTTCGAGGTCGTGCCGCCCACGATCGACGAGTGGTTCGCGGAACGGGACTCGGTCTCGCGCTCGTTCGCGACCACGTACGCGCCTTCGGCGGGACCATCCGCGTCCTCGACAGTCCCGAGGGTGGCGCGCGCTTTCAGATCCTGCTGCCCCTCATCGACGAGGTGCCCTCGTGAGAAGGCTCCGCCTCCTGGCACTGATGACGCTCGGAGCCGTGGTGCTCTCGGGATGCACCCTCGTGGCAACCAACCCGACACCCGTGCGAATCCCCAAGGCGAGCGATCCGTACAGCCTCTTCAACATGACGATCCCGGGCACGAACAACGCTCGCGTGCGTTTCATCACTCAGCCGGTCTACCTCGTCGACGCCACGGACCACCTCGCGCCGTCGAGTCGCATCGTGCCCTCGCCGCCGGCGCTCGACACCGTGATCGGCCAGCTCTTGCTCGGCCCGACGGCGATCGAAACGTCGGCGGGCTACACCTCGGCGCTGCCGACCACGATGGTGCTGATCTCGGCCACGGTTCGTAACGAGGTTGGCTACTTCAACTTCGCGACGCCGCTGAGTTCGCTCCCGCACGCCCAACAACTGTTGGCGGTCGGCCAATTAGTGCTGACGGCCTATGACGTCGGTGCGACGCGGGGCATCACCATCAAGGTGGCGGGCGTGACCCAGCGTCTGCTCATGCCGAGCGGCGCGCGCTCGAACTTCGTGACGCACGGGAACTTCCAGAGTCTCTTGAACTAGTGAGTGGCGAGCGGGCGCAGAGCCGGCGCCGCGCTCCAGAGGTGCTCGAGGTCGTAGTACTCGCGCGCGGTCTCATCGAAGACGTGCACGATGACGTCGCCGTAGTCGAGCGCAACCCACTCGCCTTGCGTGAGACCCTCCACGTGTATGGGCTTCACGTCGAGCGCGAGGTCCACGAGTCGTTCGATCTCCTCAGCGAGGGCGCGAACTTGGCGGTCATTTCGACCCGACGTCACGACGAGCGCGTCGAAGGAGTCGACAAGTTCGCGCAGGTCGAGCACGACCGTGTCGACGCCGATCTTCTCCTCGGCCGCGACGACGGCCGCGTTCACGAGCGTGGTGACGTAGGAGGAGTAGGGGCCGCGAGCCAGCTCGCCGCTCGTCACGGTCTCACTCAGTGGGCAACTCCCAAAGCAACCAGAGCGCCAAAGAAGGGAAGGGCGATGACTGTCACGCCCACGAGAGCGTAACGGTGTTTCGTGCGCCGCAGATCACGACGACTCGGCGCCGCCTCCAAAACGTTCAGTCGAGTCGACTGCGGTTCGGTGAGGTCGAAAAGTCGGACTGCCATTGGAACGACTCTAGCCTCGAGCCCCCTCGAAAAGCGGAATGACGTTCGCGGGAAGAAAATCGCCAAGATCGGCGAATCCTGAAAGCAACTCACGAATGTACGTGCTCGACAGATCCACGGGTTCCATAGGGATTTCGTAGCTACGCCAGCCCTCCGGCGCCACGGACGACGCCCCCGGACGCGGCACGATGCCGACCGCGACCAGCGCTCGAAGTGCTTCGGCTTCGTGCCAGCGATCGAGCTGTCGCGCCAAGTCGGCGCCCACGATGAGGTCCACGGTGTCGACGTCCTCGAGCAGCTCTCGCACCGTGTCGATGGTGTACGAGGGGCCGTGGCGTCGGATCTCGAGGTCGGAGACCTCCACGAGCGCGAGGTCGTCGAAGGCCGCGTGCGCCATCGCGAGACGCAACGCCGCCGGGCGGACGTCCGCGTTCTTCAAGTAGGGATCACCGGCGACCGTCACCAAAAGACGTTCGAATCGCCCGCAGTGAGCGGCGGCCTCGAGCGCGGCGACGTGACCGAAGTGTGGCGGATCGAAGGTCCCACCGAAGAGACCAAGTCGCCGAACTTTCACCATCGAAGCCTAACGTTATTGATGGATCGACGGCGAAGCCCCTACGCTTGGTGGATGGAAACGACGTCACTCGATTGGACCCCGCGCTCGTGGCGCAATTTTCCCGTGGCGCAAAGTCCGACGTGGCCCGATCTCGAACACCTCGAACGTGTCGAGCACCAACTCGCCAACAAGCCACCTCTCGTCTTCGCTGGTGAGGCCAGACGACTCCAAGAGCAGTTGGCACTCGCCGCAAGTGGCCGGGCCTTCTTGTTGCAGGCCGGCGACTGCGCGGAGTCCTTCGAAGAGAGTTCGGCCGACACCATTCGCGACAAGCTGAAGGTCATCTTGCAGATGGCCGTCGCGCTCACTTACGCGGCCGGGGTGCCCGTCATCAAGGTTGGCCGTATCGCTGGTCAGTTCGCCAAACCACGTTCCGACGACTTCGAAGAGCGTGACGGCGTTCGTCTCGAGGCCTTTCGTGGCCACATCGTCAACTCCGACGAGTTCACCGCCGAGGCGCGTCGACCGAACCCCGAGCGCCTGCTCGACGCCTACCACCAGAGTGTCTCGACGCTCAACCTGCTGCGCGCCTTCACGACGGGCGGCTTCGCCGATCTGTCGCGAGTGCACGCCTGGAATCAGCAGTTCGTCGCCAACTCCCTCGAAGGCAAACGCTACGAGGTGATCGCCGACGAGATCGAACGGGCCCTGCAGTTCATGAAAGCCTGCGGGATCGACCTGCACGACGACAGCGCCCTGCAGAGCGTCGACTTCTACACGAGCCACGAAGCGCTGATCCTGCCGTACGAACAGGCGCTGACGCGCCAGGACTCACTCACCGGTGACTGGTACGACTGTTCCGCTCACCTGTTGTGGATTGGTGACCGGACTCGCCAGCTCGACGGAGCGCACGTGAACTTCCTGCGTGGGGTGTCGAACCCCCTCGGTCTGAAGGTGGGACCCTCGATGGGCGTCGACGAGCTACGCCGGCTGGTCGACGTCCTCAACCCCCACAACGCGCCCGGTCGACTCACGTTGATCGCGCGCATGGGCCACGAACGAGTCTCGGAACTCCTGCCGCCCCTCGTCGAAGCGTTGCGCGACGACGGACGACATGAACTGTGGGCGTGTGACCCAATGCACGGCAACACCTTCGTCGCTTCCGGCGGCCAGAAGACCCGCCGATTCGACGACGTGCTCTCCGAGACCTCGCAGTTCTTCCTCCTGCACCAGGCGCTCGGCACCTGGCCGGGCGGCCTGCACATCGAGCTGACGGGTGACGACGTCACGGAGTGCCTGGGCGGAGGATCCCGTCTCGATGAAGCGGACCTGTCGCACAACTACACCTCGATCTGCGACCCCCGACTCAACGCCACGCAGGCCCTCGACCTGGCCTTTCACGTGGCCGAGTACCTGCAGCGCTACTCGACACCGATCGGCGACAAGTCGTTGTAGCGAAGGAGGCGGCGGCGCTCGCCGTCGAACTCGATCTCCGTCATTGAGCAGTGCTCGATGCGCGGCCGAAGGCGCACCCCGGCCGCCAGTCCCTGATAGAGCTTCATCGCCTGTTCGATGAAGCCTCCGTGCACGACGAGGACCACCAACTCCTTCGGGTGTCGCGCCACCAGGCGCTCGATCGCCCCGACGCTGCGTGCGTAGAAACCGAGCAGCGACTCGCCACCGGGCACGTTGGCCTGCGAGGGATCGCGGTCCCAGTCGGGCAACGCGAAGCGCTCGGCGATCTGCGTCCACGTCATGCCGTCGGCTTCGCCGACCCCGAGCTCTGAGAGGTCCTCGTCCTCGACGGCGACGAGCGCGTCGTTGATCGCCGGACGAACGATGGCGCCCGTCTCGATGGCGCGAGGCAGGGTCGAAGTGTAGAGCGCGCTCGCTGCGGCGAGTTCGCGCGTCACCGTCAAGCGACGCGCGAGGGCCCGGGCCTGACTTCGTCCGCGTTCGGTCAGACCTCCGTCGCCGAGTGGTCCCCCCGCGACGCCCCTCGCGTTCGCGACGGCCTCACCGTGGCGAATCAGGAGAAGTCGTGTCTCGGTCGGCAGCGCTCCACGCTGACGGAACCCCTCGGGCGGGAGCAGTTCGGCGATACTCACGCCAACTCCCCGACGAACGCCTCGAGTTGGCGCAGGGTTCGACACTCGATCACCCGATCACAGTACGGCGCGTACTGCGCCACGATGGAGTCACCACTGTTCCAGTAGCTCGTCGGTTCGGGGTTCAACCAGTAGACGGCCTTCGCCCGGTAGTGCAGATCGGCGAGCACCTCGGCGTGGGCCTGGTGGTAGTTATTGCGCGCGTCACCGAGGATCAACACGGTCGAGCGCTTCGTGAGATCCTTCGCGTAGCGGTCGTGAAAGGTGACCAAGGCTCGCCCGTAGTCCGAGTGGCCGTCGAAGGCGATGACGTCGGCTTCGGCGTTGATGCGAGCGACCGCGTCGGCGGGGTCCTCGACACCATCGAAGAGACGCGTCACCTCGTCGAGACCGTCAACGAAGACGAAGCTGCGCACCTTCGAGAACTGCGAGCTGATGGCGTGCACGAGGTGAAGGGTGAAGCGCGCGAACGAGGCCACCGATCCCGACACGTCGGCGATCACGAAGATCTCGGGCTTGGCCGGGCGCGGCGGTTTGAAGCGAAGGTCGAGCGGCACGCCGCCCGTCGAGAGACTGCGCCGAACGGTGTGGCGAAGATCGACCGGTCCGCGTCGGCGTCGGCGGCGCTTTCGAGCCAGTCGCACCGCGAGCTTTCGACTCAGTGGACGCAGCGCGCGCTCGAGTTGCGCCATCTCCTCGCGGTTGGCGTGCATGACGTCGAGGTCCTCGGGCAGAGGCTTGCGCACCGACTTCGCCAGCGCCTCCGACCCACGGTCTTCGACGAGTCGCTCGCGAATCTCGCGCTCGATCTCACTTTTCAGCTGCTCGATCCGGGCCGTCACTTCGTCGCGCGCTAGACGTTGGCCCAATTCGTCGGGGTGCTCGCCCAGCGTTCCCGCGAGCAGGCGCTGCTCGAGCGACTCGAGCTCGAGATTACGAAGGGTCCGGTAGAGGTAGTAGGTCCCGCCGACGGGGCGCCCCGGCTCCATGCCCGCGTAGCGCGACACCGCTTCGGACGCGCCGAAGCGCATCGCGTCGGGGTCGCCGTCGCGCAGGGCGCGAAAGAGCAGGTCGGCGAGCTCTTGGGCGCTCATGCTCGTCGAGCCGGCACCCTCGCCGCGTGATGGTCCCTGTCCGGTGGCGCCCGCGGCGCCGTCGCGCTCACGCTGGTACTCGTCGAGTTCGTCACCGAGCAGTGCTTCGGTACTCTCCCATGACCGTATCGAGAAGTACACGTCGAAGGCGGTGTTGAAGACCGGGAGGTGATCACCGTCCTTCACGAGCGTCGCCCCGAGCGTGGCGCGAAGGAGCGACCGATCGCCAAGATTGATCACTTCGACCGCGCGGGCGGCGTCCACGTGCTCGCTCATCGACACCGGAATACCAGCGGCGCGGAGTTCGCCGATGAAGTCGCCCAGGAGGTTAAGCAACGGGCCTCGAGCGTCCGAGAAGCTCTTTGGTGGCGCGCTCGATGTCCGACTGATACTTCAACAAGATGTGCAACGTCGCCGCGGCGTCTTCGTCGCCGATCTCACTTCGGCCGAGGACGACCAGCGTGCGAGCCCAGTCGAGCGTCTCGGACACCGACGGCGCTTTCTTCAGGTCGATGGTGCGAAGGGAACGAACGACTTGGGCGATCTGTTCGGCCAGAGCGTTCGAGATCCCCGGTACGCGCGAGAGGATGATGTCGCGCTCGCGCTCGACGCTCGGGTAACCCACGTAGAGATAGAGGCAGCGGCGCTTCAACGCCTCGGAGAGCTCGCGGGTGTTGTTCGAGGTCAAGAAGACCATGGGTATCTGCTTGGCCCGTATGGTCCCGAGTTCGGGAATGGAGACTTGGTACTCCGAGAGGATCTCCAACATCAGCGCCTCGGTCTCGAGCTCCACGCGGTCGACCTCGTCGATGAGCAACACCACCGGATCGCTGGCCGAGATCGCCTCGAGCAACGGTCGCGTCAGCATGAACTCCTCGGCGAAGATGTCCTCTTCGAGGTGGTGCCACTCCTCGGTGCCGGCGCCCTCGGGCCGTCCCGCTTGGATGCGGAGGAGTTGCTTGCGGTAGTTCCACTCGTAGAGGGCCTTTGACTCGTCGAGGCCTTCGTAACACTGGAGTCGGATGAGTCGCGCGCCGATGGACTCGGCGACGGCCTTCGCGAGGGCGGTCTTGCCGGTGCCGGCCGGACCTTCGACGAGGACGGGCTTCGCGAGGCGATCGGCCAAGTAGATCACCGACGCGATGGCTTCGTCACTCAAGTAGTCGTTCGCCGCGAGGAGCTTCTTCACCTCGTCGGGCGATTCGAAGCGCACCGGGGGCACGCTCGAGAGACCGAGTCGTTGAGCGAGCTCTTCTTTCGGGTCCAACGCGCTCATCGAATCTGTCCCTCTCCTCGTACGACCCACTTCAGGCACGTCAGTTCGCGCAGTCCCATCGGGCCACGGGCGTGCAGCTTCTGGGTCGAGATGCCCACTTCGCCGCCGAGGCCCAACTCGCCGCCGTCGATGAATCGCGTCGAGGCGTTCACCAACACGGCGGCCGCGTCGACACGTCGGACCCACGCGTCCGCGTGCGCCAGGTCCTCCGTGAGGATGGCCTCACTGTGACCCGTGCCGTAGGTGGCGACGTGGGCAATGGCCTGGTCGAGTCCCGACACCACTTTGACCGCCAAGATCAGGTCGAGAAACTCTCTGGCGAAGTCGTCATCACTCGCCACGGTGGCGTCGGGAAGAAAGTCTCGAGCTCGCTCGTCGGCACGAAGCTCGACGTCGGGCATCGCGAGCGCGAGCGCCGGCAAGAACGCCGCCGCGACCGCCTCGTGGACCAGCACCGTCTCGGCGGCGTTGCACACGCCCGGGCGCGAGGTCTTGGCGTTCTTCACCACGGCGACCGCTTGGTCGAGTTTCGCCGAGTCGTCGACGTAGACGTGACAGTTTCCGTCGCCGTCGAGCACGTAGGGCACGCGCGCGTGCTCGCGCATCGCCGCGATCAGGCTCGGGCCGCCGCGCGGAATGAGACAGTCCAGCACGTCGGTGAGCTGCATGAACGCACTCACCGTCTCGTGCGACGGGTCCTCGACGAGCGACACTCCCTCCGCGGGGAGACCCTCTTTCTCGAGCGCCTCGTGCCAGAGGCCAACGATGAAGGTGTTGGTCCGTTGAGCCGTGGACGAGCCCCGCAAGAACGCCGCGTTGCCACTGCGCACGCACAGTCCCGCGACGTCGCTCGTGACGTTCGGGCGATTTTCGTAGACCACGCCGATGACGCCGAGGGGGACGCGCAGGCGTTCGACGCGCAGCCCGTTGGCGCGCGTGCTCTGGTCCTGGGTCTCGAAGAGCGGGTCGGGCGCGTCGGCGATCTCTCGCAGTGCGCTGGCCATCGAGAGGACGCGTTCCTTCGTCAAGGTCAGTCGGTCACGGCCGGGACCGCTCTCGCGGTAGTCGTTCACTTCGAGCGCGTTGAGCGCCAAGAGGTCGTCGCAGACCTCCTCGAGTCGATGGGCGACGTGACGAAGGACGCCGCGGCGCGACTCGTCGGAGGCTTGAGCCAGTTCACCAGCCGCGCGCTTGACCGCAGCGCCCTGGGTCGCTAAGGCACTTGTCGTCATGGACCAAGCGTAATGGCCGTCATTGCGGACGTCGTAGGAGCACGAGATCGTCGCGGTGCACGACGACGTCCTCACCGTCCTTGAAGGACTCCGCCGACACGCGCACGAGGCCCTTCGCGACCGTCTCGCCGTGGGGACCCTTGACGTCGACGGCGTCGCCTTCGACGAAGTAACCGACGTAGCCCGTCACCCCGACGCGCAAGAGACTGCGCCCGTGGTGTTCGAGCGCCTCCAGCGCCCCTTCATTGATGCTGAGCGATCCGTGACTCGCGACCGCAAAGGCGATCCACGACTTACGCGCCGAAAGGCGCACGGGGCGCGCGAAGAACGTGGTGCCAAAGCCTGGCCGTCCTTCGAGAGCTTGGCGAAGCGCGTGACTCGCCCTTGCGGGCGCGATGACGGTCGTGACGCCCGACCACGTGGCCATGTGGGCGGCGGCGAGTTTCGAGGCCATCCCCCCGCTGCCGACGCCCGAGCGACTCGAACCGGCCGCGTCGACGAGATCCGCGTCGAACGCCGTGACCTCTTCGATCAGCGTGGCTGAGGCGTCGAGGCGTGGATCGGCCGTGAGCAGTCCCGCGGTGTCGGTCAAGAGCACCAGGTGCGACGCGCCCACGAGATTCGCGACCAGCGCAGCGAGGCGGTCGTTGTCCCCGAACCGGATCTCCTCGTCGGCAACGGCGTCGTTCTCGTTCACGATGGCCACGACGTTCAACGTCGCGAGTGCTTCGAGCGTGCCGCGGGCGTGAAGGTACTGACCACGATGGGAGAAGTCAAGAGGGGCGAGGAGCACTTGGCCGACCGCGGCCCCGTGTTCAGCGAACGCGTCGCGCCAGGCGTGCATCAACAGCGGCTGGCCAACGGCGGAGACTGCCTGGAGGGTCACCGCGTCACGGGGGCGCGGGCGCGCGTTTCCCACCTCCGACCAGCCGGCGGTGATCGCCCCCGAGGTCACGACGACGACCGACCAACCTTCGTGACGCAGGGCGACCACGTCCTCTGCCACCTTCGCCAGCACGTCGGAAGCGACGTTGCCGTCGCCGTCCGTGACCGATGACGTGCCGATCTTCACGACGACGCTACGACTCGTCATCGCTCCCGTTTCCGTCAAGTCGTCCGTGGCGCGCGAGACGCTCGCGGCGCGTAGCGCGGTGGTGCTCGCCGCGGTCGAGTCCCGTGCCCACTTCGTCACGCCACCACTCGAACGAGAGCGTGCCGATGGTGACGACGTCGCCGTCACGCACGCCCGCGCGCGTGAGGAGGCGATCGACCCCGAGTTCACGCAGTCGATGAATGATCTCGGCGAGGGCCTGATCGTCGGTGAGGTCCTGGAAACGTACTGCGCGCCGAGCGGCACGACCGTGCACCGTCCAGGCGCTCGGCCCGTCACGCTCGACGGTGATCTCCTCGGGAATCGGCCGGTGCACGACGACTTCGTGTTCGAGTGCTTCGGCCTCGTCGTTTCGCGCGCCCGTGACGAGTCCCGCGAGCGTACCGACCAGTTGGTCAAGCCCCTCGCCCGTCACGGCCGAGATGCTGTCGACGCCTTCGAGTTCGTAGGCCGCGACGTCGCCCTTTGACCCCACGACCACTCGCGGGCGTGTCAGCAGGTCAGCTTGGTAGTTGCCAAGTTCGCCCAGCAACACCTCGAGCTGCTCTTCGGGCGGACGTGGGGCCAGCTCGGAGAGGTCGAGGAGCACGCAGAGCACGCGAGCGCGTTCGACGTGACGCAAAAAGGCGTGACCGAGTCCGCGGCCCTCGGCCGCGCCCTCGATGAGTCCCGGAATGTCGGCCATGACGAACTCGGTGGCGTCACTTGGACGCGCGGACCTCGCGCCCACGCGCACGACGCCGAGATTCGGTACGAGCGTGGTGAAGGGATAGTCGGCGATCTTCGGTCGGGCGGCCGACACGCGTGAGATGAGGGTGGATTTGCCGACGTTCGGAAAGCCGATGAGCGCCACGTCGGCCTGGAGCTTCAGCTCGAGATCGAACCAGTGCTCTTCGCCCCGCTCCCCCTGCTCCGCGAAGGCGGGCGCCCGTCGTTGGTTCGAGAGGAAGCGGGCGTTACCCTGGCCACCGAGTCCCCCCTCGGCGGCGAGCCAGCGGTCTCCGGGGCCCTTGAGGTCAATGAGGAGCTGACCCTGCGGCCCGTAGACCATGGTCCCGAGCGGCACCGAGACGACGACGTCTTTGCCCCTGGAGCCGTGCTGACGCTTCGAGGTGCCGTGCTGGCCGTCGGTCCCGCGCCGGAAGGGGTGATCTCGAAAGCCCAGCAGCGAGGCCTGGTTATGGTCGGCCTCGAGCCAAACGTCGCCACCTTTGCCGCCGTCACCGCCGTCGGGGCCCCCCTTGGCCACGTGGGCCTCGCGACGAAAACTGACGCACCCGGCGCCGCCGTCACCGGCTTTGGCGTGCAGTTGCGCGCTGTCGACGAAGGAGGACACCCCCCTATCCTACGGCCCGACCTTCGCGGA
>DATKSO010000097.1:0-9782 GCA_035531635.1 Acidimicrobiales bacterium | reverse complement strand
GCTCCGCCGAGACTGCCCATGCCACCGAGGACGATGATCGTCAAGAGTCGCGAGATCAAGTCGTAACTCGTACTGGCGTTGAAGGCGTTCGTCGCGCCGTACACCATGCCGCCCGCGGCGGTGACGGCGATGCCGAGACCGAAGCAGATGGTTGAGACCCGCTTCACGTTGATGCCGACGAGGGCCGCGGCGACTTGGTCGGCCAACGACGCGCGGATGCTCGCGCCGAAGCGAGTGCGATACAGCATGACGTAGAGCGAGGCCAGCAACGCGACCGCGAGGATGAACCCGAAGAGATAGATATAGGGCAGGTAGACGCCAAAGATCGGAAACGACTTGTCGACGTACCAAGCCTTGAGCTGGACGATGTTGATCGAGTAGATCATGTTGAGTGCACCCTCGATGATGAGGGAGATGGCGTAGGTGACCAGAATGGACATCGACGTCCGTTCTGGCCCCTTCAGCCTGGCCATGAACAAGCGCTCCACCACGACCCCCACCACAAAAAGGGTGGGGATCGTGATGATCAAGCCAACGAAAAGGTCAATTCCAAAGTGCACCGACAACGTGTAACTCAGGTAGGCACCTAAAATCACCAAGATTCCCTGAGCGATGTTGATGATGTTCATCACTCCAAAGATGAGAGTTAACCCCGTCGCCATGAGGGCGTAGACCGAACCGGTCAAGACGCCGTCAAGTAAGGCGTGAATGAGCGCTGAACTGTTCAAGGCTTAACTTCCCCAGACCGGCTTCGGGTACAGAATTGGCTTGGAGGCCTTGTCCGCGGTCGGGTTGACCTGAACGAACTTGCTGCCCTGCCACTGGAAGGTGAACGCCGTGGCAGTGTTGTTCTCGCCGAGCTTGTCGAACTTCACCCCGCCCTGCACGCTCGTCAACGTGACGCCTGAGTGCAGGTACGCAATGATCTTCTTGTTGTCGAAGCCCTTGGTCGCGACGACCGCCTGGTTGATGACCTGACCAACCGAGTAGGCCTCGGCCACGTCCGCACTGACTGTCGCCGCGGTTCCGCCGTACTTCTTGATGTAAGCGGCGACCATCGCCTGGCTGCCGGGCGTCGTCGCCGAGCCGTACCACGCGTTAGGAACCATCACGCCGTTGGCGTTCTTCAAACCGACAACGGAACTGAACGCCGTGCCCTGGTCTGGTCCGCCGGTGGCGATGAACGCCTGTGGGTTGTAGTGCGCCTGTTCGAACGCCTGCATGAAGGCCGACACCGTCGGCACGTCAACGGAACCAAGAACCACGACCTGGGCTTTGGCTGCCGCAACCGCGTCGGCGATCGGGGTGTAGTCCGTCGTCTCAGCAGGAAAGACCGAGTAGTACTTGGTCTTCACGCCCGCGGCGGAGATAATCGCCTTCGCGACGGGAATCTGTGGTTCGGTGAACGCGTCATTCGTCGTCACGTACGCCACCGACTTCGGACGCTTGTTCGCCGGCAACGAAGCGATCCACTTCGCGAAGGGCACCAACGCGTCCTTCACCGGCATCGACACGTCGAAGAGGTTCGTCAACCCGGCTTGGAAGACCGAGGGAGCACCACCGGCTCCTTCGACCATCGCGTAGCCGTAACGGTCGACGGCCCTCGCCGCGGGCAAGCTCAGAAGTGACGAGAACGGCCCTACGGTCAAGTTGACGTGGTCGAGTGAAATCAACTTCTGATAGTTCGTCACGACCTGCGCAGGACTTGACGCGTCCGACACAATGTCGAGCTTCACTTGGTGACCGAGAAGTCCACCGTTCTTGTTCACGGTGTCGGCCCAGAGCTGATAGCCCTGCTTAAAGGCGAGGCCGTCGGCCGAGAAGTCACCCGAAAGTGAGAGTGAAATGCCTATCACCACTGGTTTACCCTTGGCGATCGTGCTACTCGACGCTCCGCTCGACGTGGCCATCATCGCCAACGAGGCGAGCGCGACCGAAGTCACACCAGCCGCGCGAAGATATCTTCCTTTTCTATTCATAGTTTCCCCCAGCGTTATACGTCCCCGGCGCTTCCCCGATGCAGTAGTCCAGGTCCGATCACTCGGTGAGTGATGGGCTAACCATAACGACGTGGTGCAACGCCGTCAACCGCAGGCCCATGAAAAGAATTCAATGAATCACTACTGTTCAACGCGGTGAGAAGTCCATTACCATCAGCATCAATACGTGGTCCACTAGGGGGAAACATGGCAGACGATCTAGTGGAAACTGCCGTGGCGAACTGGGAGCCGCGCTTTTGCTCCAACGGCGTCGAAGTGAGCGACTACGCGCGCATCACGAAAGACCTCGAACGCTGGGATGACTGGTGCGCGGCCTGGTGCGCGGGCGCCGAAGTGCATCTCGATCTCGCCGAAGCGGCACTGGCCAAAGGCCATGCCCGTAGCGCCGGTGAGTTCTACGCGCGAGCAGCAACGTACTTTCATTTCGGAAAGTTCCTCTTCGTCCACGACCCCGACCAGGCCAAGGCGGCGCACGCACGCGCCGTTGACGCGCTGAACCGAGCGACGCCCCTCTTCGTGCCGCCCGGGCGTCGAGTGGAGATCGCCTTCGAGGGCTCGAAGATGGTCGCGCTGTTTCGCACGCCGGACACCAATGGTCCCCACCCGACGGTCATCTTGATTCCGGGACTCGACTCGACCAAGGAGGAGTTCCGCGAGATCGAGCGGGCCTTCCTCGAGCGCGGCATGGCGACGTTCTCCCTCGACGGTCCGGGCCAAGGTGAGGCTGAATGGACGCTCCCGATTCGCCCCGAATGGGACCGCGTCGGCGAAGTCGTCATCGACCACCTTGCGACGATGGCCGACGTCGACAGTTCGCGTCTCGGCGTCTGGGGCGTGAGCCTTGGAGGCTTCTACGCTGCGCGCATGGCGAGTTCCGACCTACCGATCAAGGGAACGATCTCACTGGCCGGTCCGTACAACATGGGTGCCTCGTGGACGAACCTCAATCCCTTGACCCGTCACGCCTTTCAAGTGCGCTCCTTCAGTTCGACGCCGGAGGAGGCGGAGAGACGAGCGTGGGACATGACGCTCGAGGGTTACGCGCAGGACATCACGACGCCCCTGCTCGTGATCATGGGAAAACGCGATCGACTCTTCCCGTGGCAGGACGGCGAACGATTGGCGCACGAAGCGCGTGGCGAGAGCGAACTGTTGCTGCTCGAAGAGGGCAACCACGGCGGAGCCAACGTCATCTACCGTCACCGCCCGCAAGGCGCCGACTGGATGGCTGAACGTCTTCACGTCGCGAGCGTCGCGTAATGAACAGGTCACCGGATACGCTGGCACGCCATGCCTAGAGTCACCATGCCCCAACTCGGCGAGACCGTCGCCGATGGAACCGTCACGAAGTGGTTCAAGAACGAAGGCGACACCGTCAAGCGCGGAGAGACCTTGTTCGAAGTGTCCACTGACAAAGTGGACACCGAGATTCCGGCGCCCGCCGACGGCGTACTCACGAAGATCCTTGTGGCCGAAGGTGAGACGGTGGACGTGGGCACGCTACTCGCGGTGATAGGCGATGAGGATATCCCCGAAACGTCGACGAGTAGTTCGTCCGCGACCGAAACGCCGCCGTCAGCATCAGGCGCACCGACCTCGTCGGCGCGCGCCAACGCGACGACGTCCAACGAGTCCGGCGGCCATGTGTCGCCCGTCGTTCGCCGACTCCTCGCCGAGCATCAACTCGACGCGAGCGACGTCCCCGGCACTGGTCCCCAAGGGCGTCTCACGCGTGACGACGTGCTGGCCTTCGTTGCGAGCAGAGTCGAGACGTCAGCCCCGACATCCTCCGCCGGCCTGTCACCCGTCGTACGAAAGCTCTTGCGCGAGCACGACATCGAGGTGTCGACGGTCCGTGGCACCGGCGCCGATGGTCGCGTCACCCGTCGCGACGTCGAGGCAGTCATTAGTCAGGGCACGAGCGGCGGCGCGGCCACCGGAGACGAAGTCATCCCCTTCACCAAGATTCGCCGACTCACCGCTGAGCACATGACGCGCTCGAAGTCGACCTCGGCGCACACCTTGATGGTCAAAGAGGCGGACTACGAAGCCGTCGAGGTCGTGCGTCGATCGCACGGACCAGCATTCAAGGAACGAGAAGGCTTCTCACTCACCTACCTTCCCTTCAACGCTCTCGCCGCACTCGCGGCGTTGCGCGACTACCCACACTTGAACGGTTCGGTCGGCGACGACGCGTTGATCGTGCACCACGACCTCAATCTCGGGATCGCTGTCGACTTAGACGGCAACGGTCTCGTCGTGCCAGTGGTGCCGCACGCCGACAGCTACGACCTGCGTTCGATCGCGCGCAAGATTCGCGAACTCGCCACGGGTGCTCGCACGAAGAAACTCACCGTCGATGACATGGCCCACGGCACGTTCACCATCACGAACCCCGGACCATACGGCACGCTGATGACGGGAGCGGTCATCAATCAACCCCAAGTGGCGATTCTCGCCACTGACGGCGTCGTGCGAAAACCCGTCGTCGTCACGGAC
Source organism: Acidimicrobiales bacterium (assembly GCA_035531635.1). GTDB lineage: Bacteria > Actinomycetota > Acidimicrobiia > Acidimicrobiales > RAAP-2 > RAAP-2. The sequence continues at coordinate 5,283 of DATKSO010000097.1, read as the reverse complement.
GGATCAGGCAACGAGGCGATCGCCATTCACTCGGTGGGGAACCTCGCCCTCACGTTCGACCACCGCGTGATAGACGGCGCCTACGCGGCGCGCTTCTTGGCTCGAATGGCGGAGATCTTGCAAACTCGCGATTGGGCCCGCGAGCTCTAGCGCTCGAGTACCACCGTGGCAGCGCGCGACGAACGAGTCAAGGTGGGAACGTTCACGCCCTCGCTCTTGATCGATCTCGCGCGATCCGCGGGAGCGTTTGACCTCGTTGGTCTTGACGTGACCGAGTCACTGGTCCCTTCCTCACCCGCGCAGTTCACGTCTCTCGAGGCCGGTGAGTTCGACGTGGTCTTCACGAGTCCCGACAACGTCCTCGCCTATCACTTCTTGTCAGCGAATCCCCTCCATCGGAGCATCCCTCTTCAGATCATCTGTGGGATCGACCGCGGACTTGGCCTGTCGCTTTGCACCGCGCCGAACATCACCTCCGCCGAGCAACTTCACGGACAGGGTCTCGGCGTCGACGTCCCCCAGTCAGGGTTCGCGTTCGTCGCCTACGCGCTGCTTGAAAGGGCCGGCCTTCGACCCGGGGCGTACACGATTGAATCGCTCGGCTCGACGCCTCGAAGGACCGACGCGCTCATCGCTGGTACGTGCGCCGTGACCATCTTGAACGCGGGCAACGAACTGCGTGCCGTCGGTGCCGGCTGCACGGTCGTCAGTCCCGTTGGCGACCTCGGTCCCTACTACGGAACGGTGCTCGCGACGTTGGCGGAACGAGGCGACGACGTCCGGGAAAGGAACCAACGCTTCACGGGCGCGCTGCTCGCGACGATCGGTGAGATCATCGCGGGCGACCGAGAGAGCGACGTCACCGAGGCGGCGACGCGACTGCTCAAGCTCAGCAAATCTGAAGCCCGCGACCACTACCAATGCCTGCGTAATCCGGCGACGGGCTTTGTCGCGAGTGGTCGAGTGGATAGGGCGTCACTCGCGACACTCGTCGAACTACGTCGCACGTACTCGCCCACGCCCGAGCTCGACGCGATCATGGACGCCCTCGACACGGTGGTCGTTGAAGGTGTCCTCGAGTAGTGCCGGCGACATCTGGCGCGCGGAGAGCTCGCGCGTCTCGTGGCTAGCCTCGGACTATACGTAAAACGTGAAACAGCGAAGTAGAAGAGACGAGATCACATGACCACCACTGAAGAACAGCGTTCGACCACCTCCAGCGTCACTGACGCGCTCCTCGCTCGTCGGCCCGTCTGGCAGTCGTTCATCGACGGCGCGTTCATCGACGACGAGGATGGCGCTTCCTTCGAGGTACTCGAGGCGTCGCACGCGCAGCCCCTGGCGCGCGTGGCCATTGCGAGCGACGCGCAGGTCGACCGCGCAGTCATGGATTCGCGTCGAGCCTACGAGGACGTCTGGCGCTACCTCTCGCCCAAGGAGCGCGGCGCGTTGATGCGCGAAGTGGCGCAACGGATCCGCGACCACGCCGATGAACTCGCTGAACTCTGCGCGCGAGAGGTCGGCAAGCCTAAGCGTGACGCCCTTCGCATTGACGTCCTCTCGTGCCACTCGAGTTTTGACTACTACGCCGGCATCACCGACTACGTGAGTGGCGAGATTCTCGACCAGGGGCCGATTGAGGCTCGCGTGACCTACGAGCCCTACGGCGTCGTTGCGGCGATCCTCCCCTTCAATTGGCCCCCGATCCACTTCTCGAAGAAGTGCGCGCCCGCGTTGGCCGTCGGGAATACCGTCGTGATCAAGCCCGGTGAGCAGGCACCGCTGACGGTGCTGCGACTCACGGAGATCGCCAACGAAGTCTTGCCTCCGGGCGTGATCAACGCCGTGAGCGGCATGTCCGCCGGCGCGGCTTTGGTGGCACACCCACGCGTCGAGCGCATCTCCTTCACGGGTTCGACCGCGACCGGTCGCAAGGTCATGGAGGGTGCCGCGAAGAACCTTACGTTCGCCACGATGGAGCTGGGCGGCAAGAACGCCCTGCTGGTGCTCGACGACGCCGACGTGCCGAGCGCCGTCGCCATCGCGATCGAGGGCATGTTCTACAACCAAGGTGAGGCCTGTACTTCGACGTCACGCATACTCGTGCACGGATCCATCTACGACGAGTTCGCTCGACGCTTCGTCGACAAGGCCACCGAGTTAGTCGTAGGCGACCCGCTCGAAGGGACAACCGATATCGGTCCACTCGTCGACGAGAAGCAGCACCAGCGAGTCCAGCACTTCGTTGAGCTCGGCATTGAAGAGGGCGCCACGTTGCTTTTCAAAGGCACGATCCCCGACGACGAGCAGTTCCGTGAGGGCTACTTCGTCGCCCCGTACATCTTCGGTGACGTCACGACGAAGATGTCCATCGCGCAAGAAGAGATCTTCGGACCGGTCGCGTCGCTCATGCGTTTCGACACTGACGACGAGGCCGTCGAAATCGCGAACGACTCGCCCTACGGACTCACGGCGGCGATCTGCACCCGCGACGAAGCGCGCGCCGCGCGGCTGGCCCAACGACTCGAAGTCGGCATGGTCTTCGTGAACAACTACACGAGACGGAACTTCATCGGCTCGCCGTTCGGTGGCGTGAAGGGCAGTGGATTCGGCCGCGAGTACGGACCCGAAACATTGCACGAGTTCGTACGGGCGAAGAACGTGCGCTTTCCTTCTGGTCGGGGGCCCATTCCCGGCTGGCCGCCGCAGCCCGCGCGCTAGCCCCGGCCGCGCGAACTCCCGCGCGCGAAGAAGGACTGTAAACTCGTCCGATGACTCGTGACAAGATTTTGGAGTCGGCCGCGCACGAAATCGAGCTCAACGGGATGACGCAGTTCCGCGTGAAGCGCGTTGCCTACGACGCCAAGATCTCTGTGGCGTTGCTCTACAGCTACTTCGACGACCGCGAAGACCTCATCGCGTGCGCCATCGTTCACCGTTTCCGCGAGGTGCTGCTCGGACTCGCGGAGACGTTCACCCATCCCCTTGAGTCGGTAGAGACGACGGAGGACCTTCGCCAAGCACTGCGCGTCATCATCGCCGACGCGCAGGTCCCCGCTCGTACGGAGGCGCGGATCCAGCGCATCGAGAGCATGTCGTTCGCGCGTCACAATCCCACGGCGTCGGCTGGTATCGCCGTAGCGAAGAAGGAGGTCGCCACGCGAATCGTCAGCCGAGTGAAGCCACTCGAGGACAAGAATCTCCTCGCCGAAGGGATGAGCGCCGTGGCGTTCGCCCGTATCTGGTACGCCCTCTTCTTCGGTCAGATCGAACTCGAGGGAGAGCACGCGCTGTCCGTCAACGCGGACGAGTGGTTCACGGCGCTTACGGTCTTGGCCGAAGCAGCGATCCGCAAGGAACCCAGCTCACTCTTGTCGTGACGCCGCCATTCGACGCGGCGTCACCCACTCCAGAATGCTTAGGGGACGAAACGAGCTCGTGACGCTTCGAGTTCGGCCAGCGCTTCCGCGCGGCCGACCCAATTCTCGACCTTGACCCACTTGCCCTCGTCGAGGTCCTTGTAGACGGTGAAGAAGTGGCTGATCCGATCGAGGACGTCCTTGGGCACGTCGCCGATATCGGTCGCTGACTTCCACTTGGGGTCGTAACTGGGAACCGTGATGAGCTTTCCGTCTTCACCGTTCTCGTCGGTCATGACGCACATTCCGAGAATCTTGACCTCGATGAGACAGCCGGGAAAGGTCGGAAACTCGGTGAGTACGAGCGCGTCGAGGGGATCGCCGTCGCCACCCAAGGTGTCGGGAATGAAGCCGTACTCCGCCGGGTAGCCCATCGCCACGACGAGGTGTCGGTCCAATTTGATGGTGTGCGTGTCGTGGTCGTACTCGTACTTATTCTGACTGAATCGCGGAATCTCAACAATGACGTTGACCGTGTCCATGGAGGTGCTCCTTCGTAGATCGTCCGGTGAGCCCTACTCACTCGTCGTCAATCGTAGTCACGGACGCAACGGGGCCTCGCGGCCACTGACCCGTGGCGACGCGCTTCGCCCAAGGTGGTTTCGCGATGCCGTCGTAGACTCAGTGCGCGAGAAGCCACCCTTCTCGACACGAGGAGGTCCGAATGGATCGTATTGGTGTAGTGGGTTGCGGTCTCATGGGTTCGGGCATTGCTGAAGTCACGGCGCGCGCCGGGGCCAACGTCCTGGTCGTCGAACAAGACGCCGTCGCCATGGGTAAGGGCCTCGAGCGCATCGAGAAGTCACTGCTTCGAGCCGTGACGTCAGGGAAGATGGCCGAGGAGGAGTCTCGCCGAATCCGCGCCAACCTCTCATTCACGACCGAGTTCTCAGAACTCGAAGACCGTGAACTCGTCATCGAAGCCGTTGCCGAGAACGAGGAGATCAAGCTCGACGTCTTTCGAAAGATCGACGCCGCAGTGAAAGACCCCGAAGCCATCCTCGCGACGAACACTTCGTCGATCCCCATCATCAAGCTCGCCATGGCAACCCACCGCCCCGAGCAGGTGATCGGGATGCACTTCTTCAATCCCGTTCCAATACTGAAGCTCGTCGAGCTGATCTCGTCGCTGCTGACGAGCCCCGAGACGACAGCACGCGTGCGCTCGTACGCAACGGAGTCGCTCAGTAAGCGAGTCATCACGTCACCCGACCGGGCGGGTTTCGTCGTGAACGCGCTCCTCATCCCCTATCTGCTGTCGGCGATACGGATGCTCGAGTCGGGATTCGCCAGCGCCGAGGACATCGACACCGGGATGGTGGTGGGCTGCGCGCATCCCATGGGACCACTTGCGCTCACCGACCTCATCGGACTCGACACGACGATGGCGGTCGCGGAGTCACTCTACGAGGAGTTCAAGGAGCCGCACCTCGCGCCGCCGCCGCTGCTTTCACGCATGACCCAAGCTGGTCTCATGGGCCGCAAGTCCGGTCAAGGCTTATTCTCGTACAAGAAGTAACTCGGTGTCGGAGGATCGTTGACGAAACAACACGACAACGTCCGACCGGAAGACCTCGCTCGTCACCTCCTACGCTGAGAGATGAGGAGGTTGGTGATGGTCAACTACATCGTGACGCTCCAGTGCGTCGACGTGCCGGGTATCGTACGCGCGGCGAGCGCCGCCATCGTGGCGATCGACGGCAACATCCTCGAGAACGATCAGTTCACCGATCCCGTCACCGGTCAGTTCTGCATGAGGACCCGCTTTGAAACACGGACCGCAGATATTGAGAGGGTTCGGACGCAATTGAACGGTGACCTCGCGTCCTTCTCTCCCAAACTAGGCATCCGTCTCGAAGACGCG
>DATKSO010000096.1:0-24731 GCA_035531635.1 Acidimicrobiales bacterium | reverse complement strand
GTAGCGGCGCGCTTCGCTGTGCACCTTCGCGACCAGGGGACACGTCGCGTCTATCACCGTGAGATCAGTACGCCGGGCGCCTTGTTGGCGGACCTCGGGCGAGACGCCGTGCGCCGCGAGCACCAGGACCGCGCCCGCGGGTACCTCGTCGATCTCTTGGACGAAGACGGCGCCCTTTCGCTCGAGACCTTCAACCACGTGCCGATTGTGCACGATCTGGCGGCGCACGAACACCGGCGCGCCGAAGAGCTCAAGGGCGCGCTCCACCGTTTCGATCGCGCGCTCGACGCCCGCGCAGAAGGAACGTGGCGAAGCCAGGATGATCTCGTGTTTGCCGCACGCACGGGCCCAGCGTTGCAGCGGCCCGCGCACCGTCGACAACGATCCGAGTGCCCTGATGCCGCCGCGCATCGGACCTCGAGTGCTCGTATCCGAAATCGACCGCACGACGACGAGAGGGTTCCTGGGCAGGTAATCCATCACCCACGCCGACTCCATGTCAACGGCCAACGCACCCGAGGCGGCGAGCCCGACGCGCTCACCACTCGAGACGTAGCGGGGCGACGTGATGAGCGGCCCCGTGTGCACGGGAAGATGGTCGCGGCGAAATTCGGCGGCGAGGAGCGCCGCGGCGGGGAGGTTTCTCGAGGTCGTCGACTCGGTGTTGCGCAGTTCACTGGCGATCACGAGGTCGCCCGGCACGAGTTCGGGAGCCAGTCCACCGGCCACGCCCACCAGGGCGACGGCCGTGTGCTCATCTAATTTCGCGGCCAACTCGACGCCGGCGCGCCGCGCGCGGTTCGCGCCAGCACCTATGACGACGTCGGCCCCACCGAAAGCGAACGATTCGATACGTAGCGGGGTGAGGACACTCAGGTCAGCCAAAGGGACCCCTTCCGCTCAGGTAGCGTCCCAGTGCCATGACCGGGAAGACCAGTCGGTACAGATGGTAGTTGATGTAGAAGTCACCAGGGAACCCTGTACCCGTGAACCACGGCTCTTCCCACGATCCGTCGTCGTCTTGGGTCTCGATGAGGTACTCGACGCCTCGTTCGACCGCCGTCGTGCACTCACCCGCGGCCAAGAGTCCGAGGAGCGCCCAACTCGTCTGCGACGCGGTCGATGGTCCACGACCCCGGTACGTCACGTCACGATACGAACGAAGGTCCTCGCCCCATCCCCCGTCGAGATTCTGATGGCCCTCGAGCCAACTGACGGCGCGACGCATCGCCGGGTGGTCGAGGGGAAGTCCGGCGGCGGCGAGACCGGGGAGCACGGCGCCCGTCCCGTAGACGTAGTTGGCTCCCCAACGTCCGAACCACGAACCGTCATCCTCTTGGGCGGCCAAGAGCCACTCGACGCCCCGCTCGATGACGCCACTCGAGGGTTCGACGGCCGCGAGCATCTCGAGCACGTGGGCGGTGACGTCGGCGCTCGACGGATCGATCAACTCCCCGAAGTCACTGAAGGGCAGCTCACGCATAAGGGCCTGCACGTTGTCGACGTCAAAGGCCGCCCAACCGCCGTCGTCACACTGCATCCCCTTGATCCACGTCACGGCGCGCGCCGTCGCCCCGAGGGTCGGTTCGGCGGTGCGGCCGAGCGCGAGCACGACCTCGGCGGTGTCGTCGACGTCGGGGTAGGTATCGTTTTCAAATTCGAAGGCCCAGCCACTCGGTTCAAGTTTCGGACGGCGGATCGACCAGTCACCTCGTGACGTGATCTCTTCTCCGAGCAGGTAGCGCGCGGCGACGAGCAGCGTGGGGTCCTCGGGCGAGAGTCCGGCGTCGGCGAGCGCGCTCACCGCGAGCGCCGTGTCCCACACGGGCGACTGACAGGCTTCGATTCGCCGACCGGCCTCATCTTCGATGGTGAAGCCGTCGAGACCGTTGAGGCCCGCGCGCATGACGGGGTGATCAATGTCGTAACCCTGGAGTTTCAGCGCGATCAACGAGTAGACCCACGGCGGCTGAATGCCGCCCCACGAACCATCGGCCTCTTGGCGCTTGAGGATCCATCGCTCGGACTGTCGCAGGGCAACCTTTCGCAGCGGGCGAATCGGGTGTCGTTCGTACTGGTGCAGAATACGGTCAAGTGCCTGAAAGCGACCCGACCAACGTCGCAGGGAGTCGCGCGTTTCCGCGACGCCGCCACTTCGAAGCTCATCCGTGTCAAAACCAAGTGACTGAACGGGCCGGTGCGCGCTCACCACCGTCAGGGCCACCACGGTCTGACGAGCCCAGCAGGCGAAGTCGTAGATGTTGAGCGGAGCGAAACGGGGCAAGAACATCAACTCGGGTGGCAGTACCGGGATCTGCGTCCACGGCCAGAGGCCGAACAGCGCGAGCCAGATCCTCGTGAAGACACGACTGTTCTCGATGCCGCCTGACGTTCGGATGAAGTCCGCGGCGCGACAGAGGTGATCGTCCTCGGGCGAATCGCCGGCCAGCCGGAGCGCGACGTAGGCCTCGATGGTGGTCGACAGGTCCGCCGGCCCACCGTGATAGTTGGCCCACGTGCCGTCCTCGCGTTGACGCGAGCGGATCCAACGGGCCGTCGCGACGGTCTGGGCCTCAGTGCGAACGCCGAGAAACTCGCGCAGCAGCAAATCTTCCGCGTCGATGGAGACGTTGGTCTCCAATTCGCCCTTCCACCAACCGTTCGGATCCTGCAGTGAGATCAACTGATCAACGGCGCGACGCAGCGTCTCGCGGACGTCACGCGGGGGCGTTGGTGGCGTCAGCAACTCCTCTTCAGGGGGGGTCTCGGTCGACTCACGCTGGTTGAGGTCGCTCACTGGTCACGCTCGATGACGTAGTTCGCGATCGCCGCGAGTTCCCTGCGTGGCTCTGGTGCCAGGGGCGCCCGGTCGAGCGCCTCAAGGGCGAGTCGAAGGTGCGCCGTGCCGATGGCCATCGTCTCTCGTCGGGCGCCACACTCATCGAGCAGGGTCAAGGCGCCGGCCACTTCCTTTTCCGTCAGGTCGTGTCCGAGAGGCGACGCGAGCGTCCCGTACACGTCGACACCGAGTTCGCCAGCGATCGAGATCGGCAGGCTCTTCTTGTGCTGGCGAAGGTCACTGCCGACCGGCTTGCCCGTCACGCTCGACTCACCCCAGATTCCTAACACGTCGTCAACGGCCTGGAACGCGACACCGAGGTGGCTTCCAAAGTCCGCCAGCGCCTCGACGATCACGTCGGGAGCCCCCGCGAGGACAGCCCCGACGGAGGCCGAGCACGACAACAGCGCACCCGTCTTACCGGCTTCCATGCGAAGGCACTCCTCCACCGTGAGTGACGAACGAAGCTCCGAGGCCATATCTTCCGCCTGACCGGTGATCATGGCCTGCGTGGCGTGACCGAGGAGACCCGCCGCGCGCACGCGAGCGTTCGTCGGATCCTCGAGAAGGAGTTGAAAGGCGAGAATCGACATCGCGTCGCCAGCAATGATCGCCGGACCAACGCCGAACTCTGCCCAGAGCGTGCGCCGATGGCGCCGCTCCACGTCGCCGTCGATGATGTCGTCGTGAATCAACGAGTAGTTGTGGATGAGCTCCATCGCGACGGCCCCGACGACGCCGTCCTGCTCGTCGCCTCCACCAGCGCTGGCCGACAGCAAGACGAGCCCCGCGCGTACGTATTTGCCGCCTCCCGCGAGGTGGTGGTCGAGCGCGGTTTGAAGTTCGGGACTCAGTCTTGACGCCGCCGCGTTCAAGGCGGGCTGCACGACCGATCGCGCGCGCGCCAAGACTTCGGTGGCCACGGGATCGCCGTCACGGCGTGACCGCGAGTTGGTCAGGGTCACGTCCCGATCCTCTCTTGATTGCCTACGTCGTTGAGTGGCGATTCTGACAGGTGCGCGAGCGCCTGTCGAGCGGCGCGGTTGCCGCTTCGAACCGCGCCCTCCATCGTCGCGGGCCAGCCCGTGTCGCACCACGCGCCAGCGAGGAAGAGGCCCGGTACCTCCGTCGCCGTCGCCGGTCGAAAGGCTCGCGTGCCCGGAGCCGCACGAAAGGTCGCCGCTCGCTCTCGGGTGACGAGCGAGTCGACGAGTTGTGCGTCGCGCGCCGCCGGGAAGAGCTCGCGCAACGCAGCGAGAAACGTCGTCACGAGTTCGGGGGATCCGACGCCGAGGTAGCGATCGGCGGCCGAGAGCGAGACCACGAGGCACTGACCTGACGACAAGCCGCACGACGCCGTTCTATCGAAGAGATACTCGATCGGCGAATCGATCACCGCGGCCATCTGGAGCTCCGTGACCCTGCGATCGAGCACGAGGTGCACGTTGACGATCGGCGACGAGCCGAGTCCTTCGGCGATGCTCGCCCCGGCGGGCACGCCAAACGACGCCAGCGCGCGAGGCGACGTGGCCACGATCACGGCGTCGACGCCGACACCCTCAGCGGTGCCAATGACGAACGACCCGGTCGAGGTCCGTTCGATCGAACTCGCTGACGCGTTGAGGAGGGTCTCGACACCGGCCGCGTCCAAAGCACGAAGGGCGTTCGCCCCGTGCAGCTCGGCGAGTGGGACCTTTGACCATCCCATGTCCGCGCCGTCGGAGCGATCGAGGAGACCGACGCGAAAGACCTTGACCGCGAGCGCGAGGGACGCGTCGTTCGCGGCGACGTTGAGCGTGGGCAACGCGATCAGATTCCACAGACGATCGATAGCGCGAGCTGACTGACCGTGGCGGCGCAGCCAGTCGGCGAAGGAGATCTCGTCGAGCGAGCGATCCTCCGGATCGAGTCGTCGCAGCGCGAGCGCCGCGCGCACGAGGCGCGCGCGCTCTCCAATGGAGAGGTGTCGATACTTCGCGATCGAACGCGCGAGATGGAGCGGCGCCGGTAACGCGTCGCGCGCGATCGTCGCGCGCGAACCATCCGGAGAGAGGACGGGCACGTCGAGACGCGGCTGCACGTACACCTGGTCGGCGGCGCCGATCCGTTCGAGAAAGGCCAGGTACTCGGTGCAGCACCGAAGGAACACGTGCTGACCGTTGTCGAAGGAGAGTCCGTTGTGTTGAATCGATGACGTGAGACCGCCCAATGACGGCCGGCGTTCGACGAGTACCACCTGCGCCCCCGCGTCCGCAGCGCTCAACGCCGCGGCGATTCCGGCCAGGCCCCCGCCGACGATCCCGACACGCACCGGCGTCACCCGCGCGCCCGAGCGAGGCTGTTCACGGCCACCACCACCTTTTCCCAGGTGGGTAGCGACACTCGGCGCTCCATCACGGCAATCGGTTCATGCTCGATTCGCGAAAGGAGATGTCGATAGATGCCCGCCATCGCGCCCACGCACGCGCGACTCCGAGCGTCGAGCAGTGGCAAAAGTCCGAGCCCTTCCGCGAACCATTCGCGGGCTCGCACGCATTCGAGGGCGACGAGGCGCGCGACGTCGGCGGCCGGGCCGTTGAGATCGGGCGCGCAGTTGACGGAACGGGCATCTTGGCTCGGCAGGTACACGCGACCCAACGACTTGTCCTCGACCACGTCGCGCAAGATGTTCGTGAGCTGCAGCGCCACGCCGAGTGAGTCGGCGAGCGGAATCGCCTCGTCGGGACGGTCCGTCCCGAAGATGGCGAGGGATAGCCGACCCACCGATCCCGCCACGTTACGGCAGTACCCCACGAGATCGTCGATCGTCTCGTAGGACGTGCCGTTGACGTCCATCTCGCATCCGTCGATGATCTCGCCAAAACAACTCATGGGGAGTTCGTACCGACGCTGCGCGTCCGCCACCGCCGCCAGCACGAGATCGTTCGTCTGGGTGTCGAGGGTCTCGAGGTCGTGCCGTACCCGCTTCAGTCCGACGAGCTTCTCCTCGGCGGTCCCGTCGCCGTCACCGATGTCGTCGATCCGTCGGGCCAGGGCGTACACGGCCGATAGCGCCTGACGTTCGGGCTTTCGCAACAGCCTGATGCCGTACGCGAAGTTCTTCGCTTCGCGCCGGGTCATCGACTCGCAGTACGCGTAGGCGTCGTCAGTGCTCACGTTCGCACTCTCTTCAAGCTCGCCTCAACGAAGTAGCGCAGCATGTGTCGAGCGACGCCGGCCTTGCTCGGGCGACACCGCACACCCAACACGTCGTATTTGGCGCGCTTGATCGAGTCGAGCGCCGCCACCCCACCGGCGGTGAAACCAGCCACCGCAACGCGGGGTCGAAGTGGGAGCGTCGCAGCGAGGGGCACGCCAACGTTGAGCAAATCACGCGCGCGCTCGGCTTCGAAGGAGATAAGCGCTCGCGTCGCGGGTGAGGTGTGCTGGTGCACGAGATCGCCTTCAACGCACCCGAAACGTTCCATGTCCTCGAGGGGAAGGTAGACGCGTCCGCGCAACGCGTCTTCACGGACGTCTTGAAGATGCTCAACCAGTTGCAGCGCGATACAGACCTTGTCCGAACGTTTGATTCGCTCCTCACTGGAAAGACCGAAGACGGCCAACACCAACTCGCCCACCGGCGCCGCCGACAACATGCAGTACCCCACCAGGTCATCGAACGTTCGATAGCGGCTGACGTGCTGGTCCATCCGATTCGCCTCGATGAGGCGTCGAAACGGGTCGAGGCTCAAGTTCAGATCGCGAATGACCGGTGTGAGCCGTTGGAACGTCGGATTCGTCGCACCGCCGTGTGCGGCGAGATCGAGTTGCGCTTCGAGTCCGTCCAAGAGCTTGAGTCGATCACCGTGTGCCTCGTCGCCCACGTCGTCCGTGAGCCGGGCGAAGCCGTAGATCGCCATGAGGTTCGAGCGCACGGCACGGGGCAAAAACCACGAGGCGACTGGAAAGTTCTCGTCTCGTGCCCTTTCGTCGAAGTCGTCGTTCGTGGAGGAAACTCCACTCATCGTGCGCGGTAGTTCGGCAGATACCAACGAAAGGCTCCCTGTGCGATGTCGATGGAAGTCAAACTACCAGCCTTCATAGAAATGCCCACCGACGTGGTGAGTCGCAGCAACTGCTTGCGTCAATCGACGTCGTCGCCTACGTTTCTCAGTGATAGACGATGACTTCGATTACGGTCAACGTGTAGTGAGTTCGCTCGCTAGTCGAGCAGTCTCGTGCGCCGCGTCCCGGGACACGCCGAAGCGGGCCGTTTGGGCGTCAACGTCCAGTCGAGACGCGTCAACCGACCCGACGAAATGGAGCCTGGGAGGAGATTCGAACTCCTGACCTACGCATTACGAATGCGTTGCTCTACCGACTGAGCTACCCAGGCGCAGAGAGAAAGAATAGTCCATGCGCGCGACGATCCTCGAGCCCCGTTCAAAACTCCATCAACGAGAACATGAGATCGTGCAACAAGAGCGACTCGTCAATGTTCGTCGAGAGCCGCCGATTTGCTTCGGCGACTGCGTCAATGGCGCGAAGTGAAGCGCCGACGCGGTATTCGCTCCTGGCGTCACCCTCGACGCTCGCGTCCAGGTTCTCCATCATCCGCTCACGGTAGACGCCGGTCAAGGCGCTAAAGCCGAATCGCAGTTCGTCGAGTCGAAAACGTCGCTGCTCTCGCTTGAACTGCGCTTCGACGTCCTTTCGATTCGTGACCGCGCGAAGCCCCATCTCGCGCGCGTCGCTGGCTCGGCGCGCCATCTCTTCATCCTGGAGCTGTTGCAGTGGCGTGATGGCCTCGTCGAGCGACGCGGCGATGCTCTGGGCGACGAGGGCCGACGAGGCCGGCGTTCCCGTCAAGCGCTCGGGGACACTTCGCCACTGCGCGACGCGCGACGACAGTTCGGCGTCACGCACCAGGACACGCGCGCGGCGAAGATTGCCGTTGGCCGCGGCTGCCGCGCTTCGCGCGGCTGATAGCTGAGCCCCCTCACCCACCAAGATCGCCTCAAGGTCTTCGTCACTGAGGGCCCGCAACTTGACGTCGAGACACCTTGAGATGATGGTGTCGAGCGCCGCGGGCAGTTCTTCGGCGCTGAGGAGAAAGATGGTGCGACTGGGCGGCTCCTCGAGGGACTTCAAGAGAGCCGGCGCGCTGGGCGAGGCGCCCGTGGTTGTCAACTCCACGTCCTCGATGACGACGATCTGATAGCCCGGTCCGAGCGGCCGTCGCCTGGAGACGCGCTCAGCTTCTCGGATCTCCTCCAAACGCCACGACACGCCCGATCGTTCGGCGAAGTACACGTCGGGATCTTGATCGGCGAGGACCAGTCGACAGACGTCACAGGTTCCGCAGCCGTGCCGCGGACATTGCAACGCCGCGGCGAAGGAGAGGACGGAGTCGTGCACGCTCGCGCCCGCCGGCCCACTGAAGAGGTAAGCGTGTACGGGATTCGTCGCGTACTGGCGTAGCGCGGCCACTGCTCGATCCTGGCCCACCAAGCGCTCAAAGACGTCCGTCATGTCACCAGGGTAGGTCCGCCACTCGCCCGTCGATCACGCTCGCGACGTCGTCCACGCCGAGCGATCCGTCGACGACGAACCACGAGTGCTCGCGAGCGAGCGCCAAGTACCCCTCGCGCACCCGCTGGTGAAACGCCAAGTCGGCCGATTCGAATCGGTCCTTGGCGTCGTGCGCGCGTCGCTCGTTCACGACCTCGAGGGATACGTCCAGCAGAATCGTCAGGGTGGGCAGACACGAGCCAATGGCCAACTCACTCGCCGCCTCCAAGAGCCTCAGGTCGACGCCGCGACCGTACCCCTGGTACGCGAGCGTGGAGGCGTAGAAGCGATCGCTCACGACGCCGCGCCCGCTGAGCAGCGTTGGTTCGATGACGCTGCGCACGTGATGAGAACGGTCCGAGAGCATCAACAGTGCTTCGGTCGAGGGGTCCATCGGCGTCGCGGCGTCGAGGACCCAGTGGCGCAGGTCAGCGCCCATCGCGGTGTCACCCGGCTCGAAGGTGAAGAGGGCGCCGTGCATCTCAGCCACTCGTCGCGCCTGGGTGCTCTTGCCGCTCACGTCGATGCCCTCGAAGACGAGGAAGGCGCCCCGTGGGCTCACGCCTCGTCCTCGTGACGGGCACTCTTCAACAAGGCAGCGTTCGCCTGTGCCCCTTGCGCGACGGCGGCCCTCTTCGTGGCGCCCGTGGACTTGGTCGTCTTCTTGGTCGCCTTCTTCGTCGTCTTCTTCGCGGCGGCCTTCTTCGTCGTCTTCTTCACGCTGTTACGAGCGCGCGTCGAGGGCTCGGCGTTGCGGCGTTCGGCGAGCAGTTCGCTCGCGCGGTCCATGGTCATGGACTCGGGCGTGTCGCCCAGACGTAGCGTGGCGTTCGTCTCACCGTCAGTGACGTAGAGACCAAAACGACCACTACGTACGACGACGTTGCGCTTGGTGACGGGGTCTTCGCCCAGGTCCGCCAGCGGTCCCGCGGCGGCACGGCGACCACGTTGCTTGGGTTCGGCCAAGAGAGCCACGGCGCGCGCGAGGTCGACGCTGAAGATCTGCGCCTCATCCTCGAGCGAGCGCGTCTCCTTGCCCCACGTGAGGTAGGGGCCGTAGCGCCCGTTCTGGGCGAGGATCGCCCCGCCGTCGGGATGCTCGCCCACGGTACGCGGCAGCGACAAGAGCAACTTCGCGTCGTCGAGCGACACGCTCTCGGGCGCCATGGTCGAAAAGAGCGACGCCGTCTTGGGCTTCTCCTTCGGGTCGGTCATCTCGCCGATCTGCACGTAGGGTCCGTAACGTCCGGCCTTCAGATAGATCGTCTCACCCTCGTCGTCGACGCCGAGCGCCCGATCGTTACTCGGCGCCGCCAGGAGCTCGAGCGCGTGCTCGACGGTGAGCGAGTCGGGCTCGGTCGCCTCGGGGATCGAGACACGATTCTCACCGTGCACGAGGTAGGGGCCGTAACGCCCCGAGCGCACCGACACGCTCACGCCGTCCGGCGCGTCACCCAAAGGAAGCGAGTTGATCGCGGCGAAGTCGAACTCGTGGGGTTCGTGGGTCACGTGCTGGAGACCGAGTCGCGCGAACTCGCTCGTCGCCGACTCGTCGCCAAAGTAGAACTTCTTCAACCAGGGTTCGAGGTCCTGACGACCTTGGGCGATCTCGTCTAACTGATCTTCCATCGCGGCGGTGAACTGGTAGTCGACGAGGTCGGCGAAGTAGAACTCCAGGAGGTTCACGACGGCGAAGGCCCGAAACGTCGGAACGAGGGACTTGCCCTTCTTCCACACGTAGCCCCGCCGTTCGATCGTCTTCATGACCGAGGCGTAGGTCGACGGACGACCGATACCGAGATCCTCGAGTTTCTTGATGAGCGTCGCCTCGGAGTAGCGATCGGGTGGTTGCGTGTCGTGCGACTTCGCCTCAGCCCGCTCGACGGGGACGTCACTGCCTTCGTTCAGCACCGGCAACAGTCGCTCTTGGTCGGCGAGCTCGGCCTCGGGGTCGTCGGTACCTTCGACGTAAGCGCGGCGAAAACCGGCGAACTCGATGCGCAGTCCCGTCGCACTCAGACCGACCGTGACCTCGCCAGGACGTTCGGCGACGTTGGTGAGCGTGCCCGAAAGTCGAACCTTGTCCTGCGTCAGTCGCGCGTCGACCATCTGTGAGGCGATCGTGCGCTTCCAGATGAGGTCGTAGACGGCGCGTTCATCGCCGTTCAGTTGTGCTTGTGCTTCGTCGAGCGTGCGAAACGACTCCCCGGCCGGACGAATGGCTTCATGCGCTTCCTGGGCGTTCTTGACTTTGCGATCGTATCGACGCGGTTGGTCCGACACGTAGTCGTCGCCGAACATCGACGCGGCCTGCGCACGCGCGGCGTTGATCGCTTCGTCGGACAGCGTCGTCGAGTCGGTTCGCATGTAGGTGATCCAACCCTGTTCGTAGAGTCGCTGTGCCGCGCGCATCGTGCGCTCGGGGTCGAAGCGGAGTTTGCGACTCGCCTCGATCTGCAGCGACGACGTCATGAAAGGCGGTTGCGGTCGTTGCGTGCGCGGGGTCGAGGTGACAGCGTCCACGTGCAGTCGCTCACCCGCGAGTTCATGGGCGATGGACGTCGCGACGGCTTCGCTCAATACTTCCACCGACGCCTTCGTCTCGAGACGACCGGCGGCGTCAAAGTTCTTTCCCGTCGCGAGCGCGGCACCGTTCACGGTCTCCAACGTGGCCTCGAACGTGGTGCTCTCAGCGCGAAGGGTCGCCGTCACGTCGAACCACGACGCGGATCGAAACGCCATCCGCTCGCGTTCGCGTTCGCAGACCAGTCGGATCGCTACCGACTGCACCCGGCCAGCCGAGCGCGCCTTGTCGACCGCTCGCCACAGCACCGGTGAGACCTCGTAGCCGACCAGGCGGTCGAGGAATCGACGACCCTCCTGGGCGTCGACGAGACGCAGGTCGAGATCGCGCGTCTCCGACACCGCCTTGGTGATGGCCGCCGGGGTGATCTCGTGAAAGACCATCCTCTTCACGGGAACCTTCGGGTTGAGCACCTCCTGGAGGTGCCAGGCGATGGCCTCACCCTCGCGATCCTCGTCGGTGGCGAGGTAGAGCTCGTCGACCTGCTTCAGGGCCGCCTTCAACTCGGCGACGATCTTCTTCCGATCGCTCGAGACGACGTAGACCGGTTTGAAGTGATCGTTGACGTTGATGCCGAGGCGTGCCCACTTTTCGCCCTTCACGGACGCGGGAATATCGGCCGCGCTCTGGGGCAGGTCGCGAATGTGGCCAATGGAGGGTTTGACGATGTAGTCCGGCCCGAGCATGCCCTGGATGCGTGTCGCTTTGGCGACGGACTCAACGATGACGAGTGCTCGAGCCACGCTCACCACCTCTCAGGTATCTCACGGCGTGACACACTATCGCCACCTTGCACTGTCGCTACACAAGTTAGGCAGGTACTGGACTCTTCAACCGTCATGGTCGCACGCTCGAGCCCAATGGTCGACGATTCGCTAGGCACAGGCTGCCACAACCAGAATCAGGGAAATTTAGCTGTTGCCTTGGGGTGCGGCGACGATTTCGTACTGCGGATTGAGAATAACGGCTTCGCGACGCAGTGACGTGACCGTCCCCTTCACCAAGAGCCTCGTGCCGCGTTCGATGCCGGGAACGTCGGTGCGACCTTGGAACACCAGCGTGATCGAACCGGTGTTGTCGGTGATGACGCAACGAAGCTCGTGCACGCCACTCTCGTTGCCGATCGCCATCGATCGCACACGACCGGCGATCTCCACGAACTGTCGCTCCGTCACGCCACCGATCGGAGCGGAGTCGCTCGATCGTGCTCTCAGTATGGCGTCGGCCTCGAGGTGCGCGTCTTCGCGCACGCCTCCGCGAAGGACTTCGTCGCTCACGGGCTCCTCGGTCAGTTCCCCCTCGGGGATTCGACGGCGCAACGCCCGGTACGGGATGATCGTCGCGGCCGTACGGGGCACGTGCATCACGGCGCTCGCCATGTTGTCGGCCGTGCGGTCGTGCAGCAGTCGCTGGAGGCGCGAGACGAAGCCCCGTCGGGGCAAAATGACCATGCAGAAGACGTCGGGGTCGCGCACCGCGTCGGCGACCAGCTCGAGCGCCGCGCGGTCGACACGTCGGTCCTCGCAGTCATGGATCTCGAGACTGATGCTCGCCGAGGCGGTGTTCGCGGCGCCCCAGCGTTGTTGGAGCCGTTGGGTGACAAGGGGGTCGATGTCGAAGTGCACCGCGCGAACGGAGTAGGGGTTCAAGGAGTTGCAGTACAACAAGGCGCGCTCGGTCGGAAGGTCGTAGTTGTCGACGAAGACAATGACGCGGTTCATGCGAATGTGTATTGACGACTTCGCGCTGTTGGCCTCGAAGGCCTTCTCCTCACGCAGGTACTGCTTGTGAAAACGCATCAGGCCGACGTACATGATCGGCCCCACGATCAGGATGATCCACGCGCCCTCGGTGAACTTGGCGATCGCGAAGACGAGTACCACGATCGCCGTGACACTCGCCGAGAGTGCGTTGACGAACACGCCTCGGCGCCAGTGCCCGCTCTTCTCTCGCAGGTGTCGCGCGACCATGCCCGCGCCCGCCAACGTGAAACCCGTGAAGACGCCAATGGCGTACAAGGCGATCAACGCGTTGACCCTCGCGTTAAAGACGAGGATCAGCGCTAGCGACACGACACCGAGGACGAGGATGCCGTTGGAGAACGCCAGACGATGACCTCGTTTGGTGAGCTGGCGTGGCAGGTAGCGGTCGGTGGCGACGTAGTTCGCGAGGAACGGAAAGCCGTTGAACGACGTGTTGCCACCGGTGTAGAGGATCAAGACAGTGGCGAACTGAGTGACGAAGAACACATAGTGGCCAAACCCGTGCGCGCCGACGACGTCGGACACAATCTGCCCGACCACCGTTGGCGATCCGACGGCGTAGGGCAACGCGTGCGTCCAGGACGCGAGCAACGTGGTGCCGATGAGAAGGAAGGCGAGGATCGAGGACATCATGACCAGCGTGGCGCGTGCGTTCTTCGACTCAGGTCGACGAAAACTCCCGACACCATTCGAGATCGCTTCGAGACCAGTCAGCGACGATCCACCGTTCGCGTACGCCTTCAACAGGGTGAGAAAGGCCAAACCCATGAGAAGTCCGTTGCCCTGATGGCCCAAGCGACCTTGAACCAAATCTCGAATCGCCGGCTGATGAATCACTGGCAACGTGCCCATGAACTTCTTGTAATAGCCAATGAGAATCGTGGCCGACAACATGACGACGTAGAAATACGTAGGGATGGCGAAGTAGGAGCCGGCCTCGCGCAGTCCGCGAAGGTTGCCGAAGATCAAGACGAGAACGACGCCGACCGTGATGATGAGGGTGAAGCGCGTCAGTTGCGGAAACGCCGTCGTCAGTGCGGCGGTGCCGGCCGAACACTGTACCGCGACGGTCACGATGTAGTCGATCAACAGCGCGACTGCGGCGATCTGGGCGATCTTCGGCCCGAAGTTGTCGCGCGCCACCACGTAGGCCCCGCCGGCCGTCGTGTAGTACTTGATGACGTCGAGGTATGACAAGGTGACGAACAACAACACCCCAATGATGACGAACATGATCGGCACGACGAGCGAAAAGGCCGCGAGCCCAATCGCGGGCGTCATCTGGGTCAGAATCTGCTCAGTACCGTACGCCGACGAGGAGATACAGTCTGGCGCCAACACGCCCAGAGCAATCGGTCGTTTGAGCCGCTCGCCGCTCAACTGTTCGGTGACGAGCGGTTTTCCGAGGAAGACTCGCTTCAGTCGGTAGTCCCACGTCTCGGGATAGAACTTCGCCAGATTTGCGTGTGACGTCAGAACGGGCGCGCGCGTCGGCGCTGGCTTATCCTCTTCTGGCACGCAGTCGATACTAAGCCACTCCCTTTCCTCGATAACTCTTCAACGGCGTTCACTTTGCCCGAAGTTGCAGTCAAAAGCCGTCGTGTGGTCAGATAAGAGCGTGCACATCATCGTGGTCGGCTGTGGCCGAGTTGGTTCGGAACTCGCCATGGAACTCTCCGAAGAGGGCCACTCCGTCGTCGTGATCGAAAAGAAACGCGACAGTCTTCGACGTCTCACCCACTTCCACGGCAAGACCATCGTCGGCTCGGGCTTTGACCGAGACGTGCTCTTCCAGGCCGAAGCCGCGAGCGCGGACGCCCTCGCGGCCGTCACCAGCGGTGACAACACCAACATTCTCTGTGCCCGTATCGCGCGCGACCACTACAACATCAAGAACGTCGTCGCTCGTATCTACGACCCCGCGAGAGCGGACATCTATATGAAACTCGGCATCCCCACGGTCGCGACATCGTTGTGGACGACCCAACAGGTGAAGCGGTGGATGTTGCCATCGGACGACTCGATCGAGTGGACCGATTCGGCCAACACCATGCACCTGGTGGAACGCATCGTGCCCGACGCCCTCGCCGGCAAGCCCGTGGCCAGCTTTCACGTCGGCCAGAACGTCCGCCTCGTCGGCCTGATCCGCGCGGGCCAGGCTCGCGTCAACGTCGAAGGACTCTTCGCTCAAGAAGACGACGTCCTCGAGTTCCTCGTCAACAACGAAGGTCTACGTGACTTGCGGACGCTGCTCGGAACGAGCGCGCCGTGAGGGTCGTCATCGCCGGCGGCGGGTCGGTCGGGACGTCGATAGCGCTCGACCTCATCGATCGCCACCACGACGTCACGTTGATGGAACAGGTCGCCGACACCGCCGAAAAGTTGAAGACCATGTTGCCGGGCGTGACCGTGATGGCCGCTGACGCCTGTGAGTTCGCGAGCCTCTCAGCCGCCGACGTACGAAGCGCCGACGTCATGATCGCCGCGACCGGCGACGACGAGGACAACCTCGTCATCAGTTGGTTGTCGAAACAAGAGTTCGGGGTCCCACGCACCATCAGCCGCATCAACAACGCCCGCAACGAGTGGCTCTTCAACGAGAGTTGGGGCGTCGACGTCTCGGTTTCGACACCGGCCCTGATCACGTCGCTCGTCGACGAGGCCGTGGAAGTAGGCGCCATCATTCAACTCATGACCCTCGCGCACGGTCGGATGCGACTCATCGAAGTCACGCTCGACGAGAAGGCGCCCGCCGTCGCGCAGAACCTCACGCTGGACGAACTTCGCCTACCCGATTCGCTGCGCGTCGTCGCGGTCGTTCGCAACGAACAGCCGTTGGTGCCGACGTCTTCGATGCACTTCCTCGAGCAAGATCACGTCGTCTTGATGGCGCGCGTCGACGCGACGCAGGACTGCGCCGCTGCGTTCATTGGCTAACAGCGACCCAACGTCGTCAACAACTGGACCTAGCATGAAAAGGTGCGCGCCGCCTTTTTCGATCTAGATAAGACGGTCATCGTGAAGTCGTCGCTGGTCGCGCTCGGACCCGAACTCCACGCCCGCGGACTCCTACATCGACGAACCCTCATTCGAGCGGGCGTCGCGCAACTCTGGTTTCAGCGGTTCGGCGCCGACGAGAAGCGGCTCGCAAAAGTCCGTGAAACCGTGCTGAAAATCACGAGAGGTTGGGACCAGGACGAAGTTCGCCTCCTCGTCAAGGAGACACTGAGCGACGTGATCGAGCCCCTGATCTACGCCGAGGCCCTCGAGCTCATCGACCATCACCTCGCGGAGGGAGAAGAGGTCTACCTCGTCTCGAGTGCACCCGCGGAGATCGTGGAACCCTTCGCCGAACTCCTCGGCCTTACCGGCGCCATCTCCTCCCAGGCCCTCATCGACCTCGACGGGAAGTTCACCGGAGAGATGGCCTTCTTCGCGCAGGGTGAGAACAAGGCCCTCGCCATGCGCGAACTCGCCCAACGGCGCGGGATCGATCTCAGTGCGTCCTACGCCTACTCCGACTCCGAGACCGACGTACCGATGTTGGAGTCCGTCGGACACCCCTTCGCCGTGAACGCGGATCGCCAACTGGAGAAGATCGCCCACGAGAAACAGTGGCCGCTGCTGACGTTCAGCCATCCCGTGACCGCGCTCAGTCGCTCGAAGTCGCACACCCCGTTTCTCTTGAGTGCACTCGTCGTCGGCGTGGCCGCCGTGCTCGGTCTCGGCGGCGCGAGGTACCAGCGTCGTTAAAGCGTGAGGAGATCGCGCGCGCCCGTGTCGGACGAGGGGTGACGCAACTTGCTCATCGCGCGAGCCTCGATCTGGCGAATTCGCTCGCGCGTCAAGTTCATCTCCGCGCCTACGTCCTCGAGCGTGCGGATCTCTCCGGCACCGTCGAGACCAAAACGCATCCGAAGAATCTTCTGCTCGCGCTCGTCGAGGGGCTGGAGCAACTTCTCGATCGCGGCGGGCATCATCTTCACCGCGGCCACGTCGAAGGGCGACTCGGCCGAACGGTCTTCGACGACGTCGCCCAATTCGGCGTCGCCGTCCTCGCGCAGAGGCTCAGAAAGAGATATCGGCTCTGAACGGAAACGCAGCGCTTCGATGAGCTTGTCCTCGGGCATCTCGCACTCTTCGCAGAGCTCCTTGATGGTGGGGGGTCGACCAAACTTGAGCTCAAGACGCGACTGCGCCTTTTGCACGCGCGCCAAGGTGTCACCGGCGTGGACCGGGAGACGAATCGTGCGCCCGGTGTTCGCGATACCGCGCGTGATGGCTTGACGGATCCACCACGTGGCGTAGGTGGAGAACTTGAAGCCCTTGCGCCAGTCGAACTTCTCGACGGCGTGCATCAGGCCGAGGTTGCCCTCCTGGATGAGGTCGAGCAGCGGGAGGCCCGAGGCCTGGTACTTCTTCGCGATCGAGACCACGAGACGGAGGTTGGACTGGACGAAGTCACGTTCGGCCTGGTCACCGCGGTGCGCGGCGCGCTTCAGCGCCAGTTTGCGGCTCGGGGTGATCTTGATCTTCTTGTCGTTCTCCGAGGCCTCCAGTTCGGCCTTCGCTTCGCGGCCCTCCTCGATGGTCTGAGCCAAGTGAACTTCATCGTCCTTGGTCAGAAGGGTGTACTGACCAATGTCAGAGAGGTAAAGACGTACGAGGTCCTCATCGTCACGATCTATACGGTCTTTGGCCATGGTTCCTCTTTTGCTGGGTGGAGTTCGCTGGGATCTCCGACACTTCTAGTTATACGGAGGTACGCAACCTACCGGGAAATGCCGAAGCTTTCAGCGTTTCCGGTTGCGTCGAGGCGCCGCGAGAGCTCCTGGGCGTCCACTTGCCACTGGGGATCGTCAATCGGCGCCTGGTCTTTCGTCACCTCACCCACCTTCACGATCTCTTGGACCATCACCTTCGAGGCCCGTGTCAGGACCGCCAGCGCCTCCTCGTCGAAGTCGACCTGATCACGGGCGTCACGAAGTGAGACGAGCACTCTCGGCCCCACGACCATGGCCAGGGCGAAGAGCAGCATCGCCCCGCTCTCGTCGTCCTCTCGGGCGCGGCGAAGTGCCTCGTCGAGCGCGGGAATGACCTCGCTTGGCGCGTCGTCGAGGTAGTCGCGAAACGCCAGCGCGACGTCGCCGAAGGCACGGCCCGCTTCGTAGGCGCGAATGACGAAGGCGTCGTCGGTCAAGTTGGGCGCGGCTTCGCCGTACGCCACGTACATCGCGTCAAAGCACGAGTAGAGATGAACCATCGAGCCGCGTGCGTCCATTAGTCCTCAGGACGAAAGGCGTTCGTGATGGGCATTCGTCGATCACGGCCGAAAGCCTTCTTCGTAATGCGCACGCCCGGTGGCATCTGACGTCGTTTGTACTCACTGCGATCGACGAGTCGCGTGATGCGCGTCACCAACGAGCGGTCGTAGCCGAGCGCGATGATCTCTTCGGCGGTGGCGTCCTCTTCGACGTAGAGCTCGAGCAAGGGATCGAGCACCTCGTAGGGCGGCAGCGACTGGTCGTCGCGCTGGTCGGGACGCAACTCCGCCGACGGGGGCTTCGTCAGCACAGACTCGGGAATGGGCTCGGGATCGCCGTCACTACGAGCTCGTTCGTTTCGGTAGCGACAGAGTTCGTAGACGAGCATCTTGGGCACGTCCTTGATGACCGCGAAGCCACCCGCGGAGTCGCCGTAGAGCGTGGAGTAGCCAACCGCCATCTCTGACTTGTTGCCGGTCGTGAGCACGATGGCGCCCGTCGCGTTCGAGATTGCCATCATCAAGACAGCGCGAATTCGTGACTGCAGGTTCTCGTCCGTGAGATCCGAGGGTGCGCTGCCCAAGACGTCGACCAGCGAAAAGGAGAACATGGCGTGTTCTTCCTCGATGGGCAACGTCGCGATGTCGATGTCGAGTCGACTCGAGAGTTCGATCGCGTCGCTGAGTGAGTGTTCCGACGAGTAGCGACTGGGCATCGCGAAACCGCGAACGGCGCGCGCGCCCACCGCGTCGACCGCGATCGACGCGACGAGTGACGAGTCGACGCCACCCGACAACGCCACGATCGCTTTGCGAAAACCGTTCTTCCGCAGATAGTCGCGCGTGCCCATCACGAGCGCTTCGTAGACCTCCTCGATGTCGCCCAAAGGCTCTTCCACGTGATTGAGGTGCACGGCGCGAGCGCGCGACTCGTCGCGGGCGGAGAACGATTCGAGGACGTCGCCCACGGCAGAGTCACGCGCTTCGATCTCGCAGGTCAAGAGCTCCTCACGAAAGGCGCTCGCTCGCGCGATCACGTCGCCCTTCGCGTTCACGACCACGCTCTGGCCGTCAAAGACCAGTTCGTCTTGGCCGCCCACCAAGTTGACGTAGGCGATCGGACAGTTCGTCTCGAGTGCTCGTTCGCGCAGCATCGCCTCGCGCTCTTCACGCCGTCCCCTCGCGTACGGCGACGCGTTCGCCACGACCAGCAGCGTCGCGCCTTCGTCCGCCAGCGCCTTCGCGGGACCGTTGCCAATCCACACGTCTTCGCAGACCAGCAGACCAACCGCGACGCCACCCACGTTTACGATGGCTTGGGCACCCACTCCGGGGTGGAAGTACCGACGCTCGTCGAAGACGTCGTAGTTCGGCAGCAATCGCTTCGTCGCCGTCGCCACGACGCCCTCGTCGCCGAGCGCGACGAGGACGTTCGCGATGTGACTGGGACGACCGTCTTCGAAGACCCGCGTCGCGTCGCGCCCATCACTCGCTGGCGCCAACGTCACTCCGATGGTGCCGTCCTCGGCGACCGTCCCCACCAAGATCGGCGGGAGATTCTCCGATTTCGCGAGATCGGCGAGCGCTTGAGTACTTGCTTCGATGAAGCCCTCTTTTAACAAGAGATCCTCGGGCGGGTAGCCCATAAGTGAGAGCTCGGGCGTGACGACGAGATCGGCCCCCACGAGGGCGGCTTGGGCGCGAAACCGTCCAAGCGTCTCGACGTTCTGTGAGAATCCGCCCACCACCGCGTTCATCTGGGCCAGGGCGAGTCGAAGCGTAGCCACGCCGTGAGCCTAATGGTGCGCCTTCTCTACGTTCTTGGAAAATGTTTCACACTCCATTAACAGAACTCGCGGTAGAAGGGGGGTGCCACCAATAAGACTGGCGGAGGTCGCGTAAGCACGCGATGACACTACGAAGGAGCAGCGTTGTCGTATCAGGCTGAGTACATCTGGATTGACGGGACCGAGCCGACGCACAAGCTTCGGAGCAAGACCAAGATCGTCGCCGACGGTAAGAAGCCGCCGCAGTGGGGATTCGACGGTTCCAGCACTAATCAGGCGACGGGACACTTCTCGGACTGCGTGTTAGAACCCGTCTTCATCTGTCCCGATCCGCTTCGCGGACCGAAGGACGTGTTGGTGATGTGCGAGGTTCTGAACCCCGACATGACGCCCCACGTGACCAACATGCGCGCGCACGCGGCGGAGGTAGCGAAGAAGTTCGCGAGCTTCGCTCCGATGTTCGGCATCGAACAGGAGTACACGTTCTTCCAGGACGACCGTCCCTACGGGTGGCCCGAAGAGGGATTCCCCGCTCCTCAGGGCCCCTACTACTGCGGCGTCGGCGGCGCCAAGATGCCGGGTCGCGACATTGTCGAAGCCCACACGTTGGCCTGCCAACGTGCCGGCATCTCCATCGAAGGCACGAACGCCGAAGTGATGATGGGACAGTGGGAGTTCCAGATCGGCGTGCTCGGACCGGTCGCGATCGGTGACCAACTCTGGACCGCGCGCTGGTTGCTCGAGCGCATCGCCGAGGAGTTCGACGTCGACGTGAGTTACGCCGCGAAACCCATCAAGGGCGACTGGAACGGCGCAGGCGCGCACACGAACTTCTCGACGAACCAGATGCGCGCGAACGGCGGCATCGCGGCCATCATCGCCGGGGCTGAGGCTCTCGGGACCCGGGTCGAGGAGCACATCGCCGCGTACGGCCCGGGCATCGAGGATCGATTAACCGGCGCGCACGAGACGGCCCCGTACTCGAAGTTCTCCTACGGTGTCTCTGACCGCGGAGCGTCCGTACGGATCCCGGCGGCCGTCGCGCGTGAGAAGAAGGGATACCTCGAGGACCGTCGGCCGAACGCCAACATCGACCCTTACGTCGTCTCGGCCATCATCGTCGAGACGATCTGCGGTGCGGCGAAGCCGTCGGCCACGAAGAAGGCCGTGAAGAAGACCACCGCGAAGAAGACCACCGCGAAGAGGACCACCGCGAAGAAGACCACCGCGAAGAAGGTGGCGAAGAAGGCCCCCGCCAAAAAAGCAGCGAAAAAGCGTTAAGTCCCCGGATTGCAAGAGGCCCGCCGCTTAAGAGCGGCGGGCCTCTTGATTTTCCGTCAAATCGCGGTCATCGAGAGAAGGTGCGAGAATGACCCACATGCAAAGTCAGGCTCAGTACGTTTTACGGACCGTTGAAGAGAGGGGCGTGCGGTTCGTCCAGCTCTGGTTCACCGACGTGCTCGGTCGTCACAAGGCCTTTCACGTCACGCCGGCCGAACTCGAAGACGCGCTCGATCAGGGCATGACGTTTGACGGCAGTGCCATCGACGGGTTCTCGAGGACGACGGAGTCGGACCTCCTCGCCCGACCCGACCTCTCGACGTTCCAGCTCCTGCCCTGGTATGAGCAGGGCGCGGGGGTTGCGCGGGTCTTCTGCGACATCGTCAACATCGACGGCACCGCCTTCGAGGGCTGTCCCCGTCAGCAGTTGCGTCGCGTCCTCGACAACGCTCGAGCGCAGGGCTTCACGTTCTTCGTCGCGCCCGAGATCGAGTACTTCTACTTCAACGATCTGAACCCCTTCGCGCAACCGGTACCGATCGACCGTGGCAGCTACTTCGATCTCTTGACCGACGACACCGCGAGTCAGTTGCGGCGTCAAACGGTCCTCACCCTCGAAGAGATGGGCATCGGCGTCGAACACGCCCAACACGAGGACGCCCCTGGGCAGCACGAGATCGACTTGCGCTACACCGACGCGCTCACCATGGCCGACACGGTGATGTCGCTGCGCCACGTCGTGAAAGAACTCGCGCGTCAGTCCGGCGTCGCGGCCAGTTTCATGCCCAAGCCGTTGGCCAACGTGCAGGGTTCGGGCATGCACACGCACCTCTCGTTGTGGCGCGACGAGAAGAACGCCTTCATCGGTGAGCACACCTACGGGCTCAGTGACCTCGCCGCCAAGTTCATCGCCGGCCTCGTTCGTCACGCGCCGGAGATCACCGCGGTGACCAATCAGTGGGTCAACTCCTACAAGAGACTGGTACCCGGCGCCGAAGCCCCCGTCGGTGCCGAGTGGGCGCGCTACGACGCGGCGGCGCTCGTGCGTGTGCCGTCCGTCAAGCCCGGCCGTATCGACTCCACGCGCGTCGAGTACCGCTCACCGGACTCGGCGGCGAATCCCTACCTCGCGTTCGCCGTCATCCTGGCGGCGGGACTACGCGGCGTCACGGGTAACTACGATTTGCCGCCCGAGGGACAGCGCACCGCGGCGCTCCCCCAGTCCCTGGCCGAAGCCGTCGACCTCATGGAGTGTTCGTCGCTTATGCACGAGACGCTCGGCAGCCACCTCGTGGAGTGGTTCCTGCGCAACAAGCGCGCCGAGTGGGACGCGTACCGCGTGCAGGTCACGCCCTTCGAACTTGAGCGCTACCTTCCGCTGCTGTGAGTATCGACGTCGTGCTCTGCGTTCCCTCGTGTGAAGGGCCGGTGCGCAAGGCCTTCGACGTGACGGGTGTCACCCCCGCCATCGCCGCCACGGCGCGTCTCAACGAAATCACGGCGCTCGAACCCACCGACGGCTTTGCGGGCGCGGTCATCAACGCGACGGCCCTTCCCTTCACCGAGGCCATGAATCTCTGTCGCCAACTGCGCCAGCGCGAACGCGGCGTCGGACCGATCATCTTGCTGCTCGATCACTACCAGCTCGACGACCTCACGTTCCGAGAGGACCTCTTCGACGATTTCGTCGTGGGTCCCTACGACGTGAGTGAGCTGGCGACGCGTCTTCGCCACCGGCTGCGTCGCGCGGGCAACGAGAGCGTGGCGCCACGTATCGAACACGCCGAACTCTCGATGAACTTAGAGACCTACCAAGCGTCCATCGCCGGGCGCGTGATGGATCTCACGTACATGGAGTACGAGCTACTGCGGTTCCTCGCGACCAATCCCAATCGCGTCTTCACGCGAGCGACGCTCCTCAGTCGAGTGTGGGGCTACGAGTACTACGGTGGCGCGCGCACCGTCGACGTGCACGTTCGTCGTCTTCGAGCGAAGCTGGGTGAGGAGTACGCGCACCTGATTCAAACGGTGCGATCGGTCGGCTACAAGTTTGGTACGTCGAACGAGTACGGCGTCTAGCCTTCGGGCGCGTAGGCCCAGAGTTCGACTTCCGCCTTCGCGCCCAGGGGCAGTTGCGCGACCGCGACGGCCGTGCGCGTGGGCAGCGGGTCACTGAAGTTCTCGAGCCACACTTCGTTGCACGCCGCCCACTCGTCCATATTGAGGAGGAAGAGTGAGGCCTTCACGACGTGCGTCAAGGTGAGTCCCGCGTCGGCGAGCACGGTCTTCGCGTTAGCGAGCGCTTGACGCAACTGAGCGGCGGCGCCACCGTCGACGAACGTCGTCGTCTCGTGATCGGGCAGCACGCCCAACTGACCGGAGATGATGACGAAGTCGCCCGCGCGACGCCAGAGTGAATAAGGGCGCTTCGGATTCACGGGTGTTAGCTGAAGGAGTTGCCGCACCCACAGGTGCGCGTGGCATTGGGATTCGTGATGTGAAATCCCGCTCCTTGAAGACCGTCGGCGAAGTCCAGCGAGGCGCCGTTCAAGAGCTCCGCGCTCGCTGGGTCGACGACGACCTTGACGTCACCGAGATCGCTGACGACGTCGTCGTCAGCGATCTCGGAGTCGAAGTACATGTCGTAGTTGAAGCCCGAGCAGCCGCCCGACTTCACGGCGACGCGAAGCGCTAAGGGTTCGTCGGTGTCGGCCGCGGAGATGAGCTCGGCGACTTTCGTGACCGCGGTGGCGGTCAGCGTGATGGGCTCGGTGACCTTCGCGGTCAAGTTCACGTTGGTTGTGGTCATCTCGACTCAGCTCCTTTAGAAATGCTTACATCCATGGTAGCGAAGGATTGTCCGATTTGACACCGCACTTCTGACGACGATCTACGGGCCCGCGACCTCATATCCCTCGTCACCGGGGGTGAGGATCACCCTCTCGCCGTCGCGTTCAACGATTACGGGTTCCACGCGGACAATGGAGCGCAGGGACCGGGCGTAGTCGAGGACTTCCTTGGTGCTCGAAAAGTCAGCAATCGCCTGAAGATTCCGCACAGTGGGGAACATCATCTCGAACTCGCCGCGGGCGTGGGCCTCGAGCGCCTCGTGGGGACGCGTCCACAGGTCGGCCACGGTTTCACCCGCGTCGTGCGTCGCGAGTTGGTCGTGCGGCGCGAGCGCTATGAAGAATCGGGTGTCGTAGCGGCGCGAAGGTCCCACTGGCGTGACCCAGTGCGCGACGTACTCGAGGCCACGAAGGTCCAGTCGCAGTCCCTCGCCGTCCATCATCGAGAGAAAGTCGATCTCGCCAGCGTTGACGGCTCGGCGAAGCTCGGCCATCCTCGCGACGTCGCCAGGGTCCGTGAAGTGCACCGTTCGACCCTCGGCGTCACAGGCGATGAGCAGACCCGCCTCTTCGAAGAGCTCGCGCAGACACGCGACGTAGAAGGCCAGTCCGCCACGGTCGAGTTCGAGGCGCCGTGACGCGTCCTCGTCGCTCAGTCCGTACACCTGACGCTCGGCGTCATCGTCAGTGTCGTCGACGGCTCCGCCCGGAAACACGTGGGCGCCTCCCACGAAGTCACTCCGGATATTTCTGCGGAGCATAAGAATCTCGTAACCATTCGATGTATCGCGAAGTGTGAGAACGGTCGCCGC
>DATKSO010000095.1:0-4584 GCA_035531635.1 Acidimicrobiales bacterium | reverse complement strand
CGAAGCGCCGGACCGAATGGACGACCGACATATATTGAACCAATCACTCCCGACACCACTCCACGCAAAGGCAAATCGCACTACGGACGCATCATTGCGGTCGTTGTCGCGGGCATCAGCCTCTACGTACTCCTACCCGCGCTCGTCAAGGTCATGTCGTCGTGGCCCCGGCTCTTAACACTTGAGCCGTGGTGGCTCCTCGCAGCCTTGCTCTGCGAAGCGGCCAGCTTCTTCTGTGCCATGGCGTTGCTTCGACTCGTCCTTCGAACGAAGACCTGGTTTGCCGTGATCACCGCAGGCCTTGCGGGCAATTCCGTCACGAACACGCTTCCCGGAGGTGCCCCCGTTGGCGCGAGCGTTCAGTACCGGATGCTCGCGGGCACCGGCATCGACACGGTGCAGGCGGCGAGTGGTCTCGCCGTCTCCTCCATCATCGGCGTGGCCGCGCTGTTCTCCCTACCGATCTTTGCTCTCCCCGTCATCTTTGGTGGCACCGCGGTCAGCGCCGGCCTGGTCCACGCCGGAGAACTCGGTGGCATCGGCTTCGTGCTCATCGTGGCACTCGGCGTCGTCATCCTCACGACCGACAAGACGTTGCTCGCTCTCGGTAAGGCGATCCAGTGGGTCATGGACAAACTCCCCAAGCGCCGCAAGCAGTCGAAGGACTTGGGCGCGCGTCTCGTCGCCGAACGAAACATGGTACGAAGCGACCTGGGCCGGAACTGGTGGAAGGCTCTCCTGTTGATCGCCGGGCGAATCGGACTCGACTACTTCAGCCTCTTGGCCGTCCTCCGCGCGACCGGAACACGACCGAACGCGTCGCTCGTACTCCTGGCGTACGCCGCGACCGCCATCGTGACCCTCCTGCCGATAACGCCGGGAGGGCTCGGCATCGTGGAGGCGAGTCTCAGTGGCCTCCTCATCCTGGCGGGTGTGCCGACCGGCAACGCCGTCGTCGCGACCCTCGCCTTTCGACTCGGCTCCTACTGGCTGCCGACGATCGGCGGCGGGGTCTGTTACATCCTCTACCGCCGACGGTACGGACCACTGCGTCAGAGTGAAGAGGCGGCGTAGTCCGACTCACCCTTGTCACGGAAGTAGCGTAAGCCAAAGAATCAGCGACGAAAGGAGTGTCACGGCGTGTCGGAATCATCGAACAACGAGCAAGACGGTGTCCAGAGCACTCGTCGCTCGCGACTCTACCTACGCGCTCAGATCAACGGCGTCCCGCTAAAGACCATTCTCGTCACGGTCTTCGTGATCGTCGTCGTGTACTTCTCCTTCCAGGTCCTCTATCGACTTCGCGCCGTCATACTCCTGATGCTGGTCGGCGCGTTCGTCGCGTTGCTCTTGAATCCCATCGTCGTGTTCCTCCAGCACTGGAAACTGCCCCGTCGAGGTGCGGCCGTGTTGGTCGTGACGCTGGCAGCGATCCTGGTGTTCGTCGGCCTCAGCGTGGCTTTCGGCTACCCGCTCGTGAACTCGATGACCCACCTCGCGAACGCCTTGCCGAAGTACGTGAGCAACGCCGAGCACAACAGGGGCTGGATCGGGCATCTCCTTCACCGCTATCACGTCGAGACGTGGCTACAACGAAACTCGTCGAAGCTGGTCTCCCTGGCCAACGGTCTGAGCAAGCCGGCGCTGGCGCTCGGCAAAGGCGCGGCCACGCTGCTGGTCGCGCTCGTCACGATCTTCGCTTTCGTGACGTTGCTCCTCCTCGAAGGTCCCAAGATTCGCCGAGCGGGACTCGCGATGATGCTCCCGAAGAACCGGGTGTGGGTGTCGAAGGTCGGTGCGCAGGTCTCTCGAGCAGCGCTCGGCTACATGCTTGGCAACTTCTTGACGTCGCTCATCGCAGGATTCGTCGTCTTCATCACCCTCTTCACCCTTTCAGTTCCCTTCGCGATCCTCTTCGCGATCTGGGTCGCGTTGGTTGACTTCATCCCCCAGATCGGTGGCGCACTCGCCGGAATCCCGACTGTGCTTTTCGCGCTGGTGCACTCGGTCACCGCGGGCGTCATCACGGCGATCGTCTTCGTCGTCTACAGCCTGGTCGAGAATCACGTGCTCAACCCCATCATCATGAGCCGCACCGTGAAGATCAACCCGCTCTCGGTCTTCGTCGCCATCCTCGTCGGCGCCGAGATTGGTTCGTGGGTCGGCGGCATCTTTGGGGGATTCGTGGGCGTCCTGCTCGCCGTCCCCTCGGCCGCCACGATCCACGTACTCTTCCGAGAGATCTGGAACTCAACCGCGTCCCCACCCGGGGTCGTCCAAACGATCTCGAACAAGACCGACCCCTTCAGCGCGGAGTAATTGGGTGACGGCGCTTCGATGATGGACGCAGACGGCAACGTGGCCGCGTCAGTTCTAACCAACGCACTGACGAGCGCGCGCGACCTCATCGACGCGGCGGCCGTTCCTGGCACTCGCGAAGAACGTCGAACGCGCCGTCGCTTTCGCCGGCTCTTCGACGATCCCCGAGCCGTCGAGGTCACCATCACGTTGACCGATGAGGTCATGAGGTTCTCGTCGACGAGGAGCGGTGCGGCGGCCCTTCGCACGGCCGTTCGACACGCCACCACTAAGGGCTTCGGTCTCGTCAACGCCGTCGGACTTCGCGGCGTGGCCACGTTCTCACGCCTCGCGCCGGCGATCGCGCTGCGGATCGTGAACACGAGGGTGCGCGACCTCACGGAGAACCTGATCTTGGACGCGGACGAGACATCGCTGCGCGCCACCTTCGACACGCATCGCCAGCGCGGTCTCTCGTTGAACGTCAACGTCCTCGGCGAGGCAGTGCTCGGTGAGCTCGAAGCCGACGACCGCCTGGCGCGCGTCCTCGACGTCGTACGGCGGCCCGAAGTGAACTACGTCTCGGTGAAGTTGTCGTCGGTCGTGAGCCAACTGATCACCATTGACCACGAGGGATCTCGCCAACGTGTCGCTGAGAAGCTTCGCGTCCTCTACCAAGAAGCGGCGCGACACGGTGCCTTCGTCAACCTCGACATGGAAGAGTACCGAGACTTGCGCCTCACCGTGGACGCCTTCACGACCGTGCTCAACGAGCCGGCGTTCCACGCACTGAGCGCCGGAATCGTACTTCAGGCCTACCTCCCGGACTCGCACGGCGCACTCGAAGAACTCATCGAGTTCGCCGCTCGTCGCCACGCGGCGGGCGGGGGTCAGCTGAAGGTTCGACTGGTGAAGGGCGCGAATCTGGCCATGGAGCACGTCGAGTCCGAACTGCACGGCTGGACCCCGGCGCCCTACGGCTCGAAGGCGGACGTCGATGCGAGTTTCTGTCGACTCCTCGACCGCGTCCTTCGTCCCGAGCACGCCGCCTACCTTCGCGTGGGTGTCGCGAGTCACAACCTCTTCCACGTCGCCTGGGCGCTCGAACTCGCGAAGTCGCGCGACGTCGCTGGTCAACTCGACGTCGAGATGCTCGAAGGCATGGCGAACGCCGAGGCGAAAGCGATCGTCGAGCGCGGCCACTCGGTACTGCTCTACGCTCCCGTCACGCAGCGCGACGACTTCGCGTCGGCCGTCGCCTACCTCGTGCGTCGCCTGGATGAGAACACCGCCCCGGAGAACTACCTGCGCGCCGCGCTCTTCATTGCCGAGGACGCACGCGTCTACGAGGAGCAAGAGCAACGCTTTCGCGCCGCACTCGACGCGCGAGACGACGTCAGGGTCGAGCGACGGCGCCAACCTCTCGCCTTGGACGCTGCTCGCTTCGAGAACGAACCTGACGGCGATCCGACGAACCCGAGCTACGTGGGCGACGTGACGAGCGCGCTCGACGACGTCCGCGGTCGTACGGACGTCACGATCGACACGCTGAACCATCTGAGCACGAAGGAACCGCCCGTGTATGAAGACGGGCACGACCCGAGCGACCACGGCCGTTCGTGGTATCGCTACCGCGTCGCGCGCGCTCACGAGGTCGACGAGGCGCTCGAATTCGCGAGCTCCGGCTTCGCCACGTGGCACCGACTCTCGGTCGACGAACGACAGGCCATTCTGAGGCGCGCCGCGGACGTGATGGCCGAGCGCCGGGCCTTCACGATCGCCGTGATGGCTCGAGACGGCGGCAAGACCGTCGCCGAAGCGGACCCCGAGGTGAGTGAAGCCGTGGACTTCGCTCGCTTCTACGCGTCACAGGCGCCGGACGATGGGTCGTCCACACCGGTCGGCGTCGTCCTCGTCGTGCCACCGTGGAATTTTCCCTACGCCATTCCCGCGGGCGGCGTGCTCGCGGCACTCGCGGCCGGTAACGCCGCCATCTTGAAACCCGCGCCCGAGACCGTGGCGGTCGCCTACGAGTTGGCGACACAACTCTGGGACGCGGGCGTCCCGCGCGACGTCGTGCAACTCGTGCCCACGCGTGACGACGAGAGTGGTCAACACCTCGTGACCCACGTGGGCGTGAGTGCGGTCATCTTGACCGGGTCCTTCGACACGGCGAAACTCTTCACGTCGTGGAAGCCACACCTTCGACTCCTCGCCGAGACGAGTGGCAAGAACGCCCTCGTCATCACCGCCAGCGCCGACGTCGATCTCGCGGTGAAGGACCTC
>DATKSO010000094.1:0-4357 GCA_035531635.1 Acidimicrobiales bacterium | reverse complement strand
ACGTCGAGGCCCTCGACCCGGTCGTTCACCGCGTTGCGAGCGGTCAACATCAAAATGGGCGTCGTGTCACCCGAGCGGCGAATTCGTCGGCAAATCTCGAGTCCGTCGATGTCCGGGAGTTGCAGGTCGAGGACGATCGCGTCGGGCGCGCGCAGTTGAATGGACTTGAGCGCGCTGGCGCCGTCTTCGAAGAGTTCGACGTCGTAGTTCTCCATGCGGAGGGCTCTGCCGAGGGCCGAGCGGATTGCCGAGTCGTCGTCGACGATGGCCACGTAGGAGTTGGGAGTAGGAGCGGTAGTCACGACGCGACTTTCTGAGGTTGGTTGCCAGGCTCTAGTGTTGCTGATTGGTGTTAAGCATCCTCAGACATACTCTAAGAATCTCTGAAGATTGCCACATTATCGGTAGTGGCGGGTAGTTCAATTGGCAGAACGACGGACTTTGAATCCGTAGGTTGGAGGTTCGAGCCCTCCCCCGCCAGCCAAGCAGGGCTACAGACAGGCGCGCTCGAGGATTTTCGCGAGTTCGAGGGGTTGGTCGCCCTGGACGGAGTGGCCGGCGCCTTCGACGTGCACGATCGTGGCCCCGGGGAGGCGACGGCGCAGCTCAGCTTCGTCGTCATCGTCGACGACGGAGCCACGTGCCATTCCTCGAACGAGGGTGACGGGCATCGTGAGCGCGCCGAGCTTCTCCCAGAGGTCGCCCACCTCGGGCGCGATCAACTCGGATTGCGGACGTTGCTGGTGCCGCCAGACCCACGTGCCGTCGGGTCGCTGCAGCGCGTTGTGCAAGATGCCGCGTCGAAGTGACGACGTCGAACGCGTGGGATTGTGCTCGATCGTACGGGCGAGAAGTTCGTCGAAGTTGTCGAAGGTCTTGGGACCGTTCACGAAGTCGGTGATGTGGCGGGCCTTGTCGGCGTTGACGTCCGGCGTGATGTCGATAAGTACCAGCGAGCGAACGAGGTCGGGACGCGCGACGGCGACGAGGATCGAACAGAGGCCCCCGAGGGACATGCCCACGAGCGTCAGGGCGACGCTCGTGAGTTGTTCGAGCGCGCGTTCGACGTCGAGAGCGTGGCTCGCGATCGCCGAGGCGGGATACGGCGAAGCGTCGGAGTGCCCGTGACCGGGCAGATCGAGGGCGAGGAGCGGTCGCCCGAGCGCCAGCGCCACGGTGTCGAAGGTATGGGCGTTCTGCGCGCCGCCGTGCACGAGGACGAGCTCGGGCTCACCGTCACCCCAACGCAGCCCACTGAGTTGACGGAGTCCGTCGACGGCCACGAAGAAGCGCTGCACGCGGGGGTCGTCGACGTGCAGTCCCCACTCGGCCGCGTTCTCGTGGAACAGTGAAAATTCATCGTAAGAAAACATGGGCACGCCCGTCATCGTAGGAGACGCCTGCTAGAGATGGAAGAGTGAGTCGTCCCACGTGCGTCGTCGTTCTCGCCGCCGGCGAAGGCACGCGGATGCGCTCGTCCCGTCCCAAGCCGTTACACCAACTCTGCGGACGCGCCATGGTCCGTTACGTCCTCGACGCGGCGATTCAAGAGAGCGTTCGAGCGACCATCGTCGTCGTGGGTCACCACGCGACGTGGGTCCAGAAGGAGCTCAGTGAGATCTCGCGCCGTGACGTTCCCCTGACCTTCGTCGAACAGGACGAGCAACTCGGCACCGGACACGCGGTGCGCGTCGCGCTGCCAACGGTGACGGACGCCATCGGCGACAGCGACGGTGACGTGTTGATTCTGCCCGGCGACACCCCGCTGCTGCGGCGATCGACGATAGCCCGGCTCCTCGAGGTGCACCGCGAACGCAACGCCGCGTTGACCGTCTTGAGCGCGCGCGTGGACGACCCGACGGGCTACGGGCGTCTGATCCACGCCAAGGACGGCACACTCGAGCGCATCGTCGAAGAGCGCGACGCCACCGTCGATGAGCGGGGCATCACCGACGTCAACACGTCGATCATGGTGGTGCGTCAGAGCCTGCTCGGACCGGCACTGCGGCGCGTAGGCCGTCTGAACGTCCAGCACGAGTACTACCTCACTGACCTGGTGTCGGTGCTGCACGAATCGGGTCACCTCACCGCGTCGCTGGCGCTCGACGATCCGGTCGAGGCGTCGGGAGTCAACGACCGTCTCCAGCTCGCGCGCGCCGAAGCCGTGCTTCGTCGACGCATCAACGATCAGTGGTTGGCCCGTGGGGTCACGATGTGGGATCCCGACGCGACCTACGTCGACGCCGACGTCGAACTCGCGGCCGAGGTCTCGCTCTTGCCGGGAACGATCCTCAAGGGCCACTGCGTCGTCGCGCGAGGTGCCCAGATTGGACCCAACGCCCTGTTGAGTGACGTCGAGGTGGGCGAAAACGCGTACGTCGGTACGGTCGAGGCGTCGCGCGTTCGCGTCGGCGCGGACGCTCGCGTGGCGTCGTTCGTCGTTCTCAGTCCCGGCGCCGACGTCGCGACCGGCGAGATTGTCACGCCGTTTACCCATCGCTCTCACTAGCGACCTCCGTTCACCTGTACGCTGTCGCCGTGGAGTCCCTCGCCAAGCGTCGCCTCGTCATCGTTACGGGACGATCTCACCCGGCGCTCGCGGCCGACGTCGCCGACAAGCTCGGCGTCACGCTCACCGAAGCAAACTTGCGCGAATTCGCCGACGGCGAGATTCACTGTCGCTTTGACGAGTCCATTCGTGGCGCGCACGTGTTCATTGTTCAAACACATGGTTCGCCGGTCAATGACTCGCTGATGGAACAGCTCATCATGATCGACGCCGCCAAACGGGCGTCGGCGAAGAGCATCACCGCCGTGATCCCGAACTACGGGTACGCACGCCAGGACCGCAAAACTGCCGGTCGCGAGCCGATTACCGCAAAACTGGTCGCCGACATGCTCCAAACGGCCGGCGCGAGTCGAGTTCTGTCCGTGGACTTCCACTCGGGACAGATCCAGGGTTTCTTCAACATCCCCGTCGACCATTTGGTCGCGGCGCCAGTGCTCGAGGACTACTTGAAGGCCAACGCCAATCCCCGCGAGCTGGTGGTCGTCGCGCCCGACGCCGGTCGCGTGAAAGTCGCCGAACGTTACGCCCAGCACCTCGGATGCGACCTGGCGTTGGTGCACAAGACCCGCCCGCACGGCGTCGCCAACGTCGCCGTCGCGCGCCACATCGTGGGTGACGTCGACGGTCGCCACTGCGTCTTGATCGACGACATGATCGACACCGCCGGCACGATCGTGGCGGCGTGCGACCTGCTGAAGGCCCAGGGCGCCAATGAGATTTGGGTGATGGCGACCCACGCGGTCTTCTCGCCGCCGGCGGTGGATCGCCTCTTCAACGCGCCGATCAGCCGGGTGATCGTGACCGACACCCTGCCGCTCGGTCCCGACAAGCGCTTCGAGAAGTTGGAGATCCTCTCCATCGCGCCCATCATCGCCAACGCCATCTCCGCCATCTTCGACGACGCGTCGGTGTCGGACATCTTCGGCGGCGAAAACCTGCTGTAACGCCAAAAGGGGGGTGCCACGCCAGGCACGACGCCCGCGCTCCTCGTGACGAGTCTGAAGGGTTCGAAAGACGGGTGGCGCTAGGCCCTGGGAGAACCAGCGATTCTCGGGCTAGACTTGCTCTCCTGTGCGTTGCCCCTGGGCCGCCAGTCATTTCTCAAGAGGAGTACTCATGTCACAGGTCACGTTGCACGCGTCGACGAGTCGCGCCCACGGTTCGGCGAACTCGCGGCGACTTCGCCACGCGGGTTCGATTCCGGGCGTCATCTACGGCGAGGGTGTCGAGGCGCTGCCCGTGTCGGTCAACGCCAAGGACTTCCGCACCGCCGTCTCGGGCGAGCAGGGCCTCAACTCCTTGATCACGCTCGACGCCGACGGTACGAAGTACACCGTCATGGCCCGAGAGATCCAGCGTCATCCCGTGAAGGGCACAGTCGCGCACGTCGACTTTCAGGTCGTCGACCCGAACCAAGCCGTCATCGCCGAGGTGCCGCTGCACCTCATTGGTGACGCCGTCGAAGTGCGTCACGCTGACTGGGAAGTCGACCAGCAGATGTTCAGCATCGAGGTGCGCACTCGACCCGACCAGATTCCCAACTTCATCGAAGTTGACATTTCGGGCCTCAGCGTCGGCGCGGCGATTCGCGTAGGCGACCTGGTGTTGCCTTCGGGCGTCGAAGCCACCGGCGACCTGACGGTGTCGGTCGTGGCGACGCACGCCGGACGCGCCGCGAAAGCGGTCGCGTCAACCGACGAAGCACCTGCCGAGTAAGTCGTGGCGCTGCGACGCGCTCGTGGGAACGATCGACGGGGCCAGGAGAGCACGCTGCTCATCGTCGGCCTC
>DATKSO010000093.1:0-11711 GCA_035531635.1 Acidimicrobiales bacterium | reverse complement strand
ACTCCTCGTCAAGAGTTCCGTGACGAA
The DNA here is from genome assembly GCA_035531635.1 of Acidimicrobiales bacterium. GTDB lineage: Bacteria > Actinomycetota > Acidimicrobiia > Acidimicrobiales > RAAP-2 > RAAP-2. The sequence continues at coordinate 11,684 of DATKSO010000093.1, read as the reverse complement.
GGTGTCGCTCGGTGCCGGCGTGAAGGGAAAGATCGGCTTCGTCAAGCGCAGTAAGACAATGAAGCAGGTCACGTTCAACTCGTTCCCGGTGTACACGTACCAGGGCGACAGCGGGAAGTTGCAGTCGAACGGCGAGGGCATCACCGCTGACGGCGGTACGTGGACACTGGTGAAGGCGAAGGCGAGCTCGGCTGGCGCGACGGCGTACGCGAAATCCGCGTCGGGAAACACGACCACGACGACGTCGGGCGGAGGCGGGTACGGCTACTAGGTATGTCTACGCGACACAAACTCACGCCTAGGAATGACGCGTTGGTGCCCGGCGCTACTCGTTGGGCGCCGCCCGGCGGCGCGGGTGCGCCAGGTGCGGCGGGTGAACGTCATGGTCGAATGGCGTGGATGAGCACGGATCGTGAAAGCGAACCCGAGGTCGTGGACGAAGCGAGTTTGCGAGAGGCCTTCCTCACGCACGGCGGCGAGTTGTACGGCTTCGCGCGGCGATCGCTGAACTCCCCGGAGAGCGCCGAAGACGTCGTGCAAGAGACGTTTTCGAGGGCTTGGCGCTCGAGGTCTCGATTCGACGCGACGCTCGGATCTCTTCGAGGGTGGTTGTTCACCATTGAGCGTCGGGTGATTCTTGACGTCAGCACTCGCCAGATGAAGACAAGGACCTTTCCCCTCGACGAGGGAAAGGAACCCGCCAGCGAGGATCGCGTCGAAGAGGCGATGCTCGGTTGGCAGATGGAGTCGGCCCTCAAACGGTTGGACCCGGACCATCGGATGGTGGTCACCGAGCTCTACTTCAACGGTCGAAGTGGCAAAGAGGTCGCTGAACTCTTCGGACTCGCCGAGGGTACGGTGCGCAGCCGTGCGTTCTACGCGCTTCGAATGTTGCGACTCTTGATGGAAGAAGCGGGATGGGACGAATGACGGATCGGGGATGCGAGCACTGGCACGAGCTCATCGCGATGCACGTCTTTGGTGATCTCGCCGGCGACGAGACGACGGGGCTCCTCGCGCACCTCGAAGGCTGCGTCGAGTGTCGGAACGTCGAAGAAGAGATGGCGACGACGTTCTCCATGTTGCGCTACGTCGACCCCACCACCGTCGAGCCAACGGCGTCGGTGCCGATCGGCCTGACGAATCGGGTCCTCGGAGATCTGCGAAAGGGCGGCATGACGAAGCGACGCCGCAATCGAGTGAGAGTCGCGGGTATTGGCGCCGTCGGCGCGATCGCGGCGGCAGTGATCCTGGTGATCGTCTTCGCGGGCGGCGCGGGACCGACGAAACCGGTGGAACGTACCCTCGCCCTGCGCGGCGCTACGTCCGTGACGGCCAGCGCTGTCTTGATCGAACGCAGCTGGGGCACGTCGCTCGATCTCCGTGAACAGGGTCTGCCGAGTGGCGGGATCTACACGGTGTCGATGGAGACCGCCAAGGGTACGTGGTGGACTGCGGGAACGTACCGCATCGTCGGTGGGAGAGCCGTCGACGCGACGATGGCCTGCGCCGTGTCGATGAATCAGATCACTGGCGTTCGCGTCGTGAATGGATCGGGCGTGACCGTCTTGAGCAGTTACGCGGACGCCACACCCCTCAGTTACCACTAGGCGACTCCCCTCAGAGGACGTCGCGACACTTCACTCTCATCAGACGGTCGAGGTCGTGGCGACGTTCGTCCTCAGGAGACGTCGTCCGAGACGTCACTCGGTAGGGTGGTGAGGCATGAAGCGAATTGGACTCATCGGAGGAATCTCCTGGGAGTCGACCGCTTCGTACTACTCACTCCTCAACCGGATGACCGCTCAACGCTTCGGAGCGTGGAAACAGCCGGCGCTTCTTATCGACTCGCTCGACTTCAGCGAGATCGTGGGGTACCAGGAAAAGGGGGACTGGACGGCCCTCGGAGGCATCCTCGCCGACTCCGCGAGACGTCTGGAGTCCGGTGGCGCGACGGTGATCGCGATCGGTGCGAACACCATGCACAAGAACTATGACGACGTCGCGACGTCAGTTACGATTCCCGTCGTTGATATTCGAGACGCACTGGCGCGAGAAGTCAAAACACTCGGCGCCTCGTCAATGTCACTGTTAGGAACGAAGTACGTCATGGAGGGGGATTTCTTCTCTTCGCACCTCGAACGCGCGGGCGTGAAGATCGTCAAGCCGGTCACTGACCAAATCGACATCCTCCAGTCGATCATCTTCGACGAATTGACCCAAGGCGTTGTGTCGGATGCGTCGCGAGACGCGTTCGTAGCAATCGCCGAGGACTGTCGATCGCGTGGCGGCGACGTGGTCGGCCTCTGTTGCACGGAATTTGGACTGCTCATTCGTGCGGACGAAGCACCGTGGCCGATCGTCGATTCGACGGTGGCCCACGTGAAGGCTTTGCTGGACCATTGAGTCGCCGGGCTCACTCTTCGATCGGGCGACACCGATGAGCAGTGTGGTCACCGCCAAAGGATTCGCAGCCGGAATTGTCCTTGTCATCGCCACGGGGCTGTACGTCACGTCGTCACCGTCTCGCGCCGACGCGCCGACACCCGGCCAGGTCATCACGGTGCAGGCACCCACGGCTCAGTCGCAGACGGCGGTACTGCGAACCTGGCAACTCGAGAGCACTGGTCGCTACGTGCAGGTGTGGGGGCCCGTCATCGCGTTCGTGGGAGAAAGCGGCGTTGGTCCAACGAGAGAAGGTCTTGGGCGAACACCCGACGGGGTCTTCGCGCTGACACAAGCCTTCGGCAATCAACCCGACAACGGAACGAGGCTTCCCTACTTCCGAGCAGGCGTTGACGACTGGTGGGACGAGAATTCCGCGTCTCGTCTCTACAACCGACACGTGAAGAGCTCGGTCTCACCGGGTGGGGCCTCCGAGAACTTGTTCGACGCGGGCCGCGCGTACGCGCACGCGGTCGTCATCAACTACAACACGGACCCGGTCGTGAAAGGTGCGGGGAGTGGCTTCTTCCTCCACGTCAGCTTGGGTGCACCAACTGAAGGGTGCGTGGCTATCCCCGAAGGAGAGTTGAATCGCGTGATGCGGTGGCTTCTCCCAAGGGATCATCCAGTTATCAGCATCGGTGTCGGCGCGGCACCTCTCGCGCCAGTGCGGATTTCGAGTTGACTCTTCGACGAGCGTCCAGCGTCTCGTCGCCAAGAGAGTTCGCGGGACCCCGAGTGACTCGTGCCGGGTGGTCTTGGCCCCTCGAGTCGACGTTTCGTGAGCGATCGACGACCGACGCCCTCAAACGGGCACGCGCCACCTCACGAGGGTCCCACCGCTCGCGAGGTTCTCGACGACGAAGACACCGTGGAGTCTCTCGGCGCGCTTGCGGAGATTGACGAGTCCCAGCCCCGAACTGGTGGCAATCGATGACTCGATTCCGACGCCGTTGTCGACGACGTCGAGCGTCACGTCGTCGGCCACGCTGAGAGTGACGGCGAAGCGAGTGGCTCGGGCGTGTTTGCCCGCGTTGGTGAGGGCCTCACGAAGGACGGCGAGGACGTTGTCAGCCGTCCGCTGGGATACGCCGTTGTCGACCGGTCCGTGAAAGACGACGTCGACGCGAGCTCCGAGCATCGGGGCAAGTTCTGTGGCGAGTTCGTGGACCCCACGTCGAAGACCTCCCGGAAGGGCGCTCGCGCCTAGTTCGAAGATCGCGGCGCGGATTTCGTTCATCGTGGCGTCGAGATCGTCGACGGCCATGTCGACTCGAGCGACCACTTGATCCACGTCGCGCAGTCGCGCGGCCTCCTGCAGCTTCATCCCAACGGCGAAGACACGCTGAATTATCCGGTCGTGCAGGTCTCGAGCGATGCGGTCGCGATCATCCGCCACGCTCAGCAGTCGAACGCGGTCGTTCAGGCGGTTGTTCTCGATGGCGATACCCGCAGCGACGGCCAACGCCTCAGCGAGGGCTTCGTCCTCCTCGGCGAAGTCCGTCGCTCCCCTCTTGTCGGTCAGGTAGAGGTTCCCGTAGACCTCGTCGCGAACGCGTACCGGAACGCCGAGGAAGGACTTCATCGGGGGGTGGTGGGGAGGGACTCCGTAGCTGTCGGGGTGCAGCGCGAGGTTGTCGAGACGCAGCGGCGTGGGTTCGGTGATGAGGAGCCCGAGAACCCCGCGGCCGGTCGGGCGAGGACCGATGAGGACTTCCTCGGCGTGGGACAGTCCAACGGTGACGAACTGGTCGAGTCCGGTACGAGCTTCGTTCAGTACTCCGAGGGCACCGTAGCGCGCGTTCACCAGGGCGCACGCCTCCTCGACGAAGTGACGCAAGAGCACCGAGAGCTCGACGTCCGCCTCGATCATGAGGACGGCGTCGAGGAGACGGCGAAGTTTTGCCGAGTCGTTGATCTTGCTGTAGGGCACGGGACCGATGGTACTCACCGGTGTTTGTCCTCCCACGTCCCACTATTTCGTGCACGCGCGGGCTCGGGTCGAACACTGGCACAATGGGCACTATGGCGATACGGGTCTTCTTGCTTGACGACCACGAGATGGTGCGTGAAGGCATCTGCAGTTTTCTCGAGAGCGACGACGAGATAGAAGTCGTGGGACAAGCGGCCACCGTGGCCGAAGCCTTGACGCGTATTCCCCTCTCGAAACCCGACGTCGCGATCTTGGACGTGCGATTGGAGGACGGTAGTGGAATCGAGGTCTGCCGCGAGATCCGCTCCAAGTATCCCGAGATCATCTGTCTGATGCTGACGAGTTTCGCGGATGACGAGGCGCTCTACGCGAGCGTGATGGCCGGGGCCGCTGGCTACGTCCTCAAGCAGATCAGGGCGCGCGACCTCATCGACGACGTGAAGAAGGTGGCCGGCGGCGCGTCGTTGATGGACCCGCGGTCGGTGGCTCGGGTCGTCGAGCGGATAGCCAATCCGCCCAAGGAGTCGGACGCGCTCAGCCTCCTCTCACCCCAAGAACGCCGCCTATTGGACTTCATCGCGCAGGGTCTGACGAATCGTCAGATCGCCGAGTCGATGTTCCTTTCGGAGAAGACCGTTAAGAACTACATGACGGGGCTCTTGACCAAACTCGACATGAACAATCGAACTGAAGCGGCGATCTTCGCCACGAGGCTGAAGGGTGACACTCCGGATCCGCCAACGACGTTCGGCTAGAGGCGTCGCTTTTGCGAAAGCTCCGTGAGGTTGACGCCGTGATCGGAGAGCGAGCGTTCAAGGCGACTTCGCTCCTCACCGGGGTGAGCGAAGTCGACCGCCTTGGCGGCAATCCCGTGCGTTGCGCAGAGTTTTATCAACGCCCGGTCGTAGGCGATCTCCTTCGCGAGCGTCAGATACGCGTCGTCGCCCGTCGAGGGTCTGGCGCTCAGCATCTCGATGCGGCACTCGAGCACGTGGTCGAAGAGAGTGTCGGCGCTCAGCTCTCCGTTCCAGTTGTCGAGCGCGTCGCTCAAGAGATCGGCGTACATCGAAGCGCTGACGCCACGTTGGTGTCCCGTCTCGTCCATCTCCTCATCGCCGTCCCGTGTTGACCTATCAACTCGTCGTGTCGCTCATTGCGTCAAGACGACTTTGATGGCTCCGGTGTCGGCCGCGCGCGCGTACACGTCATACGCCGTCATGATGTCGTCGAGCTCGAAGTGGTGGGTGGCGAAGGGGGTGGCGTCAACTTGGCGTGACGACACCAGCTTCAACAGGGTCGGCGTCGAGTACGTGTCGACAAGTCCCATCGTGATCGTCACGTCGCGCGCCCACAGTGACTCGAGATGCAACGTCGCGGGCTTGCCGTGGACGCCGATGTTGGCAACGTGACCTCCGGGCCGCACGAGCGCCGTGCAGAGCTCGAATGAGGACGGCACACCAACCGCTTCGATGGCCACGTCGACGCCGAGGCCGTTCGTCAAACCCTGGACGTACGCCACCGCGTCCTCGCTGGTGTTGTTGAACGTCAGATCCGCGCCGAAGCGCTTGGCCGCGTCGAGACGCGCGTCCGCGAGGTCGATGGCGATGATGCTGCTGGGCGAGAAGAGCTTGGCGCCCGTGATGGCCGAAAGGCCGATTGGTCCGGCGCCCACGACGGCGACAGTGTCGCCGGGCTGGACGTGGCCGTTGAGAACGCCTACTTCGTACGCGGTCGGCAGGATGTCGGCCAACATGAGGATCTCCTCGTCGCTGACGCCCTTGGGCGCCGGGTACGTGGACGTGTCGGCGAAGGGTACGCGGACGAGTTCGGCCTGGGTGCCGTCGATGAGGTGGCCGAGGATCCAACCGCCGCCACCGAGACACTGTCCGTAGTGGCCCTCGCGACAGAACCGACACGACCCGCACGCAGTGATGCACGACACGAGGACTCGGTCACCGACCGAAAGGGTCTTGACGCCCGATCCCACTTGTTCCACCGTGCCCACGGCTTCGTGTCCAAGAATTCGACCGGACGTGACTTCCGGCGTGTCGCCCTTCAAGATGTGAAGGTCCGTGCCACAAATGGTGGTGGCGGCGACGCGAACGATGACGTCCGTGTCGGCCTGAAGTGTCGGGTCGGGGACGTCCATCCACGCTTTGGCTCCAGGTCCTTGATAAACGAGTGCTTTCATGATGTGCCTCTTTCTTGTTACGCAGCCGACGATGGGTCGAGGGGCGGACGAACGACTCAGTGAACACTTGCGTGTGCCCACGAACGCCGCGCCCCCGTGCGGTCGTACGAGCGGTTCTGTAGCGAGTATCGCTCTCGACCTACGCCCGTCGATAGGGACGAAGGTCCCCACTATTGGTGACGTTCGCCCCTATTTCTACGACCGTCTGTTGGCTGACACTAGAGCGGGGGCTTATTGAAGGAGAGAAAACTAATGCAACGCAAAATGTTTGACGTCCTCGCCAGCGCGGGCGGACTCTTGATAGTGGTGGCCCTCTTATTGGCCGGCGGCCTCTTCACGTGGGGCTACTCATTCACGAACTCGAGCATCAAAAGTCAATTGGTTCGCCAAGACATCGTCTTCCCGTCGAAGGCGGCGTTCGCGAACGCGAAGCCCGGCACCGAAGTGACGCCGGCGATGATCCCGTACCTGGCCAAGTACGCGGGTATGCAACTGACGACGGGCGCGCAGGCCGAAGCGTACGCCGACCACTTCATCGCGGTGCACCTCTCACAGATGCCCTACGGCGGGGTGTACTCCCAGGTCAGCGCAGCCTCACGCGCCAACCCGACGAATACGGCGTTGAGTGCCGAAGTCCAGACGACGTTTCAAGGCACCACGCTCCGAGGACTCTTGCTCGAGGCGTACGCCTTCTCCGAGTTCGGACTGATTGCCCTCTACGCGGCGATTGCTTCGTTCACCCTCGCGGTATTGATGGCGCTGCTGGTAGCTCTCGGCTTCTGGCACGCCCGACGTACTCCTCAGGACAAGGAGCTCGCTCTTCACGCTGAAGCCGAACGAGTGCTGGCCTCCGTCTAAGGAAGACCATCGCACGACTCGAATCGACGACGCCCGGCCCAGGATTTTTGGGCCGGGCGTCGTCGTCGGCAAACTGTGAAAAGATGCGGACCAACGATTCGTCGCGGGAGGTTGCATTCATGGAGGAGCGTCCGTCCCCCTACGACTTCGCCGGCGGTCAAGCAGCGTTCGTCGCTCTGGCCTCCGCTCTTCACCAGCGCTGTCTCGACGATCCGGTGCTGAATCACCCGTTCTCGCACGAAATGAGTCCCGAACACCTCGACCGCCTCGCGGGGTATCTCGGGGAAGTCTTCGGCGGGCCGCCTGCGTACTCGTCGATCGCGGGCGGCCACACGGCGATGCTGTTGATCCACGCGGAGACTGGGGCGGAGGACGAGATGGCCACTCGATTCGTCGCCTGTTTCGATCGGGCCGTTGACGACGCCAACCTTCCGGGTGACCCGGAGTTTCGTCGCGTGCTTCACGACTACATGGTGTGGGCGACCGGCGAGGTCCACTCGTACTCGCCGCACGGGTCAGTGGTGCCAACGAACGCCACGTTTCCGCACTGGTCGTGGGACGGCCCGACGACGTGAGCGAAGGAAAGGCGAGACGAAAGGCGCTGACGTTCAGCGCCGAAGTACAAATCGTTGGCGTCAACCCCTACGTACTGGTGAACGACGAACAGGTCCAAGCGCTCATGCCGGGCTGGCGACGGCCGATGCCGGTGCTCGTGAAATTGAACGGCACGCCGGACACGCCGTGGCGGACCAACATGATGCCAACGGGCAACGGGGAGTTCTACCTCTATCTCCACGGTGGCATGCGAAAGGCCGGTCGGGTCAAGGTCGATGACGTGGTGCAGGTCTCGTTGCGCTTTGACGACGCGTACCGCAACGGCCCGCTCCACGATTCACCCGAGTGGTTTCAAGAAACGTTGGCGGAGAGTCCTCGCGCCACGGAGAACTGGGCCGGCCTCGCGCCGAGTCGACAGAAAGAGATCCTTCGCTACTTCGCCGCGCTGAAAAGCGACCAGGCGAAGAAGAGAAACCTCGTCCAAGCGCTCAGAGTTCTCGAGGGAGAAAACGGTCGCTTCATGGGTCGCGACTGGTCGAACGGTACGTGAAGCCGACCCTCGAATCGGCGCCTCGCTCGTTGGTACCGTGGACCAGGGCACTGAACCCCGATTGAGCCAACGGAGGCTGACGTGACGACCGCACCACACCGCTCGGAGATCTTTGCGTTCGCCAACGACGTCGTCGAGCGCGACGCGGCGATCGACCCCATCTTCGCCACGAACTCTGGGATAAGTGAGTACGACCACCTCCTGCCGGACTTCTCGCCCGAGCGCACCAGTTCCGACATCGACGTGGCTCGCGCGTCCTTAGACGAGCTGGCGACGCTCGACGTGAGCGACGATATCGATCGCGTGGCGTTTGCCGTGTTGCACGAGCGACTGAGCGCTCGCTTGGATCTCCTCGAGTCCGGCGAGTCGGCCCGCGTCTTCTCCGTGCTGAGTTCTCCGGTGTCGGAGATCCGCCAGGTCTTCGAGCTGATGGCGACGCACTCAGCGCAGGAGTTGGACGTCATTGCGCAACGACTGGGTCAGGTGCGTCCCGCGTTGAAGAGTTGGCAGCGCACCCTCGAACTCCTATCGGCGAACGGCCAGCTTCCCTCTCGGCGTCACGTCCTCGGCGTCGCCGAACAGGCCGAGACCTACGCCGCGGGCGCGTACCGCAACTTCGTAGGTCGCGTCGCGCCCGGCGCCGGCGACGAAAGCGTTTTGGCGACGTCGGCGGCGGACGCCGACGCGGCCTGCGGAGAGTTGTCGGCGTGGATGAGAGTCGAGTTGGCGCCTCACGCGAATGAGCACGACGCCTGCGGGCTCGAACGCTACCGCGCGTGGAGCAAGTACTGGAACGGCGCGGTACTCGACTTTGACGAGCTTTACGCCTGGGGCTACGCCGACCTTCGCCGTATCAACGCACGAATGTGGGAGATCGCGGGAGAGCTCGCCCCCGAAGCGACCAGTCTCGCCGAGGTCGCACGACTCCTCGACCGCGACCCGGCGCGCGCCATCGAGGGAACGGACGAACTCTTGCGCCGGCTCATCTTCTTCACCGAACAGGCCGTTCAGAAGCTCGACGGCGTCCACTTCGACATCGACCCGCGCATACGTTTTTGCGACGCTCGCCTTGCGCCCGAAGGTTCGGCCGCCGCTCCGTACTACATCCCACCGAGCGAGGACCTCTCTCGGCCGGGCACGACGTGGTTTCCAACCTTGGGGGCCACGTCGTTCTCGTGGTGGAGTCAGGCGTCGACGTGGTACCACGAGGGCGTCCCGGGCCATCATCTCCAGTGCGCCACGTCGATTCTTGAGGCCGACAAGCAGAGTCGCTTCCACCGACTCGAGGCGTGGACCAGCGGCTACGGCGAAGGGTGGGCCCTCTACGCCGAACGGCTCATGAACGAGTTGGGCTTCTTCGACGATCTCGGCGACGAGATGGGGTACCTCGCGTGCCAGGCGTTACGAGCGGCACGCGTGATGGTGGACATTGGCTTGCATCTTCAACTCCGCGTGCCCGACGACTTGGGACTGCTCGGCGACCTCGGCGACTGTTCGGGTCAGGTCTGGACGGCGCCGATGGCGGTCGCGGTACTGGAGGAGAGGGCGATCCAGGGCCACGACATGTCCGTGTCCGAGGTCGAGCGCTACCTCGGACTCCCCGCTCAGGCGATCTCGTACAAGGTAGGCGAGCGCTCATGGATGCGGGCCCGTGAAGAGGCCAGGGACCGCCTCGGCGCGAACTTCTCCCTAAAGAAGTTCCACGCCCACGCGCTCGCGCTCGGACCGATGGGCCTTGATCCTTTCGAAGACGAACTCCGCCACTGGAACGGTGAGTGAATCTCGTCGCGGAGCGCGAACCGGTGGTCCTGCCTGACGCGACTGGTCCTACGGGACGACGTCGACGACGGCGCCCTTTCGCGGGAGCCACGGCACCACGGGCGAGGTTCGACGTTGGTAGTCCACGTACTCGGGGTACCGAGACAGTGTGATCCGCTCGGTGAACTTGGTCGAACCAACGAAGAGCACGGTCAACAGCACCGCCCCGACGACCGTCCAGAGAACGACGCTGCGCGCGGCGACGGCACCCATGAAATAGAGAAGCCACCACTGGGCGAGCTCGAAGAAGTAGTTGGGATGGCGCGAGAAACGAAAGAGCCCGTCGTCGCGAAACTGCCGAAGGGGAACGCGACCCTTGGCGACCTCGCGGCGCTTCTCGGACTGGAAGTCCCACTGCTGCTGATCGGCGATCGTCTCGCCCACGGTGCACGCGAGGAACACCAACGCCAGGAGCACGTCGAGAGTTCCGAAACGCGCGCTCGAGCGATGTTCGTACGCGCTGTAGGCGGGCAACGAGATGAGGACGAGGATCACGTTTTGGTAGATGACGATGAAGAAGAAGTTGAAGAGCTGGAACTGCCTCGTTGACATGCCCGCGCGTAGCACGGGCCACCGATAGTCCTCGACACCGGCGTAGCCGCCCTTTCGAGCGAAGTTGAAGGTCAGCCGTGCACCCCAGAGGGTCACTACGACGGCCATGACGTCAAGTCGCGCGTCGGTGAGTCCCGCGTACGACGCGAAGACCCAGGTGTAGACGACGGGGAGGATGGACCAACTTCGATCGACCCAGGACGTCTCGTGGGTCACGAGCGACGCGACCCACGCGAAGGCGCAGGCAGCGACGGCGACCAAGACGACGAGGAGTAACGGCGTCACGGAGGAATCAAGACGACGTTGGGTCCTTGCGACGTCGTCCGAGGAGCCACAGGAAGGATCGGCCGAACCTTCCGATGTTCTCGCTTCGCCCGTGCGCGGCGTCGTGGTCTACACGCGTGCCGTGGACACCGTCCGTGCTCGCCGTGAGCCCCGCGAGTTGAATGTTGTCGGCTTCGGCGCCCCGAGGTACCTTCGCCATCCGACGCCTTGGCTTTCTTGGCCTGTTCCCGGAAGTTCCCATAGACGCATCCTCCCACACCACCGATGTCGAATCGGCGCGACTCCCTGGCGACGCCGAACTGTCACGGCAGCGATACGTCCCACAAGTGATGAAAGGGATCGTGCAGACCGTACGTGCCGAGCGAACTCACGGTGAAGAGGCTGCCGTTCGAGCGCGTTCCGGGGCGATCCCACTGCGCCGGCGTCACCGTGTCGAATCGATCGGCGTACCGCGCGGCCGCGTCCAGGAGTTCCCCGTTCACGATGGTCGGATCCTG
>DATKSO010000092.1:0-10102 GCA_035531635.1 Acidimicrobiales bacterium | reverse complement strand
TGCGTCGCCCGTAGCTTAAGAAACTCTGGAGAGCTCCCATGTGAGCTCCCATGTGAGCTCCCATGTGAGCTCCCATGTGAGCTCCCATGTGAGCTCCCAGAGCAGGACTCGAACCTGCAACCTAGCGATTAACAGTCGCTTGCTCTGCCAATTGAGCTATCTGGGAATGAATCGGAAAGCCTATTTACGTTAGCACCCGTCGAGCACGTCACTGTTGGGCGAACCACTGCTCGAGTCTCTCCGCCGCGGGACTTTCTCTGACCGCTCGACGACAGCGCTCGATTCGTTTGGCCATCCCTTGACGCGAGATGCCGTGCGCTTTGGCAATCTCTTCCATCGACATTGTCTTGAACGTGTACTGCCAGAACGCGTCAAAATCCTCTCCGGTGAGTCGTCGAAGTTCGTCAATAACCCAGGGCGGGGCGTCGGCGTGGTCGTTCGCGAGGCGAGGATCAGCGACGTCCTCGAGTTCAACCGACGCGAAGCGGCGTGATTGAAGCTCACGACTGAGTTGCATTATCTCTTGGGCCTTCGCCTGCGAGACGCCGAGCTCGTAGGAGACGTCGCGTTTGGTCAAGCGACGTTCGAGATTTGAACGCTCGAGTCGTTGAAACTTCAAAATCAGTCGCATCTCGCCGTCACTCAGTCCCGACTGCTGTTGGACGGTCTGGTTCACGAGTTTCGTGATCCAGTAGTTGGCGTACGTCGAGAACCGTGTCCCCATTTCCGGATCGAATCGCTGCAGCGCGTTCACGAGACCCTCCACGCCTGCCGCTTCAAGGTCTTCGTTGTAGAAGTGGTACCCACGTTCGACGATGCGGGCGCGAACGAGACCGAAGGTTGCTCGAAGCAACATCGACTCAGCTTCTTGCCCCTCCTGGCGGACCCGGAGAAGTTGCTGCCGGCGAGTGGGGTCCTTCACGTCGTCCGTTGCCAGCTCCTCACTGGCGCGTCGTCCCTCTTGGATCAGGGGGTAGAGCGAACGTTCTTCTTCAACGGAGAGTGGCGCGAGCATGGCCAAGCCCCCAATAAAGCCACGCGCTCCCTTCGTCACGATGACGTTAACGACGTGCGCTCGATGAGCCACTGGCGCAGGTCCCGCTCGGCGACGTCGCCGTCATCGGTCTCGAGAAGTTCGAGGCGCTCTTTCACGTCACGACTCGTCGCCATCGCTAGTTCGGGCGTGACGCGACCTTCGCGCATGTCGCGGTCGAGGCTCAGCAACTCCGCTTTAATGGCACTCCTCACGAGTTGCGCCACGACCGCCGTGACGTCACTCTGGCTGTAGTGATGCTCGAGTTCCTCAACGGCGAGTTCGCTCAGCACCTGCGCCGCGATGTCTTGTCCACGAAGTTGAAGTGCGTCGATCAACTCAGAGAGCGACTGTCTGGTATTCAGCGCCTCGAAGATTTCGCGCTGCACTTCGTTGACGAAATACGGTGCGATGAGGCGCTCCTTCATCACGTCGGGCCCGTGCACCCACAGTCGCAGTGCTTCGAGACCGGGGCGTGGTAGGGGTGGGCGCACTTGGATACTGATTGGCGCCGGTTCGTTGGCAACTTCACGATCGCCTCGTTGTCTCGGATTCTTCGCCAACTCTGCAACACGCGCTCTTATCGTTCTGTAATCAATTTTCGACCGATCTTCAATCTTCATCACGTATTGATCCCGGACTAGTTCACTCGGGTGTTCGGCGAGCACATCCATTGCTATTTCGGCCGCTCGGGCTCGACCTTCGGCGGTTGCCAAATTGGCTTCGTCAAACACCCGCTTCAAACGAAACTCCAAAAATGGCAACGCTCCCTCTACCGCGGAGCGCAAACCGTCGGGGTCGCGTTGGGCTACTTCTGCGGGATCCGACCCTTTAGGGAGTTGGGCCACAAAGACGTCGACCTCGTGTTGACGTTCCCACTGGTAGACCGATGCGGCCGCACTTTGTCCCGCGGCGTCGGCGTCATAGGCAAGCACGATCCGACTTGAAAAGTTTCGCATTACCTTAAAGTGGTCCTCGCCGAGCGCCGTGCCGCACGTAGCCACCGCTCGCGGCAAGCCGGCCGTAAAGAAAGCGATGACGTCGGTGTAGCCCTCGCAGACGATGATCTCGCCCGACTTGATGATGTCGTCCTTGGCGAAGTTGAGGGCGTAGAGCGTCTTGCGCTTCGAGTAGATCGGCGTCTCGGGACTGTTCTTGTACTTCGCCTCGACGTAACCGTCGGTTCGACCGGGGTTCTCACTGGTGGCCGGTAGGACCCTCCCACCGACAGCGATGGCCTTGCCGGCCGGATCGAAGATCGGAAAGATGACCCGCGCGCGCAACGCGTCCTGGCGCCGATCGCGCTTGTTCACGAAGCCGAGCCCGGTGGCGAGCAGTACCTTTTCGTTCAACTTGAGGGCGTTGGTGAGGGCGTCCCACTCGTCGGGCGCCCAGCCGAGCTTGAACTGACGAGCCGTCTCGCCGTTGATGCCGCGAGAACGCAGGTACTCGCGCGCACCACGGGCGTCGGGCGAATTGAGTAGTCGCTCGTGGTACCACTCGACGGCCTCTTCCATTGCAGCGAGGGCCGCTTGACGCTCCTTCCGAGCTGGACCGGCGTTCACGTCTTCGTGCAGCTCGATTCCCGCACGATCCGCCAACAGGCGAAGTGCCTCAATGAAGTCGAGGTGTTGGATCTCACGAACCCACGTGATCTGATCGCCCGAGGCCCGACAGCCGAAGCAATAGTAGCGACCTTCCTCTGCGTTCACCGAGAACGAGGGCGTCTTCTCTCCGTGAAAGGGGCAGAGTCCGGTCCAACGCTGTCCCGAACGTTTGAGAGCCACCGTTTCGCCGATGAGGGCCACGATGTCAGTCGATGAACGAACTTGCGCGATCTCGTTCTCTGAAATGGCCATAGAAAGAAAGTACCGGTTCTCTGTGAATGACGCGCTAGGGGTCCTTCGCGTCTCTCTAAACTGCTCCCTATGTCCGACTACGCCGTTGAGGCCTTCAACATAGTTCGAACATTCAGCGGCGGTGACGTTCGGGCGCTCGACGGCGTCAGCCTGCAAGTCCCGACGGGTCAGGTTTTTGGGCTTCTCGGTCCCAACGGTTCGGGGAAGACCACGATGGTGCGAATTCTCGCCACCATCCTTTCACCCACCAGCGGGAGCGCCACCGTCGCCGGCTTCGACGTCGTCAAACAGCCAAACCAAGTCCGTCATCACATCGGTCTCGCCGGCCAGAACGCGACGGTCGACGAAAACCTCACCGGCTTCGAGAACCTGCGAATGATCGGTCTCCTCAATCACCTCAATAAGGCCTACGTCGTCGCGAAATCACGTCAGTTACTCGATGACTTCGGGCTCAGTGACGCGGCGAATCGGATCACCAAGACGTACTCGGGCGGCATGCGTCGACGCCTCGACCTCGCGGCCGCGCTCGTGGCCGATCCGCCGATCCTCTTCCTTGACGAGCCAACCACCGGACTCGACCCACAGAGTCGTCAAGATCTCTGGAGCATCATCGAAGGACTCGTCGAACGTGGCACGACCGTACTACTGACGACCCAGTATCTCGACGAGGCTGATCGACTAGCCAAGCAACTCGTGGTGCTGGATCACGGGAAGATCATTGCTGAGGGAACTTCCGCCCAACTGAAGGCCCAGATGGGCGCAACCGTGCTGGCCCTCAGTTTCGCCTCGACCGACGACGCGTTACGCGCCCAACCTCTCCTCGCGAGCCTCTCCGACAAGGCCGCCAACCTCGAAGGCTCCGTCCTCGAACTGACGGTTGACAACGGTCCTTCAGTAACCGCCGACGCACTACGCACGATTGACGCCGCAGGTATTCGGCTCAGCGGACTTGCGCTTCGCGAACCAAGTCTCGACGACGTCTTCTTGAACCTCACTGGCCACAAGGCTGAGGACTTGCCATCAGACGAACCCACGCCCGGAGGCCGTCGCGCCAGAAGAAAGGCCAACGCGTGAGCACACTTCCCGTTTCGACGTCGTCACGTTCTTCGCTGCGGTGGGCGATCAGCGACGTGATGACCATCTCTCGACGAAACCTCTTGGCGCTGGTGAGAATCCCTGTCGCCATCGTCTTCATGGTGATCCAGCCCATCATGTTCGTCATTCTCTTTCGCTACGTCTTTGGTGGAATTATCAACATCACTGGCTTCACGTACGTGAACTACCTGATTCCGGGCATCTTGGTCCAGACCACGATCTTTGGATCGGTGGGTACCGCGATCGGTCTCGCCGAAGACTTGCAGAAAGGTCTCATCGAACGATTCCGCGCGCTTCCAATGGCTCGGTTGGCGGTACTCGCCGGACGCACGATCTCTGACCTGTTCCGCAACATCCTCGTGCTCGTCATCATCACCGGCGTCGGTTTTCTCGTCGGCTTTCGACCCGGTGGGACAGTGATCTCGTACGTCCAAGCCTGTCTCTTGATGCTGGTCTTCGCTTACTGCCTCTCGTGGGGATTCGCCTTCGTCGGTCTTTCGGCTCCCAACTCTGAGGCTGCTCAGGCCATGACGTTCCCGGTAATTTTCCCTCTTACTTTTGCCTCGGCGATCTTCGTGCCCGTCGCGTCAATGCCCAGCTGGCTCCAGCCCTTCGCAATCAATCAACCGGTCAGCCAGACCGCGATCGCGGTGCGTGGCCTGATGGACGGAACGAATCACGGACAGTCGACGTGGATCGCCCTCGCGTGGGCCGTCGGTGCCATCCTCGTGCTCGCGCCGCTCGCCGTGAACCGCTACCGCAAGGTCGCATAGCGCGATGACGGTGCTGAGCATCGACGAGCTGCAAGCCATCGTCGATGAGGCGTTTCCCGATTTCGATGTGCCTCGTGTCGAGTCACTCGACGGTGACACCTTGGTCATTGCCCAACCAGTGAGCAGTCGTAACTCGCGGCCCGGAGGTACGTTGTCGGGACCTACCATGATGGCGCTCGCCGACAACTCCGCGTGGCTCATCATCCTCGCGCACATCGGACCGGTCCTACTCGCCGTCACCACGAGTCTGCACATCGACTTCCTTCGTAAACCCGAGATCACGGACCTCATGGCGCGAGCCCGTCTCATCAAGCTCGGTCGTCGCCTCGCCGTCGTCGACGTTGAACTCTTTTCAAGGGGCTCGAGTGAACTCGTGGCGAAGGCGCAAGTGACGTACTCCATCCCGCCCCGCGCGACGTCGTAGCGGCCCTTCTCTTGTCTTCGACCACTAGCGTGAAACAACGTCTTTGAAGGTGTTGCCATGAGCGTCGAAACTAAGAAGCCACTCTCCAACGGGCTCACCACGTTGATGGCCGTTGCGATCGGCATCATCGTCGCCAACCTCTACTACCAACAGCCGCTCCTGCACCAAATCTCCGAGAACTTCCACGTTGGAACGGCGCGGGCGTCACTCTTGATGACGCTCACCCAAACCGGGTACGCGCTCGGACTGGCCTTCGTGGTCCCCCTCGGCGACGTGTGGCCCCGACGACGTCTCGTGGTCGGGATCTTCACGCTCGCCGCCGTCACGATGGCGATAGCAGCCAGCTTGACGTCGTTCACGATCCTCGCCGCCGTTACCCTCGTCATCGGGCTGTCGTCCGTCGGTGGCCAGGTGCTCGTGCCTCTCGCGGCGGACCTCGCCGAACCAGCGCAACGAGGCCGCGTCATTGGCCGCGTCATGACGGGTCTCCTCCTGGGCGTCTTGTTGTCACGCACGGCGTCAGGTCTTGTCGCTCAGTTGTCGAGTTGGCGCGTGGTGTACTGGTCCGCGGCGGGACTTCTCACCGTGATGGCGATCGTCTTGCACCGTGCGCTGCCGAAGGAGGCCGCTCGCGAACACGTCGCCTACCGAAAGCTCGTCGGCGGCGTCTTCTCGCTCTTCGTCACTCAACGTGAGCTTCGCCGTCGGGCGTACCTCGGCGCCGTGATCTTCGCGTCGAACAACGCAATGTGGACCACGCTCTCCTTCCTCCTCGCCGGCTCGCCCTTTCACTACTCCAACGCGGTGATCGGACTCTTCGGGCTCTTCGGTGTCGCGGGCGTGTTGGCCGCGAACGTGGCGGGTCGTCAAGCTGACCGACAACGCACTCGCGCCAGCACCATCCTCTTCTCGACCCTGATGTTGCTCGCCTTCGCCATCCTCGCGCTCGGCCGCGACACGGTCATCGTGCTGGGTCTCGGCATCATCGTGCTCGACACCGGCATGCAGGGTATGCAGATCACCAACCAGTCACTGATCTACGGACTCTTGCCCAACGGACGGTCGCGACTGAACAGCGCGTACATGGTCTGCGCCTTCGGGGGCGCGTCGATCGGCTCGTACCTCGCCGGCCAGCTCTACGCCCACTTCGGTTGGTACGGCGACTGCTGGCTCGGCGGAGGACTGGGCGTCGCGCTCCTCGTACCGGCGCTGCTCTGGCGAACGCCGAAGAATGAGATCCCCTCGGTCAGCGGGGTCGTCGTCGAGCGCTAGTGCCGCGCAGCGTCATCGCGAGCTCGATGACACCGTGGCCGAAGCGCTGCGCCAGGCGTTCTCGAACGAGTTGCTCCAGATCTCGGCGTTCCTCGTCGCTCTGAATGATGACACCGGAGTACGTTTCGAAGTTGCCCACCACTTCGTCGATCGTCCGAGGCCAGGTCCAGTCGAGGTCGAAGTCCCGCGCGTCGACGAAGGGACCGTCGGGATCGAATTCGACGCGGCGACCCCGCACGCGCACGCGAAGTTCGTTGGGACCTTCACGCAGGGAGGCGAACTCGGCCATCCAGGGATTGTCAGGACTGAAGCCGTTCCACCACACGTAGATAGTGCCGTCGTCACGAAGGACCCGGGCCAGTTCGTTCGTCGCGTCGGGCTGCGTGAACCAGTGCCAGGCCGACGAAGAGAAGACCGCGTCGAACGAGGCGTCCTCGACGGGTACGGACTCGGCGTGACCGTCGAGGACGTGCACGTTCGGGCTACGGCGCACCAAGACTCGGCGCATGTCCTCATCGGGTTCGATGACACTAACGTTCGCGCCGTGGGCTACGAGGAAGCGAGTGAGTTTGCCCGTGCCCGCGCCGACTTCGAGAACGCTGAGACCCTTGAGGTCGCCTACTAGTGACGACGCTCCTTCGGGCGGGTCCGGTCGAAACCGGTCGTACTTCTCGGCAACGGTGCCGAACTTTCGCCCTCGTCCGTCGTCCGTCACCGTCAGACCGAGGTGAGGTTCCAGAAGTGGTGCGTAAGTTCAGCGATCGGCACGCGGACCTGCGCCGTCGTGTCACGATCACGCACGGTCACCGCGCGATCGTTCAGCGTCTCGAAGTCGATCGTCACGCAGTACGGCGTACCGACCTCGTCTTGACGGCGGTAGCGCTTGCCGATCGATTGGGTGACGTCGTAGTCGCACGTGAAGTGTGGCTGGAGTACGTTCAGCACTTGCGTGGAGACGCCTTCGAGCTCGGGCTTCTTCGACAGCGGCAGGACGGCGACCTGGTACGGCGCGAGTCGCCAATCGAGTCGCAGCACCGTTCTCGTCTCACCCTCGACCTCGTCCTCGTGGTACGCCGCGAGCAGGAAGGCGAGTAACGCGCGCGTCGCGCCGGCCGCGGGTTCGATGACGTAGGGCGTGTAGCGCTCGTTCGTGGCTTGATCGAAGTAGTCGAGCGCGACGCCGGAGAACTTCGAGTGTTGGGTCAAGTCATAGTCACCGCGGTTGGCCACACCCTCGAGTTCGTCCCAGCCCCAGGGGTAGAGGAACTCGACGTCGGTCGTGCCCTTGGAGTAGTGCGAGAGGTCTTCTTTGGCGTGCTCGTGCTTTCGCAGCTGCGCTTCGGGTATACCGAGGTCGAGATACCAATTGAAGCGCGCGTCGATCCAGTACCGGTACCACTCGTCCGCGCTCTGCGGGGGCACGAAGTACTCCATCTCCATCTGCTCGAACTCTCGCGTGCGAAAGACGAAGTTCTGCGGCGTGATCTCGTTGCGGAAGGACTTGCCGATCTGGGCAATGCCGAAGGGCGGCTTCTTACGCGTCGTCGAGAGCACGTTGGCGAAGTTGGTGAAGATGCCCTGGGCGGTCTCGGGACGCAGGTACGCCGTCGAGCCCTCGCCCTCCACGGGACCCGCTTGGGTCTTGAACATCAGATTGAAGGCTCGAGGACTGGTGAACTTGGTCGAACCGCAGTTTGGACAGACTCCGTCGATCTTGTCTTCGCGCCAGCGTTCCTTGCAGACGAGACAGTCCACGAGAGGGTCCGTGAAGGTCTCCAAGTGACCAGACGCGGCCCATACAGCCGGTGGACCCATGATTGCGGCGTCGAGTCCGACTATGTCGTGGCGGGTCTGGACCATCGAGCGCCACCAGGCGTTCTTCACGTTTCGCAACATGTTCACGCCCAGTGGGCCGTAGTCGTAAGTGGAGCGGAATCCCCCGTAGATCTCGGCCGATTGGAAGGCGAATCCGCGGCGCTTCGCGAGATTGACGACCTTGTCGAGCAGGTCGGGGTCGAGTTCGGGCGTTGCGTCCATCACGCAAGGTTACTGGACTAGTTGCTGCTTCTTAAGCGGACGATGACCTGATTCGCGACGAGACGGGCCTTCTTCGTCAACGTCACCTGGCCGTCACGCACGCGAACGAGGTGCGAGATCTCCTCGAGTGAGTCGAACGCCTCGAGAGGCACGCCGCGCGCCGTTCGCAGTGCGAGCGACTCCGCTTCGAAGCGTTGCGTGGTCTCGTCCAAGAACTCCTCACCACCGAGAGGCAACTCACCGCTTCGAAGAAGTTCGACGTAGCGATCGGGCGTGCGCACGTTCCAGAACCGCCGACCGTGAAGGTGTGAGTGCGCGGCCGAGCCGAAGCCCACGTAGTCCCCGTGGTCCCAGTAGACGTGGTTGTGGCGACACTCGTGACCGGGCTTCGCCCAGTTCGAGATCTCCTCCCAGAGATACCCGTGCTGTTCGAGCACCTCGCCGACGAGGTCGTAGGCGTCGGCCGTGGCGTCTTCGTCGGGGTGTCGCGCGGGGTCTCGACCGAGTGGCGTGGCCGGCTCGGGGGTCAAGGCGTAACAGCTGACGTGCGGGGGCGGGTGCTCGAGCGTGAGCAGATCGTCCAAGGTGTGGCGAACGTCGTCGAGACCCTCGGCGCGCGAGCCCACGATGAGGTCCATATTCCACGTCGCAAAGCCCGCTTCGCTCACCGCCTCGGAGACTTCGCGATGCGCCATGATGCCGTGGCGACGACCGAGGTCGGCCAGGACGGCCGGTTGCGTCGATTGCACGCCGAAGCTCACGCGATTGACGCCGCCGGCCCGATAGGCCGTGAGTCGCTCGACACTGGCGTCTTCGGGGTTGCACTCGACGGTCACTTCGGCGTCGTCTGTTCGATCGATCGCGTCGAGGACGCGAAGGAGCGCCTCCGCCGGCAGTCGAGACGGCGTGCCCCCACCGAAGAACACCGACGTCGCCGGGGGTAGTCCCGCCGCTTTGGTCTGGGCAATCTCTCGAAGCACAGCGTCGACGTAGTCGCCCATGAGATGGTCACGGTCCGAGTACGTCGCGAAGGCGCAGTAGTCGCAGCGGTGCGCGCAGAACGGCACGTGCACGTAGACGCCGAAGTTGGTCGATGACGTCGCCACGAGTCCCTAGCCCTTCGGCCGTGCGGTCAAGGGTGCGACGGAGCTCGGCGCGCGGAGGCGCTTGCCGAAGTGGACTTCGATCGCCTCTTGGGCGATGGCCATGACCTCACCGGCGCCGGGTGGGCTCTCTTCGCGCAGCACGTTCGCGAGGTCGCCGCCCACGACTCGTCGAATCAGAACGAGCGCGTCGTTCGACAGGGCCACCCCCTGGCGACACTCGTCACAGAGGGTGCCGCCGATCTGCGCGTCGAAGGCGACGAGCGGAGCGGAGCGGCCACAGTTGACACAGACGTCGACGACGGGCTCGGAGCCGTCGAGGGCGAGGAGGCGAAAGTAGAACGACGCCGGCACCAGTGCGGGGCCGTACGATTCGTCGTCGAGCGTGAGGAGGACTCGCGTCAAGAGATCGAAGATCTCTTCGTCCGGGACCCCGTCGGAGGGAATCGCGTCCACCGCTTCGACGACGGCGTACCCGGCGGAGATCCGAGCGTACGACGAGCGCA
>DATKSO010000091.1:0-39502 GCA_035531635.1 Acidimicrobiales bacterium | reverse complement strand
TGCGACGCCGTTCGGTGTCTTGTACGCGCGGATGCCCTCGAAGGCACCGGTGCCGTAGTGCAGCGTGTAGGTGAGTACGTGAACCTTCGCGTCCGGCCAGTCGACGAGCGTGCCGTCCATCCAAATCTTCTTCGTGGGGGTTATGGGCATTTACAACCTCTCTTGAATCAATTTCGTGACGCCCGACGTGCCGAGCGCGGCGACGTCACCGTCAAAGTCTGCCACCGCCGCGGCGACGCGGAGCGCGGCCTGCCCCTCGCCGAGGTGTTCCAGCATAAGGATCGCCGACGAGATCGCCGCCAGCGGGTTTGCTTTGCCCGTTCCGGCGATGTCGTGCGCCGCGCCGTGCACCGGTTCGAAGAGCGACGCGCCGTTCTTCTCAGGGTTCAGATTGGCGCTCGCGGCGTAGCCGATGCCCCCGGTCACGGCGCCGGCCAGATCGGAGAGGATGTCGCCGAACAGATTGTCCGTCACGACTACGCCGTAGCGCTGTGGGCTCTCGACGAAGTAGATGCAGGCCGCGTCGACGTGCTGGTAATCGACCTCCACGTCGGGGAAGGAGGCGCCCACCTCGGCGACCACACGGCGCCAGAGGTCACCCGCGAACGTCAGTACGTTCGTCTTGTGCACCAGTGTCAGCTTCTTTCGGCCGCGTTGGTCCGCGCGAGCAAAGGCGTACCGCACGCATCGCTCGACGCCGAAACGCGTGTTCACTGAACCCTGCGTCGCGACCTCGTGGGCGGTGCCGTAGCGAAGGACACCACCCTCGCCCGCGTAGGGACCTTCGGTGTTCTCACGCACGATGGCGAAGTCCAGTCCCTCCGCGAGGGAACCCTCGACGCCGTGAAAGGGCCGGTAGTTGACGTAGAGGTCCAGACCGAAACGCATCTTCAACAACAGTCCGCGTTCGAGGACCCCGCCGGCGATTCGCGTGTCACCGATCGCCGGTCCGATGGCGCCGAGAAGTATCGCGTCGAAGGAGCGCAGGTCCTCGAGCGTGGCGTCGTCGAGCACGAATCCGTCACGAAGGTAGCGGGCGGCCCCCAGATCAAAGGACTTCGTCTCGAGCACGACGCCTGCGGCCCCGACGACGTCGAGCGCCGCGGCGGTGACCTCGGGCCCGATGCCGTCTCCGCCGATGACGGCCACGCGATGGCTCGTTTTGTTACTCATCGCTGGCTCTCCTTCTTTTCTCTATTTTGCTCGCTGGCACGTCGGATGAGCAAACCCGCGTTGGTCGCAAAGGCCCCGACGGTAGAATTGGAACTCTCTACCAGTTGAGGTTGCGGCATGGCCGACGAAATTCACCGCATTACAAAAGAGACATTGGAAAAGCTCGAGGCCGAGTACCTCCACCTCACGACGGTCGGACGAACCGAGATTGCGCGGGTCATCGAGGCCGCTCGCCTGCTCGGCGACCTATCGGAAAACGGCGACTACCACGCCGCCAAGGACGAACAGGGCAAGATGGAGTCTCGGATACGCCAGATCGACCACGTGGTGCGCAACCACGAGCTCGTGCAGCGCGACGAACACGCCGGCAAGGTCCAGCACGCGTCCATCGT
This sequence comes from Acidimicrobiales bacterium, assembly GCA_035531635.1. Classification (GTDB taxonomy): domain Bacteria; phylum Actinomycetota; class Acidimicrobiia; order Acidimicrobiales; family RAAP-2; genus RAAP-2. Next base: position 37,937 of record DATKSO010000091.1, on the reverse strand, counting down.
CCAGGTGGTCTACGAGGGCGACGACGACGGTGACTTTCAGGAGTTCTTCATCGGATCGATCGAGGAGAAGCCCGAAGGCGTCCTCGTCGCCTCGCCCACCTCGCCCCTCGGCGGGGCCCTGCTCGGGCGAAGCGTCGGGGACACCGTTGAGTACGAAGCCCCCTCGGGTGTGCTCAAGGTCAAGATCGTCGGACAGCGGTAGCGCGTGCCCGGCAAGACCCTCTACGAAAAGCTCTGGGAGAGCCACGTCGTCGTCGCGCCCGAAGGTGAGCCGACGCTGCTCTACATCGACCTGCACCTCGTCCACGAAGTGACGAGCCCGCAGGCCTTCGACGGACTGCGCCTCAACCACCGCGGCGTTCGTCGCCCCGACCTCACGCTCGCCACGGCCGACCACAACGTCCCCACCGAGCCTCTTTCGACGCCGATCAGCGATCCCATCTCGAAACGCCAGCTCGAAGCGCTCGACGAGAACTGCAAAGAGTTCGGCATCACGGTCTTTCCGCGAGGACACGAGAATCAGGGCATCGTGCACGTGATCGGACCCGAACTCGGCGTCACGCAGCCGGGTATGACGATCGTCTGTGGGGACTCGCACACCTCAACGCACGGCGCGCTCGGCTCCCTGGCCTTTGGCATCGGCACGAGTGAAGTCGAACACGTCCTCGCCACGCAGACGCTGCCCCAGCAAAAGGCGAAGACCATGTCGGTGTCGGTCGAGGGCACGCCGCCGACCGACGTGAGCGCGAAGGACATCGTGCTGGCCATCGTCGGACGCCTGGGTACCGGCGGCGGCGCGGGCTACGTGATCGAGTACCGTGGCGACGCCATTCGGGCCCTGTCCATGGAAGGTCGCATGACGGTGTGCAACATGAGCATCGAAGCCGGCGCGCGCGCCGGTCTCGTCGCCGTCGACGAGACCACCATTGACTACCTTCGAGGTCGTCCCGGCGTGCCGCAGGGTGATGAGTTCGACGACGCCGCGGCGCGGTGGCGTTCGTTCGTCTCCGACGACGACGCTCACTTCGACCTCGAGATCACCCTGGACGCCACGGAGCTCGTGCCGTTCGTCACGTGGGGCACGAACCCTGCGCAGGTCGTGGCCCTCGACGGCGTCGTACCCTCACCCGAGGACGTGCACGACAGCGACGAGAGGAACACGGTGCAGCGCGCGCTCGACTACATGGACCTCACTCCGGGCACGCCACTTCGTTCAATTCCCGTGGACGTGGTCTTCATTGGTTCGTGCACGAACTCGCGCATCGAAGACCTGCGCGCCGCCGCCTCGGTCGTCAAGGGCAGTCGGGTGAGTGACGGGGTCCGCGCGCTCGTCGTTCCCGGATCGCGTCGAGTGAAGACCCAAGCCGAATCCGAGGGACTCGACCAGGTGTTCTTGGACGCGGGTTTCGAATGGCGTGAGCCGGGCTGCTCCATGTGTCTTGGCATGAACCCCGATATCTTGACGCCCGGTCAGCGCTGCGCGTCGACGTCGAATCGCAACTTCGAGGGCCGCCAGGGTCGAGGCGGTCGCACGCACTTGGTCTCGCCCGTCGTCGCCGCCGCCACGGCCATCAAGGGACGTTTCGCCTCGCCCGAGGAGGTCAGCGCGTGAAGCCCGTACACGTGATCGAGGGACGCGGCGTGCCGCTCGAACGATCGGACGTTGACACCGACCAGATCATTCCCTCAGATTGGCTGAAGCGTGTCGAACGCACTGGATTCGGGCGAGGTCTGTTCAGTGAGTGGCGCGACGACACGACGTTCGTCTTGAACCAGCCGCAGTACGCGGGGGCGTCGATCCTGCTCGCGGGTCCGCGCTTTGGCACGGGATCGTCGCGCGAACACGCCGTCTGGGCCCTGATGGACTACGGCTTCGAGGCCGTCATCGCGCCCTCCTTCGGCGATATCTTTCGCAATAATTCGTCGAAACAGGGTCTCGTGACGGTACAACTTTCGCTGAAGGACGTCGAGGACCTCAATCAGTTGGTGAAGGACGACCCGTCAAGGCTCATCGTCGTCGACGTCGAGCGCCTCTCCGTCGAGGTTCCGGACGCCGACTGGCATCGGGCGTTTGTGCTCGACCCGATGACCCGCGAGCGACTACTCGGGGGCTGGGACGACATCGGCATCAGCCTTCGACGAGAGGACGCGATCACGCGCTACGAAGCGACGAGCGTCGCGCCGAGCCTGGTGGGAGTGTTCGACCGCGAGGGGCGCGCCCGATAGATCCTCGCCAGCGCTGCTCTCAGCGACGGCGGTTCGCGGCGGAGATGACGGCCTCGAGTGAGGCGTCCAGGATCGATGAGCTCATACCCACGCCCCACCACGTCGCACCGTCGGGACCCTCCGCTTCGACGTAGGCGACGGCCGACGCCTCCGAACCCGCCGTGAGCGCGTGTTCGTGGTAGTCACGAACCTTGAACGTGACGTCCATCTCGCTGGCGAGCCCGGCCATCAGCGCGTCGATGGGTCCGTTACCCTCACCCTTGACGGTCACGTGCTGTCCGTTCACGACCAGCTGAGCGAAAATGCGCGTCAAGTGCTGATCGGCGGCCACCTCGCTCGACAGCAACTGAATCGTCGCGTTTTCGGGTTGGTAGGTCGTCGTGAAGACGTCCCAGATCTCCGCGGGTGAGATCTCGGTGCCCTTGGCCTCCGTCACCTCTTGGACCTGCTTGGAGAATTCGACCTGCATCGCGCGCGGGAGGTCGAGCCCGTGCTCGGTGCTGAGCAGGTAGGCAACGCCACCCTTGCCCGACTGGGAGTTGACGCGGATGATGGCCTCGTAGGTACGGCCGGTGTGTTTCGGGTCGATCGGCAGATACGGCACCTCCCACACGTCGTAGGTGTCCCCGATCGCCATCATGCCCTTTTTGATCGCGTCCTGGTGCGATCCGGAGAAGGCCGTGTAGACGAGTTCGCCCACGTAAGGGTGTCGCATGTGGATGGGCAGGCGATTCGCGTACTCGGTGACGTGTCGGGCCTTGTCGATGTCGCGGATGTCGAGTTCGGGGTCGACGCCTTGGGAGAAGAGGTTCAACGCCAAGTTCACGACGTCGACGTTGCCCGTGCGCTCGCCGTTACCGAAGAGCGTTCCCTCCACCCGATCGGCCCCGGCCAAGATCCCGAGCTCGGCGGCCGCGACACCGGTCCCGCGGTCGTTGTGGGGGTGCAGCGAGATGACGACGCTGTCGCGACGATCGACGTGGCGCGCGAACCACTCAATGGCGTCGGCGTAGAGGTTCGGCGTGTACATCTCGACGGTGGCGGGAAGGTTCAAGATCAGCGGCCGATCCGGTGAGGGGTTGATGACGGCGATGACGTCGTTACAGACCTCGAGCGCGTACTCGAGCTCGGTGCCGGTGAAGCTCTCGGGCGAGTACTCGTAGAGAAACGACGTGTCGGGCGACGTCGCTTCGAGCGTCAAGCACAGCGCGGCGGCGTCGGTGGCGATCCTCTTGATACCGGCCCTGTCGAGTCCGAAGACGACGCGGCGTTGCAGCGTCGACGTCGAGTTGTAGAAGTGCACGATGGCGCGTTCGGCACCGTGCAGCGACTCGTACGTCCGTCGGATGAGGTCTTCTCGACACTGCGTAAGGACCTGGATGGTCACGTCCTTGGGGATCAGGCCATCTTCGATGATCTGGCGAACGAAGTCGAAGTCGGGTTGCGAAGCGGACGGGAAGCCTACCTCTATCTCCTTGAAGCCCATCTCGACCAACTGCGTGAACATCACGTTCTTGCGTTCGAGGTCCATCGGGTCGATGAGGGCCTGATTGCCGTCGCGCAGATCCACGCTGCACCAGCGCGGCGCCTTCGTCAGTCGTCGATCGGGCCAGGTGCGATCGGGCAGGTCTACGGGCACCGTTGCCCGGTACTTGGCGTACGCCATGGGGCTGGGCTGTTGGGGGTTCTCGCGCACGTCCATCCTTTCGTCATAGCCAGAGAGAAAGCAAAAAGCCCCCGCCACGGCGGGGGCAAGGGCGAGCAGAGGCTCGCCCTTTTACAGCAGCAGTTCGCTCTGGCCAGAAGTCACCCAACCATCCTACCGCTGCGCCGTGAAATGTCCAGGGGTCAGGCGGACTAGCCTGAACTTCCGTGGGCCTGCTCAAAACACTCCTCAAATTGATGTTCATTCTCATGGTGGGCGCGGTCATCGCTGGCGTCGTGTACTTCGTCAAACGACCGAAGGACGACACCCCGGTCTCCTTTGAAGAGTGGCCGAGCGTCCCACGTAATCCCGAGGCGTAAGTCCTCAGCGCGCTCGCGCCCCCAACCCAAGGAGTAGTTATGGCAGAGATGGAATATCGTCGACTCGGGCGTTCCGGTCTCAAGGTAAGTGTGTTGTCCTTTGGTAGTTGGGTCACGTTCGCCAACGCCAACCAGATCGAAACCGCGCACCAGGCCGCTGAGTGCCTCGCCGCCGCGCACGACGCGGGCGTGAACTTCTACGACAACGCCGAGGCCTACTCCGCCGGAGAGTCCGAGCGGGTCATGGGCGCCGCGTTCAAGGAGCTCGGGTGGAAGCGACACGACTACGTCGTGTCGACCAAGCTCTTCTGGGGGCTGCACGAGGGTCCCAACATGCGCAACACCCTCAACCGAAAGTACCTCAGCCAAGCCATCGAAGGTTCGCTCGAACGCTTCGGTCTCGACTTCGTCGACCTCGTCTTCTGCCATCGCGCCGACCCCGACACCCCGATCGAAGAGACGGTGTGGGCGATGAGCGACATGATCGAACGCGGACAGGCACTCTACTGGGGCACGTCGGAGTGGACGGCTGACGAGATCCGAGCGGCCTGGGACGTCGCCGATCGCCACAATCTCCACAAGCCCGTCATGGAGCAGCCGCAGTACAACATCTTGTGGCGCGACCGCGTCGAGAAGGAGTACAGCCGCCTCTACGAGGACATTGGGCTCGGCACGACGATCTGGTCGCCCCTCTCGTCGGGACTCCTCACCGGCAAGTACTTGAACGGGGTTCCTGAGGGTTCTCGCGCGACGCTCCCCGGCTACGAGTGGCTCCGCAAGATGCTGACCGACGAGAAGCAGAATCAGAAGGTCGCCGAACTGAAGAAGATCGCCGACGATCTCGACGTCTCCCTCGCCCAGTTCTCGCTGGCGTGGTGCGCGAAGAATCCCCACGTGTCGACCGTCATCACGGGCGCTTCCACCGCCGATCAGGTTCGTGAGAACATGACGGCACTCGACGTGATTCCTCTCATGAGCGACGAAGTGATGGAGCGCGTCGACCTCGTCAGCTTGATGTAGCGAGAGCCTTCACGACGGCCAGGCGTTGCACGCCCGCCGCCGGGAAGGACGAGCGACGTGACAGTTCGACGCATCGCGTCGAACCTTGTTCAACGAAGCGTGATGAGGTGAATGTCCTGGATGCCGACGGTGTCGCGAAGGCGTTCCAACACCGTCGCGGGCGTCGGCAACGCCGTTGAGAGCACCATGAGCGCAGTCTTCGTCTCGGGATCGGGTCCCACCGCCATCGAGACGATCGAGACGTCGGCCTCACCGAGGGCGACGCCCACGAGTCCGATCATGCCGGGACGATCGTCGTTGTGCACCACCAGCATCGACGCGGTGGGTGGAATCTCGACCGCGTGCCCGTCGACGCCCACGACGCGCGACTCCACTCTGGTGCCGATGGTCACGAGCGTTCCCGACACCTCGTGTCCGTCCGAACGAACCTTGATGAGATTGACGTACTCCGCAGACTCGATCGACGAGACTTCGCTGAACGTGAGGTCGTGGTCAGCGGCCAACTGAGGAGCGTTGACGAACGACACGCCGTCGTGACCCGTCGAGCTCAAGAGACCCTTCAGTGCGCACAGCGTCAGTATCTTCGTCCCGGCGCCGGCCAACTCGCCTTGGTAGATGACTTCGAGGTCGGCGGGCTTGCCGTCCAGCAGTCCCCCGATGAAGCGTCCGAGGATCTCCGCGAGACTCATAAACGGACTGACCGAGTTCGAGACCTCGCCCGCGGACACGTTCACCGCGTACGGCACGAAGTCACCCGCGAGGGCGAGTTCGACCTGCTCGGCGATGGTGACGCCCGCCTTGTCCTGCGCCTCGAAGGTGGAGGCACCCAGGTGGGGTACGACGACGACGGAAGGTAGCTCGAAGAGTGGCGACTCCGTCGTCGGCTCCTTTTCGAACACGTCGAGCGCGGCGCCCTGGACGTGACCACTACGAATCGCTTCGGCCAGATCGGCCTCGTTCACGATGCCACCGCGCGCGACGTTGATGATACGAACGCCCGGCTTGGTCTTCTTCAGCGACTCGGCGTTCAGAAGATTCGTCGTCTCCTTATTCTTCGGCAGGTGAATCGTGATGAAGTCACTCTCGGCCAGCAAGCGGTCGAGGTCCATCAGTTCCACGCCCATGTGGCGAGCGCGGTCTTCTGAGATGTAGGGGTCGTAGGCGATGAGTCGCATCCCGAACGCCAGGGCGCGTTGCGTGACGAGGGCGCCGATCTTGCCCAGTCCGACGACACCGAGCGTCTTGCCGTAGAGTTCGACGCCCTCCCACTTACTGCGCTCCCACTTGCCGTCCTTCAACGCGGAGTGGGCTTGGGGAATGTTGCGGGCCTGCGCGAGCAAGAGCGCCATTGTCTGTTCGGCGGCGGAGAGAATGTTCGAGACCGGCGCGTTCACGACCATGACGCCAAGTTCCGTGGCCTTGGCGACGTCGACGTTGTCGAGTCCGATGCCCGCGCGACCAACGACGACCATGTCGGTCGCGGCTTCGAGCGTGGCGGCGTCAACCTTGGTGGCGGAGCGGATAATCAGGGCATGAGCGCCCGGAACGACGTCGATAAGTTCGGCGGGCGTGAGCCCGAGACGAACGTCGACCTCGTGGCCAGCGTCGCGAAGTTTTTGGAGACCTGACTCTGCGATCTCTTCGGTGACTAGTACTCGGGCCACGGACAACCTTTCACTTATTAGGTGCCAGCCTAAAGGACGGACGGGAGGGCTCAGCCCGCGGCGACGAGCGCGGCGAAGCGCTCGATGCCCTCGACCAGGTCGTCATCACCGAGCGCGTAACTCAGTCGAAAGAACCCTGGCGTTCCGAAGGCTTCTCCCGGGACGACGGCGATCTTGATGGACTCGAGTAATGAGTCCGCGAGCTCACTCGACGTCGTCGACACTCGTCCCCCGAGCGAACGGCCCAGCAGTCCGCTCACGTCCGGGAAGCAGTAGAAGGCACCCTCGGGTTCGGCGCACGTGACGCCGTCGATGGCGTTCAGCATCGTCGTCATGGTCTGGCGACGCCGGTCGAACGCGTCGCGCATCGCGGCCACGGCCGAAAGGTCACCGGTGACCGCCGCGAGCGCCGCGCGCTGGGAGATGTTCGAGATGTTCGACGTGCTCTGACTCTGGTAGTTGATGGCCGCGTTCATCACGTCGGGCGGCCCGATCATCCAGCCCACGCGCCAGCCCGTCATCGCGTACGTCTTCGCGACGCCGTTGACGACGATCCACCGATCACCGAGGTCGGGCGAGACGACGGGCAACGACACGTGCTGCGCGTCGCCGTACACCAGGTGTTCGTAGATCTCGTCACAGAGGACCCAGACGTCATGCTCGGCGGCCCAGGCGCCGATGGCGGCGACGTCGTCCGGACGCACCACGGCGCCCGATGGGTTGGACGGCGACACGAACACGAGCAGCTTGGTCTTCGGGGTGCGGGCGCGCTCGAGTTCGTCAACGGTGACACGAAAGCCGTTGGCCTGACTCGTCATCACCGGTACTGCCGTGGCGCCCGTGAGGTAGACGGCTTCGGGATAGGTCGTCCAGTACGGCGCGGGGATGAGCACCTCGTCACCGGGGTTGAGGACGCTCATGAACGCCGTGAGGACCGCGTGCTTTCCACCGTTGGTAACGAGCACCTGGCCGGCGGTCGTCTCGAGTCCACTGTCGCGCTTCGATTTCACGGCGATCGCCTCGCGAAGTTCTGCGATACCGGCCGTGGGCGTGTACTTGTAGTTAACCGGGTTGTAACAGGCTTTGGCGGCCGCTTCGACGATGTGCGCGGGTGTGGGAAAGTCCGGCTCGCCCGCGCCGTAGCCAATGACGGGCTCGCCCGCGGCCTTGAGGGCTTTGGCTTTCCCGTCCACTGCCAGGGTGGCGCTGGGGGCTAGGCCGTCTAGAAGGTCACTCACTCTGGCACGCACTGATTCAACCCCGATCGTTTTCCGTAAGAATAAGTCTATGAGTTCTCCTGACACGTTCACGATTCCCACCGACCTCCTTCCGCGCGACGGGCGATTTGGATCGGGTCCTTCGAAAGTTCGCGTCGAACAGCTGAACGCGCTCGTCGACAGCGGCACCACCTACCTCGGTACGTCGCACCGCCAAGCCACCGTGCGCAACAAGGTCGGCGAGGTCCGTGACGGCCTGCGCGCACTGTTCAACCTGCCCGACGATTACGAGGTACTCCTCGGTAACGGCGGTACGACCTGCTTCTGGGACGCGGCGACGTTCCACCTCGTCCAGCACCACTCGCAACACTTGAGTTTCGGTGAGTTCTCCTCCAAGTTCGCCAGTTGCGTTCAAGAGGCACCGCACTTGAGCAACCCCACCATCATCAAGAGTGAGGTCGGCAGCCATCCACTGCCCGTCGCGGACGAAGCCGTCGATCTCTACGCCCTCACCCACAACGAGACCTCCACCGGCGTCATGATGCCCGTCATCCGTCCCGAGGGCGCGAAGGGTCTCGTGGCCGTCGACGCGACGTCGGGCGCGGGCGGTCTCATGGTCGACCCCACGCAGTTCGACTGCTACTACTTCGCCCCGCAGAAGTGCTTCGCCTCCGACGGTGGCCTCTGGCTCGCGCTGTGCTCACCGGCCGCTATCGAGCGCATCGAATCCATCGCCGCGTCCGACCGCTGGACTCCCGCGTTCTTCGACCTGAAGATCGCCCTCGACAACTCGCGTCTCAACCAGACCTACAACACGCCGGCCCTGGCGACGATTCACCTCCTCGCCTCGCAGATCAAGTGGATGAACGACAACGGGGGCCTCGCCTTCTCCTCGGGACGCTCGCGTCAGTCCGCGGAGATCCTCTACACGTGGGCCGAAGCGTCCGACTTCGCGACGCCCTTCGTCACGAACCCGGCGCAGCGCAGCAACGTCGTGGGCACCATCGACTTTCGCGACGACGTCGACGCCACGCGCATCGCGGCGATCCTTCGCGCGAACGGGGTCGTCGACACCGACCCGTACCGCAAGCTCGGGCGCAATCAACTGCGCATTGCGATGTTCCCGAGTATCGACCCCGAGGACGTGGCGTCGTTGCTCGCCTGCGTGAACTACGTCGTGGGCAATCTGTAGCGACGCCGCAGGCGACACACCGCGGACGCACTAGACCCAGATGGCTCCGAGCGCACGCATGATGTTGCCGCCCAGCACGGCTTCAATGTCCGCGTCCGAGAAGCCCTCGTGCACCAGCCACCGCGTGATGTTGGTGAAGTTCTCCGTTGGGTTTTCCAGTCCGTCGACGTACTCAACCTTCTCGTAGGACGGTCCGCCCATGCCGGCGGCGTTGAGCACCGCGCCGAAGACGGTGTGCAGTTGCACGTGGTCGCCGTAGAGCGTGTCGGGTCCGAAGGCGACGTGTTCGATGCCCACCAGGTCTGCGCAGTACAAGAAGTGGTCCATCACGGAAAGGATCGTGTGGTGGGGATGGGCGTGCGAGAGCGTCGTGTGCGGTGCGGCCGACATGCCAATGACCCCGCCGCTGTCGGCGATCGCGCGCAACACGTCGTCGGACTTCATCCTCGACGTGTCCCAGACGGCGCGCGCGCCCGCGTGGGTCATGAAGACCGGCTGCGTACTCTCGCGGCAGGCGTCGATGCCCGTTTGGTCCGACGAGTGCGAGACGTCGATCGCGAGACCAAGTTGGTTCATGCGCTTGACCGCGCGTTTGCCGAAGCTCGTGAGGCCGCCGTCCACGCGTTCGCTCAAGCCACTGCCGAGGGCGTTCGCGTCCGAGTAGGCGATGCCGATTTGGCGAAGCCCGAGACCGTAGAGGACGTCGAGACGATCGATCTCGTTCTCTATGGGCGTAGCCGCTTCGAGTCCGAAGATGAGGCCGACCTTGCCCGTGCGATGCGCGTCGTGCACGTCGCTCAGCGCGTGAACGACCGTCACGTCGTCTTGGTGGGCGACGTCGGCTTGGCGCATGCCGAGATCGGTGATGATGTCCAGCCATCGCCACGGCGCGTTACCAGTCACGCAGGCTGTGCCGTCCATCATGTTGTCGAAGACGGCCGTCATGCCCGAGGCCCTCAGTCCCGCGAAGGCGGTGTGTTGACGCCCCGTCCGGTTGTAGCTGGGCGTCTCGCGCATGTCGTCAGGAAACCGGACGGGATGATCGTGCAGGCTGATGACGATGCTGTCGTCCAACAGTCGCGAGGCTCGTGAAAGTTCTTCCGGGCTCATCGTGGTCTCGTAGGGTCCGACCCGACCGAACTCCGGCGCGAGGGTGAACGAAGGGAGGTCGACATCGGCCTCGAGGTAGCCGTAGGAAACGTAGGGATCGGTGCTCATTGGTTCGTCAAGGTCCTCTCAACGCTCTTTTCGAGACGTTCTCGACGGCGATTCGAGTGTAGGGCTCGGCGCGCCACGTGACTAGCGCCCCTGGAGGCGCACGTCGAACGCGTCACGCAGCGCGTCGCCAATGAAGTTGAGTGAGATAACAGTGAGCACGATGAGGATGCCCACGGGGTAGATCAACCACCACTCCCCCGCGTACAAGTACGTGACGCCCTGGGAGAGCATGGAGCCCCAGTTCGCCGCGGGTGGTGGTATCCCGAAACCGAGGTAACCCAACGCGGCGAGCGCGAGAATAGCGTCAGCGACCTGAAACGTGATGTTCACGACGATCGTGCCCAGCGCGTTGGGCACAATGTGCAAGAAGATGCTGCGACCCGCGCCCCCACCCATGCCCTTCACGGCTTGGATGTACTCGCGCGTTCGTAGCGTGAGGGTCTCGCCGCGAATGAGGCGAGCTGGCACCAGCCACGCAAAGAATGCCACGGCGAGCGTCAAGTTCAGTTGGTTGATCTTGATGATCGCGGCCATGAGCAAGAGGACGAACAGCACGGGGATCGACAGCAACGCGTCGACGATGCGCATCATGACGGTGTCCACGATGCCGCCAAAGTAGCCCGATACCGCGCCCCACAAGACACCGAAGACGCCCGCGAGCAACGCGGCGGCGAAGCCGATCTCGAGCGACGACTGGCCCCCCGACATGAGCCGTCCCAGTTCGTCGTAGCCAACGTTGTCCGTGCCCAGGGGATGGCCGTGACCCGGAGAGGTGTTGGCGATGCTCAAGTTCGAGGAGATCTGGTTCGAGTGGTAGACGAGCGGTCCGACGAAACAGAAGAGCGCGATGAGCACGATGATGACACCGCCCGCCAGGGCCAGCTTGTTGTCCATGAACACCTCGAGGACACTCGCGCCGCGCTTGCGCTTCGCGCGAACCATCTGTGAGACCTCTTCGGGCTCCTCCAGGACGAGGTCCGGCTCGTTGTGGGCGGTCATCGTCCGCGTTCCCTTCGTGTACGACGTTCCACGATCACGAGAGGCGAACCCTTCGGTCAATGATCCCGTAGCCAATGTCAGCGACCAGGTTGCCGATGACGGTGAACACCGCGACGACCAACGTGAGCGCCAGGAGCACTGGGTAGTCGCGGGTCTGCGTCGACGTCCAAAAGAGCAGGCCGACGCCGGGATAGTTGAAGACGGATTCGGTGATCAGATTGCCCGACAACAGCGCCGGTACGCTCAAGCCGAGCAAGGTCACGATCGGCAGCACCGCGTTTCGCAGCATGTGACGAAAGAGCACACCCGCCTTCGTGACGCCCTTCGCGCGCGCGGTGCGGATGTAGTCCTGTGCCAAGTTCTCGATCGCGGACGATCGCATGTAGCGACTGAAGGACGCGACGCCCACGATCGTCAACGTCAGCACCGGCAGGATCATGGCCTTGGGATCGGTGATCGAGCCACTCACGGTCGGGGTCTGGGGCGCCGAGGGCGGCAGCCACTTCAAGAAGACCGAGAAGAACGCGATCAGCAGGAGACCCAGCCAGAACGTGGGCATCGAGTAGCCAACGAAGGAGAAACTCGTCAACGCGTAGTCGTCGGGCTTGTTGCGTCGAACGGCTTGATAGATACCGAGCGGGATTGCGATGATGACGGTGATCAGCAGGGCCAGGCCGCTCAGGTACGCGCTCTTGGGCAGGTCCATCGACAGCAACGTCGACACGGGCTCGTTCAATTTGTACGAATAGCCGAGGTTGCCGTGTATCAATCGGTCGACGTAGAACCAGTACTGATCGAGGAAGGGTCGGTTGTACCCGTTCGCGACGTTGAAGGCGTGAATCGACGACCGTGAAGCACGAACGCCAAGCTCGGCGCGAGCCGCGCCGCCCGGCAAGAGGTGCAACAGCGTGAAGGTGGCCATCGACACCAGGATCACGACGACGAGGGATTGCCCGACTCTCTTGACGAGAAAGCGCGTCACCCAAGGACCGTCGCGTGCTTAGAGGGCGGCGAGAACGAACACATCATTGCGCAAAACCCTAGCGAGCAGCGAGCCCAAGGAGGAGTCCGTCCGCGGCGACGGCGGGACTCGTAGTCAGAAAGAGCGGGACACCGTCTTCCGGCGCGACCACTTCTTCATATTCGTCGCTTTCGAGCGCACGGACCGTGCCGAGGACGGAACCGGCCCGCACCGCGTCGCCCACGTGCACGCTCGAACTCCACCAGCCGCCTCGGGTGCTGCGCAGCCAGAGCCAATGACTGATCTCGACCGGCGCCGGCGCCGGATCGAACGACGCCGGGAGCACGCCCAGCATCGCGAGCACTCGACGCACGCCCTCTTCGTGGCGACGAACCGACGCTTCGTCAACGAGTCCCCGTCCTCCCACTTCGGCGGTGATCGACGCGATTCCCGCTTCGGCCGCGGCAGCGCTCGACGTGCCGGCGATAGGACTGGCGGAGCGCTCGGTGCGAATCATGTAGCCGAGGCCGTACGCCAGCGCGAGCGCGCGCGACTGATCCTCGACCGTTGACACGTCGTAGATCGTAAAGGGTTCGAGGTCTTCGACTTGGTCGCCCGCGTGCATGTCGACGTGGAACTGGGCCGGCCGGATCGCTTCGTCGAAGATCGCGGCCGCGAGGCGCTCGGTGAAACTCCCGTTCGCGTCGCCCGGGAAACAGCGATTGAGGTTCAGGCCGTCGTGCGGCACGACGAAGGCGCTACGCGCTTGGAACGAAGCGACGTTAGCCATCGGCACCACGCGCAGACTTCCCCGCAGCGCCGACTCGTCGAGGGTGTCGAGAAATCGTCGCAGGCCCAGCATCGACGTGTACTCGCAACCGTGCACGCCCGCCATCAAGGAGACGGTCGGGCCGAGAGCGGGATCTCCGTACTCGTAAAAAGGGACATCCGAGCCGACGAGGTCAGTGGCCCCGTCGACTCGGATGATTGATTTCTTCACTATGAGATCAAGTCGCCCTAGCCGTGACGTCTACTTCGCGAGCTTCCAGAACTCTGGGGTGTAGTTCAGCAGCGGACTCTGGGAGACGCCCGTCAGCTTGTTACTGATTTCCGAGATCTGGAAGTCGGGATCCGGCTGCCACACCACGGGAAGCTGCTGGGCCAGGTAGTTCTCGTACTTGTAGAGAACGGCCGTGCCCGTGATCGTGTGGGTGGCGTTGATGTTGGCGTCGTTAATCGGGTTGGAGTAACTGCCCTCATTGATGTTCGACGCCGTCTCAAAAATCGACTCACCCGTGGGGTAGTAGTCCGGTCCGTACGACCAGCCTTGGCCCCAGTTCTCCATCTGCCACGTGCACGTCGCGCCCTTACAGGGCGTCGCGTTCGCGAGGACCGTGTTGAACGGCGCGGTCGTCAACGACACCTGAATGCCGTCTTGAGCGAGGTTCGACTTCAACTGCTGCATGAACTGCGTGACGTAGGTGAACCCGTTGTTGTACTGGAGGTTGAAGACCATCTTCTCACCCTTGGTAATACCCGCGCCACAGTCGGACGCGGCCGTACCGGGCTTGGCGCAGGTCGTGACACCGCCGGGCTTCACGCTCCAACCGTGCGACTTCAACAAGGCAGCCGACTTCGACGGACTGTACGGGTAGGGGTTGGCCGCTTCCTGAGGTGTCGACAAGGTGCTCTTGGGCTTGATGGGCACGGGACCGTACGTCGGGTAGCCGTAACCGTAGAGCGCCTTCTTGACGTCGACGGGCTGGTTCACCATCTCTTGGAAAGCCTGGCGGAAGTACAGCTGCTTGAAGATCGGTCCGACCGTCGGATTGTTCATGTTCATCGGGAAGTAGTTGATGCCCCAACCGATCCACGGTGAACTCGAGTAGCCCTGGCTCTTGATGACGGGAATCTGACTCGAGTCCTGCGGCGGCGTGTAGCCGTAGTCAACGGAGCCCGCGCGTAGCGCGTTAAATTCGGCGGCGTCAGTGGTGTACGGCAACAAGGTCAGCTGAGCGTACGAGGCCTTGACCGCGCCCGAGTACTTCGAGTTCGGTACGAAGACGGTATAGCCCGTGGTCTCGAAGGTCTTCAACTTGAAGGGACCGTCAACGACCTGCCACAGAGGGTTCGTGGCGTACGTCGCGAGTGACTTCGCCTGCGTGCTCAAGTAGTTGAAGACCGCCTTCGCGCCGGCGGTCGTCGTCGTGTAGTTACCGATCTTGCCTGACGTCGACGTCTTGTCCCACGCGTGCTGCGGCATTGGGGTGATCTGGCTCAACTCGTTGTAGAGGAACCACGTCTGGGAGTACGCCTTGTCGAGGTGGAAGACCACCGTCGACGCGTTCGGCGCCGACATCGACAGAACGTTGGCCGGGAACTCACCGGGCACGAACACGGGCCAGATGCTCTGCTCGGCCTTCAAGATCTGCATGAAGAAGAGGACGTCCGCTGACGTCACGGGCTTGCCGTCAGCCCAGTTGTACTTGTTCAACGTGATGGTCACCGTCTTGCCACCATTGGTGAACACCGGCGTCTTAGCGAGCGAGAGCGACTCATTGAACGTCGGCTGGGTGCCATTGCCGAACCAGTACAGCGGACGGAACATGATGGCTTGGAACTGGTAGATGTTGACGTTGCTGTAGTACGTACCACTCATCACCGGAAAGATGTAGTTCGGGATGACGGCTGGAGGAAGTGCGAAGGTTACGTCACCCGACGCGGTTGCCGCCGTCGCGCTCGTCGACAAACTTCCAGCCCCAATGCTGATAAGACTTGCGCAAGTGACCAGACACGCGGCAAGCGTGCCCACTCTCTTCGTGAAAAACCTCTTCATTCGTGACTCCCCCTAGTTCGTCGTCTGTCGACAACGTCTGTGCTTTTCGTCAGGCTAACCTGCGGCGTAGTCGCTCGCAACCACGCCCCGGCCAGATTCGCCAGACTTCACACCCCGGAAACAGGACTGAACACACTGTTCGCCCCTACGCAACACCGGGCGTCATTCGGAGGGGTCGACGACCTCCGACGACGCCTTCGTCGTTGGTATGCCTACGGCCACGTGTTCGAGCGGGAAGTGGCAGGCCGCGACGTGCTTGGGGCCAAAGGTCCGTAGCATTGGCTCCTCGTCCGCGCACAGGCCTTGGGCGCGATCGCAACGCGTGCGGAAACGACACCCCGACGGTGGTTCCAGCGCACTCGGCAGTTCTCCACGAACGACGTGACCGCCCTTCGTGCGCTCGAACTCGGGCGAGGGAATGGGGATGGCCTCGATGAGGCGAGCGGTGTACGGGTGGACGGGGTGCTCGTAGATCGCTTCGCTCGGTCCGATTTCGACCATCTTGCCGAGGTACATGACGCCAATGGTGTCCGCCAGGTATTTGACGACCGCCAGGTCGTGAGAGATGACGATGTAGGTCAGGTCGTGAGTTGACTGCAGTCGTCGCATGAGATTGAGGACCTGAGAACGAATCGACACGTCAAGGGCGCTCACGGGTTCGTCCGCAACCACGAGCCTGGGATTGAGGGCGAGCGCGCGCGCGAGGCCAATGCGCTGACGTTGACCGCCCGAGAACTCGTGCGCGTATCGATCGACGGCGTCGGGCGCGAGACCAACGTCCGCCAACAGGCCCTGGATGATCTCGTTCTGCTCTTCGCGACTGCCAATGCCCTGGATGGCGAGGGGCTCGCGCAGAATGGCGCCCACGCGCATGCGTGGGTCCAGCGACGCGTACGGGTCCTGGAACATAAGTTGGAAGTTGCGCCGTTGAGCCCGCAACGTCTTTCGATCGAACTTGGTGATGTCCTCGCCGTTGAACTCGATCGCCCCAGAATCGGAGGTTTCAAGCGCGGTGACGAGGCGACCGACGGTGGTCTTGCCACAGCCCGACTCGCCTACCAAGCCGAAAGTCTCACCCTGGCGAACGCTGAACGAGACGTCCGACACGGCGTGGACGCGGTGCTTCGCTCCACGAGAGAGAAACGCCCCCGACACGGGGAACTCCTTCACGAGGTTCTTCACTTCCAAGATCACGGGCGCGTGGCTCTCGCCGACCTGTCCGGCGGTGCGCCGCGAGGACGACATGTCGAGTGGACCGTCAATCGGGTGCCAACACGCGAAGGTGTGCGCGTCGCTCGGACCCGTCAAAGGCGGCTCGTCGCTGCGACACCGATCGGTGGCGCGCTCGCAGCGCGGCGCGAATCGACAGCCCACCGGCGGGTTCGTCAGGTCGGGCGGCAGACCAGGGATGCTGTACAGGCGCTGTTGGTTGTCTTGTTCGAGACGGGGAATCGAGGCGAGGAGCGCTTGGGAGTAGGGGTGGCGCATCTCGTCGAAGAGCGCCTCGGTGGAGCACGACTCGACGGCCTTGCCGGCGTACATGACCATGACACGGTCGGTGCGCCCGGCGATGACCCCCATGTCGTGAGTGATCAAGAGCACGGCCATACCGAGCTTCTCCTTGAGATCACCCAAGAGTTCGAGGATCTGGGCCTGGATGGTCACGTCGAGCGCCGTCGTGGGTTCGTCGGCGATCAACAGCTTCGGGTCGCACGCGAGCGCCATGGCGATCATCACTCGCTGGCGCATTCCGCCGGAAAGCTGGTGGGGATAGTCCCCCAGACGTTCCTTGGGCCGGGGCAGTCCAACGAGGCCGAGCACCTCGACCGCCCGATCAAGTGCTTCGCGGTGATTGGCGCCGCGGTGGATGCGTACCGGCTCGGCGACTTGCTCGCCGATGGTCTTCGTCGGGTTCAACGACGTCATCGGGTCTTGGAAGATCATGGCGATGTCGTTGCCACGGATCTCGTGCATCTCGTTGTAGTTGAGCGGCGCCAAGTCACGACCCATGAACTCAACGCTGCCGTTGACGATGTGGCCACCGGGCGGCAACAGCTGCATGATCGAAAGACCCGTCATCGATTTACCGCAACCGGACTCGCCGACGATGCCAAGCGTCTCGCCCGCGTCGATGTGCAAGGTGACTCCGTCAACGGGCGTGACCGATTTGTGCCTCATGTCGATCCGGACCGCAAGGTCCCTGATATCCAAAATGCGACTCACGGGCTCTCCTCTTTGCTGAGTCCACTCGGTACCGCGTTCTTGCATCCGCTCGACGTCGTACGTCACGCTCGCGTAGGCACAGTGTAGGTGTATCGCGGGGACGACATTAGCGACCCGCGTGGTCGCGAAGATAGAGTTGGCGGTGAAGACTTAGCGTCAAGCGGAGCCCGGGGTAGCGTACGCAAGACTCAACGATGAGTGGTCGTCGTGACGGCCGAAGGGTGACGAACATGCGTATTTTTGAATCAAACTGGATGCAGATCGAGGAGTATTTGGGCCACGATGATCGCATCGTTCTACCGATCGGCTCCACCGAACAGCACGGATTTCTCTCACTCGGCACCGACGCACTCTGCGCCGAACGCGTTGCCGTTGAGGCGGCCGAACCCCTCGGCGTTCCGGTCTTGCCGGTGCTGCCCTTCGGCATGGCTCCCTATTTCACCGCGTATCCGGGATCGATGAGCCTTCGACTCAGCACGTACATCGAAGTCATGCGCGACCTCTTGAACTGTTTGGAACTCCAAGGATTTCGTCGTATCGCGGTGATCAACGGACACGGCGGCAACGCGCCGGTCGCGGGCCTCATCAGAGAGTGGCTGTGCCTGCCGCGCGACGAAGAGGTTCAAGTCCTCTTTCACAGTTGGTACAACGGTCCCGAGACCGTCGTCGCGGCGAACGAATTCCACCGCGACCAGATGCACGGCGCCTGGGTGGAGAACTTCGCGTGGACGAGGATCGACGGCGCCGATGCGCCAGCGCCCAAGGCCGTCGTGCCCCGCGAGTTGTTGATGAATCTCGGTCCGCTCGCGATCCGGGAACTCGCGCCCGACGGAGCCATGGGCGGTCCGTACGAAGCCCCGGACGACGTGATGGAAAAAGTGTGGGCCGCTGGGGTCCAAGAAGTACGAACGATTATCGAATCAGGATGGGTACGGAGCTAATGAGCAATGAGAATCAGCCACTCGCTGGCAAGGTGGCCCTAGTCACCGGCACCACGCAAGGAATCGGTCGCGGCATCGCCGAGGCGCTGACGCGTGAGGGAGCGACCGTCCACGGTATCGACAAAGACACCGTGGACGTCACCGACTCGGCCGCCGTGAACGCGTTCGTGGCGAGCATCGGCGGTGCCGACATCTTGGTGAACAGCGCCGGCGGCGTGCGAGGCCAGGTTGGAAAACCAATTGAAGACGTCACCGACGAACAGTGGCGCGACGTCGTCGAGTCCAACCTCACGGGCGCTTTCGTCTGCGTGCGCGCCGTGGTGCCCGGGATGAAGGAGCGCGGTTGGGGACGCATCGTGACGATCTCGTCCGGCGCCGGACGCAGCGTCAGTCTCACGGGCATCCAGGCCTACGCCAGCGCGAAGGCCGCCCAGATCGGTTTCACGCGTCAGATGGCCCACGAGCTCGGACGCTTCGGTATCACCGTGAACTGCGTGGCGCCCGGCTTCGTTCTCTCGAATCCGACCTCGATCGCCCAGTGGGAGAGCTACGGCGCCGAAGGTCAGCAAAAGTTGCTGGACGCGATTCCCACGCGGCGTCTCGGAACCGCCGAGGACATCGCCAACGGTGTGCGCTTCTTCGTGAGCCCCGATTCCTCATGGATCAGTGGCCAGACACTCTCGGTGGACGGTGGCCATGCTCTCTACTAGGTACGACACCGAAGCGCACCTCGCCGAACTCGCCGAGTACGTCGCCATTCCGAGCATCTCACGCGACGCGTCCCTCGAGACGATGACCGAAGCTGCGAACTGGCTCGTTCGTCAACTCGGCTTCGCGAACGCCTACGTGGACGCGACGGCGGGTCATCCCGTCGTGCGCGGCCAGTGGCTCGAGGATCCCTCCGCGCCAACGATCCTCGTCTACGGCCACTACGACGTACAGCCCACCGGCGACCTCGCCGAATGGATCACCCCACCGTTCGAACTCACCGTCGACGGTGACGTCATGCGCGGTCGCGGCTGCACCGACGACAAGGGTCCGGTGTTCATCGTCTTGAAGGTCGCCCAGGCCTTCATCGCCCAGGAGGGTCGACTGCCGTTGAACATCAAGTTCCTCTTCGAAGGCGAAGAGGAAGTGGGCAGCACCCACCTCGAGGAGTACGTACGCGAGCACGCGAGGGAACTGGCCTGTGACCTCGTGATCTCCGCCGACGGCGCGATGTGGCGACCCAGCGAGCCGTCGCTGTCGTTGATGTCCAAGGGTCTCGTCACGCTGAGCGTCGAAGTTCATGGCGCGCACGACGATCTTCACTCGGGTCGCTTCGGCGGCACGGTCGCGAACCCGTTGCACGGTCTCGCGCAGATCGTCGCGAGTTTGCACACACCCGAGGGCGCCATCGCTGTCGAGGGCTTCTACGACGGGATCAAGCCACTCAGCGACGAACGCCGTCGCGAGCTCGCCGACGTCAGTTTCGACGAAACGCAGTGGCGCGACCAGCTCGGTGTCCCCGAACTCTTTGGCGAACCTGGTTTCTCCACCATCGAACGTCTCTGGGAACGCCCCACGCTCGAAGTCAACGGGATGGAAGGTGGAGGCAAGTACACGGTCATCCCCCACGTCGCCGTGGCGCACCTCTCTTGTCGACTCGTGCCGGGCCAAGACCCCGCGCACGTCCTAGCCGCCGTCGTCGCTCACCTCGAACGACAAGGTGTCCCCGGCTTGACGATCAAAGTTCTGCCCGACGAAGCGATAGTGCCCGCGTACACGATCAGCGCCGACCACCCCGCGATTCGCGCGGCCGCCGAAGCGTTGGCCGGCACGTACCCCGGGGAAAAAGTGCTCCTCGCTTGCATCGCGGGTACGCTCCCGGCGACGGCCCTCTTCGAGTCCGCGCTCGGCGCGAAGACTCTCTTCTTCTCGTTCTCCACGTCCGACGAGAAGCTGCACGCGCCCAATGAGTTCATGCGAATCCGTCGTCTGGGTGAAGGGATGAAGGCGTGGGAACAGCTCTGGCGCCTCTTGGCCGACGGCCCCCATCGCCTGGAGAGGGTCAACTTCTTCAATGACTGAGTCGAGTCACGCTGCCCTTGAACGGCTGAACCAAGAGTTCTTCGAAGTACAGAATACGGTGGACCCGCTGTCCGCCACCCTGCTCGGCATCACGGGGTACGACGCGCTCCTGCCCGATCCCAGTCGCGAGGGCGCCGCGCGCGGTGCCGCGCAGTTCCAATCACTGGAGGATCGCCTAGCGGAGCTGAACGTCGATGAGATGACCGACGCCGATCAGGTCAACTTCGCGGTTCTTGCTCGGCTCTCGTGGGGCGCTCGTACGGACCTCGAAGAGGGGATCTGGGAAGCCGACGCTGCCGCCGAAGGGTACGCGTCACCGCACGCCATGGTCTTCATGTGCGTGCCCGCCGCGCGCGCTAACGACGAGACCTCGGCGCAGGACTACCTCACCCGTCTCGAGGGACTCGGCGACTACTTCGACACCCTCACCGCCCGCTACGCGCAGGCGCACGCGGACGGTCGCCACTCCACCGCGGTCGGCATCAAGCGCGCCCTCGATCAACTGCGCGGACACCTGGAACTGGAGATCGACGTCGACACACTCGCCAATCCCCTCGTCGCCGACGCCGTCGACGCCGAGGCGTTTCTTTCGCGCTCTCGCGCGCTCGTGACGGACGTCGTCCGTCCGGCCATCGGCCGACTGTGTCACTACCTGGCCAACGACATGCTGTCGGTCGCGCGTGACGACGAGCACGTGGGCATCTGTTGGATCGAGGGAGGCGAATCGTCGTATCGCAAGGCAGTGCGACGTCACACGACGACGGACCTACGTCCCGATGAGATCCACGCCATTGGTCTGGAACGCCTCGAAGGTCTCCAGTCACGCTGGTCCGAACTTGGACAGCGCGTTCTGCACGAGTCCGACGTGCCCACGATCCTCACGCGCCTTCGAGAGGATCGGGCACTGCGCTTCACGACGTCCCAGGAGATCGTGAAGGTCGTCACGGACGCGCTCGACCGCGCCGAATCTGCACGCGACGGATGGTTCACGCACTACGACATCGCCGAATGCGTGATCGAGGAGATCCACCCCATTGAGGCCAAGAGCGCCGCGCTCGCCCACTATCGTCCGCCGGCCCAAGACGGGAGTCGTCCCGGTGCCCACTGCGTTTTGACGACGAACCCCGAGGACCGCTTCACCTACGAGTACGAGGCCCTGGCGTTTCACGAGAGCACGCCCGGTCACCACCTGCAGATCGCCCTCGCTCAGACGTTGGACGCGTTGCCGACGTACCGACGTTTTCTCGACGCGCAGGTCTGCGGGTTCGTCGAAGGCTGGGGACTCTACAGCGAAGGGCTCGCCGACGAGATGGGACTGTACAGTTCCGATCTGGCGCGTCTCGGCATGCTCTCGTTCGACGCCCTGCGTGCGTGCCGACTCGTCGTGGACACGGGGATGCACCACCTGGGTTGGTCGCGCCAGCGAGCCGTCGATTTTATGTGGAACAACACCGCGACGACGGCCTCCAACGTGGCCAACGAGATCGACCGCTACGTCGGCTGGCCGGGTCAAGCGCTCGCCTACATGATCGGCCGGCGAGAGATCGAACGTCTTCGAGGCGTCGCGACGCGCGAGCTCGGCGCCGACTTCGACGTTCGCTCCTTTCACGCTGCCGTACTGGAGAACGGGGCCGTTCCCTTGGACGTTCTCGAGTCCGTCGTCGCCAAATGGATCAATCTGCGCCGATCAACGACCCACAACGCAACACCAACCAACGACTAAGGAGAACCAGTGCGCGTCACCATCAACGACAATGAACTGAACGTCGAAGTCCTCGGCGACAAGGGACTTCCGGTCCTCATCGCTCACCACGGCGGCGGCGGTATCGGCTCACTCGCCGAACCTAGGGCCACCTTCGGTCCCCTCGCCGACTTGTACCAGGTCGTGGTCTTTGACGCGCGAGGCTGCGGTCTCAGCGAGGGTAAGCCCCCCTTCTCCCACGCGCAGTGGGCCGCCGACGTCGACGGCCTGCGTGAGTGGATGGGCGTCGACCAGATCGTCGTCACCGGCGGCTCCTACGGCGGTTTCATCGCTATGGAGTACGCCTTGGCGTATCCCGAGCACACGCGCGCGATGATCCTTCGCGACACGTCGCCCGACAACTCGAACCTCACGAGGGCTTTCGAGAACGCGCGTGAACAGACGCGTGTCGAGATCAACTGGGACAACTTCAATCGCTACTGGGGCGGACGCATCACCGACGACCAGGACCTCAAAGAGCGCTGGGCCGAGATCATTCCCCTGTACGACTTCAACTACGACCCCGTCAAGTCCAACGCGGCCGTGGAGGCGGGCATCTACCGTCACGAGGCCCACAACTGGTGCTTCCTCTACAACATGCCCAACTACGACCTACGACCACAGTTGCCGAGCGTCACGTGTCCGACCCTCGTCACGGTCGGAAGGACGGACTGGGTCACGCCAGTCTCGTACGCCGAGACGATCGCCGACCTCGTGCCCAACGCGAAGTTGGTCGTCTTCGAGAAGTCGGGCCACTCTCCCCAGATCGAAGAGTTCGACCTGTTCCAAGAGGTCATGCGCGACTTCCTCGCGACCCTCGACTAGTTCGTGGTTATTCGACCAGTCCCCGACAGAGCAGGACCACCGTGATGAACACGCGGTAGAGCTCGAGGGGGTCTTCTCGGGTGATCTCGGCGTTCAGGTCTCCGGTGCGAACGACGCCGTGAATCCGTGTCGCGAGGTCGCAGTAGTCGCTGGTACGAAACGTGAGGCCCATGGTCACCGGCAGGGACGTCGCCGGCGGCTTCGCCGTCGCGAGTGACGCCGTCGCGAGCGCCGCTTGATCGAAGATCAAGCGACACGCGTTGTCGGGGTGCAGCGAGTTCGCGGAGAATCGCGTGACCGACTCCTTGACGACCGCGCTGTAGACGCCCGGCGCGAAGGGTGCGATCTCGTCCGCGGTGACCTGGTCGCCGCTGATCAGCACCACGGGCACGCCGTAGGCCTGGGCGACGAGCGTGTTGATGCCGGCCTCACCCGCGACGACGCCGTTGAGGGTGACTTCGGCGAACGCCGTCGGGAAGTAGGTGTGCGAGAGGTTCGACGACCGGCTGCCCATCGAACCGTGGTACGAGATGAAGAAGACCGCGTCGAACGTCTCGTCAAGACCCTGCATCATGTACATCGGCTTCACTCGACCCGAGAGGTAGCGCGCGGAGCCGGCGAGCGCGTCGGGACGGAGGTTCGCCATCTTGGAGTGGGCGTCGTTCACCAGGAACTCGGTGGCGCCGGACGTCATCGCGCCCTCGATGGAGGCGTTGATCTCATTCGTCAAGAGACCCGTGTAGTACTCGTAGAGAGGGCCGTTCGCCAAGACGTGGTCCCAGTCGACGACGCCGGCGGTGCCTTCCATGTCCGACGAGATGTAGATCTTCACAGCACCACTCTCTCAAGGACTTCCACCGCCGCGCTCGACGACGTCATCACGTTGTAGGTCGCACCCGACTGCGTCGCCGCGGCGCCGTGACGACCGTCGGGGGTGAGACAGAGGGTCCGTAGCTCGGCCCTGAAGTCATCGCGAAGCGTTCTCGCTTCGGCGAGCATCGACCGACAGGCGTCCGACGGGTCCTCGCCACGCGCGAGCCCGTCGACGACGAGTCGCGCGCCGGTGATCCGCATGCTCATCTCGCCGCGACCGGTGCAGGCGGCGCCGCCGTAGCGCAGGTCGCAGTAGTTGCCCGTCCCGGGCAGCGCGGAGTCACCCACACGCCCTGGGTACTTCCACGGGTACCCGCTCGTCGAGACGCCCACCACCATCTCGCCGCTGTCGTCGAGCGCGAGAACGTTGATGGTCCCCCACGGCCCCTCGTGGGGCCGGAAGCGGTTCACGAGCTCAATCGCCGCCAATCGATAGACGTCGTCGCCCGGGGCCGCGATGGTCTTCTCACCCTCGACGGCGTCGCTCGACGGCTGCAGCGCTTCGCGGAACAGGCGCCACGCCTCGTCAGTAAGGAGTGTGGCCTGCTCGAATCCCTGCTCTTCGGCGAAGAGTTCCGCCCCTTCACCCACCAACAGACAGTGCTGGGGCAACTTCTCAAGGACGGCCCGGGCGATGGAGATCGGGTGAGGAAAGCTTCGCACCGCGCCCACGGCGCCGAAGGCTCGCGTCGAGCCCACCATCAGCGACGCGTCGAGCTCCACCTCGCCACGAGCGTTCGGCAGTCCGCCCGTGCCCACGTAGTGATCGTCGAGATTGTCCTCGCACAAGCGCAGGGCCGCTTCCACGGCGTCAAGCGCGCTCGCGCCCTGTCGCAGTAAGTCCATGCCGGCCGGAAGGCCGGCCTCCGAACGCTCGCTACCAATGATGATGGGTCCAGTCGTCACTTCGGCTCTCCTTTGGTCGATCTCTCGCCGCCATCGACCGATCGATGGCCGCGTCGTTACTTGATGACGGGCTCGCGACGTGGAACGTCGAGCAGCCCTTCGATGACTCGCGCGCTGGCCAGCAACGCCATGTCGGTGCCACGCCGAGACGAAAGTTGCAGCCCGATGGGCAGACCCTCGTCACTGAAGCCGCACGGCAGCACCAGTGCGGGGTCGCCCGTCAGATTGAAGGGACCCGTGAAGTAACCCTCGACCGCGCCGTCGGGCGTGTCGATGGGCGGCGTCGTCGTCGGCGCGACGAACGGTGTCGAGGGCGACAACAACACGTCGAGGTCCTCGTACAGCGCGTCCGCCGCGGGCAAGAGCCTCGCCCGCGTCGCGAGGGCGTCGTCGTACGCGGCGCGAGAGACCTTTGACGCCGCGAGGAACAGTCGCAGCGTCTCGGGGCCGAAGTGACCGGGATCGCGTTCGACCTGTTCGCCGTGGACCTGCCACGCCTCGTACAAGATGATGTCGTCGATCAAGGGCCGAAGGGCGTCGAGCGCGAAGGGGCTCACGTCGACGACGTCGGCACCTTCACGAACTCGCTTGAGCGCGTCCGCGAGTGCCTCACGAATCTCCGTCGTGCTAATGGGATCGTCCAACCACTCGGCGACCACCCCGACGCGAAGCCTCGGCGTCGGCGTCGGTGCCGGCGCCAATCCCGTCATCGCGGCGAAGACCTTTTCGGTGGTCGCGACGTCGCGCGCGAGTAGCCCCACGTGGTCGAGCGACGGCGCGAGCGGCTGGACGCCCGTCAGGTCGATGACCCCGAACGTCGGCTTGAAGCCAACGACGTTGCAGTAGTGCGCTGGAATGCGAATCGAGCCACCCGTGTCGGTACCGATCGCGACGTCACACGCGCCCACGCCCACGAGCGCCGCCGAGCCGCCACTCGACCCCCCCGCCGTTCGCGCCGGATCGTACGGGTTCATCGCCTCGGCGACGTCCGGGTGCAACGCGCCCGCCGCGTACTCCAACAAGGTCGTCGTCGCGAAGACGTCCGCGCCAGCGTCACGCAGTGCGGTGATGACGGGCGCGTCACTCTTTGCGGGCGGCCCGACCATGTCGTGCGGGTTGCCGTTGCCACGAGGCACGCCCTTCACGTCCACCAGATCCTTCACCGCGATGGCCACGCCGTGCAGCGGGCCGTCGGCGCGGCGACCTGGTGCGGGGAGCGTTCGCACGACGGCGTTCAAAGGTCGGCCCAGTCGCTCCGTGCGCTCGTAGGTCGCCAGCAGGTCGAGGTTCGCCACTTCGCAGGTGCGCTCGCCGTCCTCGATGGCGTGAATCAGTTCCCCGATGTACGTCGTGAGCGGCCCCTTCAAATCACGCACCAGGTCGTCGACCTCGGTCTTGCGCTTACGCACCATCAGGTCGCGATAGATCCCACTGTGCGACTTGGCGCTCGCCCGGTTGAACGACACGAGACGGTCCAGCGAACCCTCGAGATCGTCGGGCTCGAAGCCGTCGAAACCCATCGGCGTCACGGGTGACTGCGCCAAGACCTCCCTGGCGATGGCCAGCATCAACGTTCGATACCTCGGGTCCTCGAGCGAGTCCGCGATCGAAAGGTCCGACACCGCGCCCCCGTAGAGCATGGCCCCGTACGCCTCTTTACCCCAGAGGTAGCCCATGATGTTGTCCGTCGCCACCGCGTACGGCAACGCGTCCGCTAGTTCTTGGACCCTTGGGGTGATGACCGATTGAAACGGCTCGCCCACTCGAAACGTTCCTATGTTCCCCTGCATGACCCGGCCCGGACCCACGACGTCCGCGCCGAAGTTGACGAAGCTCACGATGAGGTTGTCTCGACCGACGGCCTCCGCGAGGATATCGGCGGTAAAGCCGTTTTGGAAACTCACGGCGTAGCCGCCTGGAGCGACGCGACCCTTCAACAGTGCCGCCGCGGACTCCGTGTGGTGGCTCTTCACGGCGACGGCGACGTGGTCGATCTGCGCGGGGAGTTGATCGGGAGTGATCGCGCTCACGCGGACTGTGAAGTTCTCGACCGGACCTTCGATGATGAGGCCGTCGCGATTGATCGCCGCCACGTACTCGACGTCAGTGTCGCACAACACGACGTCGTGACCGGCTCGAGCCATGTGCGCGCCGATAGTTCCGCCGATGGCGCCCGCACCGATGATCGTCAACTGCATTCCGGCACCATCCTCATAGGAAAAGAGAGCGAGAAGTGGTCTGCTCCGTTATTAAATGTAGCCGTCGTGAAACAGCGTCTAGGACGAGAAACGGCGACGCCGTGCCCTGCGAACGCGACGAAACGCCGCGCGTCACGTCGCGTTCACGCAGCAGTGATCGACGAAACGAGATAGCGACGTGACGTGCGCACGAGTGCTTGAGGTCTGTCGTCCCTGGTCCGGAAAAGCTCGTCTCCCGGACACTGGCGCTAGTCGGTGTCCCCACCAGAGACGTCGGAGACCTTCGTCTTCCCCGCTGACACGAAGGGCATCATCTCACGAAGTTCCGCACCGATCGTTTCGATCGGGTGACGCTTGCCCGCGTCACGAAGTTCACGGTAGCGAGGACGGCCGATCTCGTTCTCCAAGATCCACTCGGCGGCGAACGTGCCGTCTTGGATCTCACCGAGGATCTTCTTCATCTCGACCTTGACCTGGTCGTTGATGACGCGGGGCCCCCGGGTCAAGTCGCCGTACTCGGCGGTGTCGGACACGCTGTAACGCATGCCGGTGATGCCCTCTTCGTACATCAAGTCCACGATGAGCTTCAGTTCGTGCAGACACTCGAAGTACGCGCTCTCGGGCTGGTAGCCCGCTTCCACGAGGGTCTCGTAGCCCGCGCGCACGAGCGCGGTGACCCCACCGCACAAGACGACCTGTTCTCCGAAGAGGTCCGTCTCGGTCTCCTCGGAGAACGTCGTCTCGAGCACGCCAGCGCGCGTCGCGCCGATTCCGTCGGCGTAGGCCAAGGCGATGTCGTGGGCGTGACCGGTGGCGTCTTGTTCCACCGCGATCAGCGAGGGCACGCCGCCGCCTTCGAGGTACGTACGGCGCACGAGGTGACCGGGACCCTTCGGCGCGACCATGGCGACGTCGACGTCGCTCGGCGGATTGATCAAATCGAATCGGATGTTGAAGCCGTGCGCGAAGAGCAGGCACTTACCGGCCGTGAGGTGGGGCGCGATGTCGGCGTCGTACGTGCGCTTCTGTTCGGTGTCGGGCACGAGCACCATGATGACGTCGGCCTCAGCGCACGCTTCCGCGATGGAGAGGACGCGCAGTCCAGCCTCCTCGGCCTTATCCACCGACTTCGACTCGAGACGCAGGCCAACGCGTACGTCGTAGCCACTGTCGTGCAGGTTCAACGCGTGCGCGTGGCCCTGTGAGCCGTAGCCCAGGATGGCGATCTTCTTCGACTTCAGGAGCTCGGGCTTGGCGTCCTTTTGGTAGTACATCGTGGTCATCGTTTACATCTTTCTCTTGGGGGCTAGGCCGTGGCCGTCTGAACGAGTCTAGGGAGTGCGACTCTCCCGGTACGCTGCAACTCAACACCGGCGAAGGCCTCGAGGGCCTTCTCGAGTTGGTCGCACGCGCCCGGCGTTCCGGCCAACATCACCGTCACCGACGTGGCGTTCACGTCGACGATCGAGGCGCCAGTGTTGGCGGCGACGTCGAGGACCTCGCGCCGGTTGGTGTTGTCGACGCTCAGCGTCGCGAGAAGGAGTTCGCGCTCCAACGCGTCACGCGGCGCCAGGTCCTTGATCGCGACGACGTTCACCAACTTGTCCAATTGGCCCACGATCTGTTCCAAGGGGGCGGACTCGGCGTCAACGACGATGGTGACCCTGGAGAACCGAGCGTTCCCCTCGGAGGGCGCCACCGCGAGTGAGTAGATGTTGAAACCTCGCCGCGCGAAGAGTCCCGCGATGCGCGCGAGCACGCCCGCCTTGTTCTCGACCAGCACCGACAGGATGTGGTGGCGCACGGGCGTGCGGTCAGTCGCGCCGAGGAAGGGCTCGGGGGTCATTGCGCGTCTCCTCGCAGCAATGGGTGCACCATGATGTCGTCGTTGCTCGCGCCTGCCGCCACCATTGGAAAGACCTTCTCGGACGAGTCCGTTCGAAAGTCGATGACGACCGGGACGTCGTTGATCTGATTGGCCTGGTCGATCACCTCGTGCATCTCCTGCAGCGTCGTGGCGCGAAGTCCCACGCAACCCATGGCCTCAGCCCACTTCACGTAGTCGGGCAGGTCGGCACTCAGGTAGACCTCGGAGTAGCGCTCCTCGTAGAACATCTCTTGCCACTGACGAACCATGCCGAGATAGGCGTTATTGAGGATCGCGACTTTGATGGGGATACCCTCGGCACGCGCCGTCACGAGTTCTTGGGCCGTCATCTGGAAACAGCCGTCACCGTCGATGCACCACACCGTGCGATCAGGTCGGCCGACCTTGGCGCCGATGGCCGCGGGGACGCCGAAACCCATCGTGCCCGCGCCACCGGAGTTCACCCAGGTACCGGGCTCTTCGAACTCCCAGAACTGCGACGCCCACATCTGGTGCTGACCAACGCCCGCCGAGACGATGGTCCCGGGCGCGGCCTTTTTGGCGATGGCTTCGATGACGTGTTGGGGACGCAGCGGTCCCTCGGTCGTCGGCTCGTCGTAGACGAGCGGGTAGCGCTCTTGCCACGTGCGGATCTCTTTCCACCAGACGTCGAGGTTCTGGGGCGTCGCGTTGGCGGCGTCGAGGGCTCGCAGCGCCGAGGCGACGTTGGTCTGCAGGGCGACGTCGGCGCGGCGGACTTTATTGAACTCGGCCTTGTCGATGTCGACGTGGATGATCTTCGCGTTGGCGGCGAACGAGGAGACCTGTCCCGTCACTCGGTCGTCGAAGCGCGCGCCCAGCGAAATCAGTAGGTCGGACTTTTGAATGGCGGCGACCGCGCTGTACATGCCGTGCATGCCGGGCATGCCCAGGTGTTGGTCGTGCGAGTCGGGAAAGGCCCCTCGCGCCATCAACGTCGTGACGACCGGCATCTTGGTGCGCTCGGCGAAAGCCAAAAGATCGAGGTGGGCGCGCGACTTGAGGGTACCGCCACCGACGTAGAGCACCGGACGCTCGGACTGACTGATCAGTTCGACGGCGCGCGCGACGGCGAGCTCGTTGACCTCGATCTCTGGGTGATAGCCCGGTAAGTCCAGTTCTTCGATCGACTCGGGGTACCACCACTCCATGGTCGACTGCGAGACGTCCTTGGGCAGGTCGATCAAGACCGGGCCCGGACGACCCGACGTCGCGAGGTAGAAGGCGGCCGCCACGGCGCGAGGAATCTCGTGCGCCGACTGGATCAAGAAGTTGTGCTTGGTGATGCCCATCGTGATGCCGGTGATGTCACACTCCTGGAAAGCGTCCGAGCCGATCGAAGCGGTCGCCACCTGACCGGTGATGATGACGAGCGGCGTCGAGTCCATGTGCGCGTTGGCGATGGGCGTGACGATGTTGGTGGCGCCCGGACCGCTCGTGACCATCGCGACGCCGGCCTTTCCCGTCGCGAGTGCGTAGCCCTCGGCCATGTGACCGGCACCTTGTTCGTGGCGAACGAGGATGTGGCGAATCGAGGAGTCGAGAATCGGGTCGTAGACGGGCAGAATGGCGCCACCGGGCAGGCCGAAGATCGTGTCGACGCCCTCTTGTTCGAGGCTCTTGATGAGTGCTTGCGCTCCGGTGAGTTGCACAATGCTCCTTTGGTGTCAGATAAGAAAAAAGGCCTCCCTTATTTGGGAGGCCTCCGGTGTACGTGTACGCGTGACTACCGGCGCCGAGCGCCTACTACTACCAGAATCTCAAAGCGCGGGGTCACCTCCCCAGTCTAAACACAGATCGGCGCGACACACAAGGGACTATCGGGTCGTGACCGCGCCCTTCTCCGCGCCCTGCGCCAAGCGAGCGAACTTATCGAGCACTCCCGTGGTGTACCGAGGAGTAAACGGCGCGAGCACTCTCGCGCGCTCGGCCAACACCGCCTCGTCCACCAAGAGTTCGATGGAGAGGGCGTCGACGTCAATGAGGATCCGATCGCCGTCGCGCACGAGTGCTATCGGTCCCCCGTCGAGCGCCTCGGGCGCGACGTGACCCACGCAGAAGCCGTGGGTTCCACCACTGAATCGGCCGTCCGTGACCAGGGCGCAGTCCCTTCCTCGGCCGACGCCCTTCATGGCGCCCGTGATGGCGAGCATCTCGCGCATGCCCGGACCGCCCTTGGGCCCTTCGTAGCGAATGACCAGCACGGTGTTCGGCTCGATCTCGTTGGCCATGATCGCGACCATCGCGAGGTCCTCGCCGTCGAAGACGCGCGCGGTTCCGCTGAATCGTAGGTCGTCGATGCCCGCCACCTTCACGACCGCGCCCTTGGGCGCGAGCGATCCGCTCAGTATCGCGATGCCACCCTGGACGTGGATGGGGTGATGGACGTCGTGCACGACGTCGCCGTCGGGGCGAGGCGCGTGGTACGCCTCCAGGTTCTCGGCCATGGTCTTGCCGCACACCGTCAGCACGTCGCCGTGCAAACGGTCGTTCTCCAGCAGGTGCTGGAGAACGACGGGCAGCCCACCGATGCGGTCAAGGTCGCTCATGTGGTACTTGCCGTGGGGCTTGGTATCGGCGATGTGCGGCACGCGCTGGGCGATCTTGTTGAAGTCGTCGAGCTCGAGTTCGACGCGCGCTTCGTGGGCGATGGCGAGCAGGTGCAAGACGGCGTTCGTCGAACCGCCGAGCGCCATGACGATCGCGATGGCGTTCTCAAAAGCCTTTTTGGTCATGATCTGGCGCGCGTTAATGCCCTGATCCAAGAGGTTGAGTACGGCCAGCCCCGCGTCGTAGGCGAACTGGTCGCGGCGTCCGTCGACCGACGGCGCGGACGCACTGCCCAAAAGCGACATGCCGATCGCCTCACCGACGCTCGCCATCGTGTTAGCGGTGAACATGCCCGCGCAACTTCCCTCGCCGGGACAGGCGGCGCACTCGATGGCCTTCAACTCTTCGTCGCTCATCGCGCCGACGGCGTTCGCGCCGACGGCTTCGAACACGGACGTGATGTCGAGTGCTTCGCCGTTCAGGTGTCCCGGCAAGATCGTCCCGCCGTAGAGAAAGACGCTCGGTACGTCCAAGCGGGCCGCGGCCATCAACATCCCCGGCAACGACTTGTCACAGCCCGCCAACGTCACCATGGCGTCGAATCGCTCGGCGTGCATCACGACCTCGACGGAGTCGGCGATGACTTCACGCGACACGAGTGAAGCGTGCATGCCCTCGTGACCCATCGAGATACCGTCCGAGACGGCGATGGTCACGAACTCGAAGGGCACGCCGCCGCCGTCACGAACCGCGACCTTGGTACGCTTCGCCAAACGATCGAGGGGCATGTTGCAGGGCGTCACCTCGTTCCAACTTGACGCGACGCCGATCTGCGGTTTGGCCATGTCGTCGTCGGTAAGTCCCATGGCGCGCAACATCGAGCGCGCCGGCGCTCGACCATTGCCCAGTGTGACGGCAGAACTACGAGGCGTGGGGTGAACTGTCATGGGCAAAGTCTAAGAGCCAGCAAAAGCGACGTCGCTACGATGACCTGGGAACGTCATCGCGCGTCGACGTTCCCAGGTCACCCGTGGGAGGAGATTCGCTGTCGAGGGCCCGCGGAGGTAGGCGACGCTCCTCGCTCTCGCGTCACGAGTGGACCCCACCGGCGTCGTGTCGAATCGCCGTCACCTTGACCGTTCGACTGTCACTGTCGATGAGATAGACGATCTGGTAGTCGCCACGACGAGCCGAGTACGCGGGCGCCAACGAGGCCCCGAGGGGCGTGCCCACCCGACGAGGGTCGTCGAGCAGTGCGCCGTTCATGAACCGGAACGCGGCGAGGGCGACTTTCTTGGTGACCTGCTCGGTGAGGGCTTTCATGACCGGAGCCGCGACGAGCAGTCGGTAGTGGGTCCTAGTTGAGTTCGACACGACGGCCAGCTCGACCCATGGCGAGGGCTAGCTGCTCAGCGTCGAGTGCTTCACCGTTACTGAGCGCCCGTTGGCCCTCGGCGTGCGAGCGCAGCAGATTCGTCACCGAAAGGACGGCGATGGTCTCGCGCATCGCGTCGTAGTCGTCGACACCGATCAACACCGCGGCGCGGCGGCCGTTCTTCGTGATCTCGGTGCGTTCGTGCGTGGTCCTTGCTTCGTCAATCAGTTTCGAGAGATTCGCCCTGGCGTCCGCCACGGGAATGGTGTTCATGTACATAATTCTAGCGTCAATCGATGAGGAAGAATCTTCGGCTCCGCTCGGGTCCAGAGATCATCCGTCAGCGCAAACGCTGCAACTGCGCGACGACGGCTTTGCCGTTGGCTTGGCCCTTGGTGAGTTTCATGACCTGACCGATGAAGAACTGCGCCAACTTCTCGTCCCCGTCTCGGTAACGGGCCCACTCGTCGGGGTGCTCCGTGATCAACGTGGCGACGGTCTCGCCCAGCGAGTCCGAGGAGAGTTGCTCGAAACCCTTCGCCGTGGCGATCGCACGAGGGTCGCCCCCGTGAGCCAACAGCTCCAACAAGACGGTCTTCGCCTGCGTCGCCGAAAGGTCGCCTCGCTGCTCCATCGTCAACGTCAGCGTGAACGCGTCCGTCGTCAGACGCGCGATGTCGTCGCTACCGGCGGCGAGTTCGTTCGCGGCACGCGCCAACGCTAACGAGGGCTCGACGCCCGCGTCGGTCGCCGCGAGTACGAACGCGTCGAATCCGAGGTCGACGACGACTTCCAAGGCGTCCAACTGCGCGGGCGCTGGACCGGAAAGACGGGCCAACAGCGTGGCGCGGCGCTCCGCGGGCATGGCACCCAAGCCAACCCGGACACGTTCCTGCCAGTCCAGGTCAGGGATGAGGTCGACGAGATCCGGCTCGCGAAAGTAGCGGTAGTCCTCGGCCTCTTCTTTGGTACGCATCGTGGAGGTCTCGCCGAGGTTCTCGTCCCAGTGGCGGGTCTCTTGACGTACTCGGGCGCCCCCCTCGATCAGATCGACCTGACGGAGCGCCTCGAAGTCGATGGCTCGCTGCAGGCTTCGCAACGAGTTCAAGTTCTTGATCTCGCAGCGCGTGCCGAGCGGATCGCCGGGTTTACGTACGGAGACGTTGGCGTCGATGCGCATCGAACCCTCTTCCATACGCCCGTCCGACGCGCCCGTCGCGATCAAAATGCCGCGAAGCTCCGACGCGTAGGCGCGCGCTTGGGCGGAACTGCGGATGTCGGGGCCCGAGACGATCTCGACGAGCGGCACGCCCGAACGGTTGTAGTCGACCAGTGAGCGATCGGCGCCGTGGATGCGACCGCTGCCGCCGAGGTGCGTGGACTTTCCGGTGTCCTCTTCTAGGTGCGCTCGTTCGATGGTGACCCGAGACCCGTCCGGCAGGTCCAAGTAGCCCCCCGAGTTGATTGGCAGGTCGTACTGGCTGATCTGAAAGTCCTTGGGCATGTCGGGATAGAAGTAGTTCTTACGATGGAAGGTCGAAAAGGCGATCGTCGAATGAAGAGCGAAGCCGATCGCCATCGCGAGGTCGACCGCGCGCACGTTCAGCACCGGCAGTGAACCCGGAAGTCCCAAGCAGACGGGACAAACATTCGTGTTCGGCTCGGAGCCGAACTCGTTGGCGCACCCGCAGAACATCTTGGTCGTGGTCTTCAGCTCCGTGTGGACTTCGAGTCCGACGACCATCTCCCATCCGTCACGCACCGTCATGATCGTCCGTCCGCGAGTTCGAGCACGCGCGCCGCGGCGAAGAGACCCGCCTCGCTGCGTCCGGGGCCGAGCAACTGCACCCCGATTGGAAGACCGTCGTGCCCGGTGCCAAAGGGCACCGAGATCGCGGCGTCACCGGCCAAGTTCGTGGGGATGGTGAAGACGTCGGAGAGGTACATGGCCATGGGATCGGCCGTTTTCTCACCGAGCGCGAAGGCCACCGACGGCGCGGTCGCGCCGAGCAGGACGTCCGCGACGCGGTAGGCGCGACGAAAGGCGTCGATCAACTGGGTTCGCACCTTGAGCGCTTGGCCGTAGTACGCGTCGTAGTAACCCGCCGAGAGGGCGTAGGTGCCGAGCATGATGCGTCGCTTCACCTCCGCGCCGAATCCCGCCGTTCGCGTGGCCTCGTTCATCGCCGCGACGTCCTCAGCGTCGACACGAAGTCCGTAACGCACCCCGTCGTAGCGAGCCAAGTTGCTTGACGCCTCGGCGGGGGCGATCAGGTAGTACGCACTGAGCCCGAGGTGGAGCTCGGGTACCGACAGTTCTACGATCGTCGCGCCCGCGTCGCGCAGCGCCGACGCCGCGCGTTCGACCTCGGCCACGACCTCGTCGTCGGCCCCGTCGAAGAGCTCGCGGACGAGCCCCACGCGCGCACCCGCGATGCCGTCATTCACGTGAGCGAGCAGTGACGGCGACGGTTCAGGCAGCGACGTGGAGTCCATCGGATCGTGACCGGCGATGACCTCGAGCAACGCGGCCGCGTCCGCCACGTTCTTCGCGAACGGCCCGATCTGATCGAGGGAGCTCGCGAAGGCGATGAGTCCGTACCGCGACACCAGGCCGTAGGTCGGCTTCACGCCCACGAGACCACAGAGCGCGGCGGGTTGGCGAATCGAGCCGCCGGTGTCGGAGCCGAGCGAGATCGGTGTCATGTCGGCCGCCACCGCGCTGGCCGAGCCGCCCGAGGAGCCGCCCGGCACCCGCTCGACGTTCAAAGGATTGCGCGTCGGGCCGAAGGCCGACGTCTCGGTCGACGAGCCCATGGCGAACTCGTCCATATTGGTCTTGCCCATCGGCACCGCGCCCGCACCGAGGACGCGCTCGACCACCGTCGCGCTGTAGGGCGGACGCCAACCGTTCAGGATCTTCGATCCGGCGGTGGTGGGCACGCCCGTCTGACAGAGGTTGTCCTTTAGCGCGATCGGAACACCAGCGAGCGCGCCGACGTCCTCGCCGCGCGTCACGCGTTCGTCGACACGTCGTGCGGCGTCGATCGCGCCTTCTTCGTCGATGAAGAGAAAGACGTTGAGCTCGTCGTTCTTGGCGCGAATGGCCGCCAGTGACGTCGCCATCTCACTCTCCGCCGTGGTGGCGCCACTTCGAACGTCGCGCGCGATATCGAGCGCGCTTCTCACGGTGCCTCGCCCAGAATGCGCGGCACGGCGAAACGCCCGTCCTGCGCGTCGGGGGCCATCGCGAGCACGTCGTCACGAGAGAGGCTCGGGCGCAGCACGTCCGCGCGCACCACGTTGATGAGTCCGAAGGGGTGGGCCGTCGCCACGACGCCGTCGAGATCGAGCGCGGCGATGTCGTTGGCGTGCTCGAGTACCTGACCGAGCTGCGCGGTGAACTCGTCGAGCTCCGCTTCACTCAGCGACAAGCGCGCGAGCTTGGCGACCTTGGCGACGTCCTCACGTCGAAGCGGGGACGCCACTAGAGCACCCGGGCGAGAAAGTCCAGGGTCAGCGACTCGACGAGCTCTTGGTCGTTGTCCAACGTGGCGACGTGAAAAGAGTTCTCGAGCCAGACGCGCTCGACGGGACCCGTCACCATTGCTTCCAAGTCGTCGCCGTTGTCGGTCGTCACGACGTGGTCCTCCCGGCTGGACAGCAAGAGACTCGG
The DNA here is from genome assembly GCA_035531635.1 of Acidimicrobiales bacterium. Classification (GTDB taxonomy): domain Bacteria; phylum Actinomycetota; class Acidimicrobiia; order Acidimicrobiales; family RAAP-2; genus RAAP-2. The sequence goes on along the minus strand of DATKSO010000091.1, from coordinate 1,295 downwards.
CGCGCTGATGAGTTTCAGGTTCTCGTGCACCGAGACGATGCCTTCGAAGAGGCTCTTCACGGGCGCGAGCGGTGTGGCGGGGTAGGAGCTCTCGACGACCCCCTCTCGTTTGATATCCGAGCCAATCGAGTCAATGGACTCGAGGCCACTCTCGAGCAAGAGGTGGACTCCCTCGAGCATCTCGGGCCCCGGGGGCTTCACGAGGGGGTTGATGAAGACGCACCCCGCGACCGACGGGCGAACTTCGGCCACGTGCGCGGCCAGCCCCCCACCCATCGACAGGCCCACGACCGCCACTCGATCGCAGCGCGTGGCCAGTTCGTCGAACGTCGACTCGGCACTCTCGACCCAGTCGGCCCAGGTCGTGGTGATCATGTCCTGTACCGAAGTGCCGTGCCCGGGAAGACGTGGGAGCTCGACGGAGTAGCCAGCCCTGGCGGCCCCTTCGGCAATCGATCGCAGCGACGAGGGATTGCCCGTGAAACCGTGCAGGACCAGGACGCCCGAGGGGCCTCCGTGGTGGGAAAAGGGCTCGCAGCCCGGCATAACTTCATCCGTCATAGGCCTCAAGACTACCGGCAGAACTACGCCGTCTTCGAGGGACGATGACGTGGGATCGATCGGCTGAACGTCGCGGCGCCGAGTCCCGCGAGCAGCGACCACAGCACCCACCAGGGGTAGCGCGGCGAGGTGGCGGCGCGGTCCTGGACTCGTTGACGGAGCAGGAGGAACCAGTTGAGGTCACTTCCCGCCTCGCTGCCCAGCATGCCGAAGGCCGCGCTCGCGGGGTCGCTTCGCGCGTTTAGGAGTCCGTCAGGATCTTTGCGGTCGAGGCGCGCCAGCGGGCGCTCGCCGCTCACTCGTACAACGTGGGCAGTTGCGCTGCGAGTTCACTCACCGACCAGCGGTCGTCCTTTTCGAGTGTCGTGGTCATCGTCCAGTTCTGGAACTTTCGAACGGTGCCGCCCTGAACGAAGAAGACCTGTCCGGTCGCGGCGCAGTCCTCCATGGCCAAGGTCGCTACGAGTGGCGAGATGTTGGCGGGGTCCCACACGTCGAAGGCCGCAGCGTCGGAGGGCTTCACCACGTAGTCTGACAGACCCGGCGTGGACTCGGTCATCCGCGTACGCGCGGCCGGGGCGATGGCGTTGACGCGAACGCCGTAGCGTCCGAGCTCCTCGGCCGCGATGACACTCAGCGCCGCGATGCCGGCCTTGGCGGCGCCGTAGTTGGACTGACCGACGTTGCCCAAGAGTCCCGACGTCGACGACGTGTTGATGACCGAGGCGCGCACG
>DATKSO010000090.1:0-3890 GCA_035531635.1 Acidimicrobiales bacterium | reverse complement strand
ACCCCAGGAACCGGGCGAGCGCGTGCTCCAAGCCCACTGTCGTAACGCCGACATCGACCTGCTCTTCGTGCGCGCCGATGACGTTCCCGAGTACGTCCAGGACGGCGTCGTGGACTGTGGCATCACCGGACTCGATCTGGTGTATGAACGTGAGTGCAGCGTCGAAGTGCTCCTTCGTCTCGGCTACGGGACGTGTTCATTGCAGGCGGCCGTGTCGAGCGAAGATGCGGCCACTCGCGTCGAAGACCTCGAGGGTCGCCGGATCGCGACCTCGCACCCGCACATTGCCGCGAAAGCCCTCGCCGAGCGCGGGGTCAGTGCCGAGATCATCACGGTCGCGGGGTCCGTAGAGATCTCGCCGCGCCTCGGACTCGCCGACGCGATCATCGACCTCGTCTCGACGGGGAGCACACTTCGAACGAACGGCTTGCGCTCCCTTGGCGTCCTCTTCGAGTCCGAGGCGGTGCTGGTCGGTCGGGTGAACTCCAAGGACTTCGAGGCGCGTCGCACGTTGACGACCGTCCTCGGCTCGGTGATCAACGCCCGAGCCAATCGCTACCTGCTCTGCAACGTCTCGAGAGACCGTCTCGCTGAGGTGACGGCGGTGCTCCCAACGACCGGGTCGCCGTCCGTCATGGACTTGGCCACCCCGGGCGTCGTGGCCGTGCACGCGCTGGTGCCGGCCGCCGACATCTGGTCGTTGCTGCCCCGACTCGAAGCCGCTGGCGCGAGCTCGATCCTTACGCTGCCTATCGAACGGATGGTTCCGTGAGCACACCACTCAAGACCGAGAAGCCGGTGTCGATAGAAGAGATCGTCAACGACGTGCGCGAGCGCGGTGACGTGGCCGTCGCCGAGTGGTCGAGGCGCTTCGACGGGACGTCGTTCACCACGCCCGAGCGAGCGTTCGCCTACGGCGACATTCCCACCGCCGCGGTGCTCGCCGCCGCGGCGGCGGTACGCACCTGGCACGCGGCGCAACGTCCCGTGGACCTCATGATGGAGGTGTCGCCGGGCGTCACGCTCGAGCGGCGATGGTCACCTCTTCGCTCGGTGGGCATCTACGTTCCCAAGGGTCTTATCTCCTCGCTGATCATGGGCGCCGTTCCCGCGCAAGTGGCCGGCGTCGAGCGAATCGTCGTCTGCACGCCACCGAACGGCTCCGCGGCCGTGGCGGCGACGGCGGCGCTCCTCGGCATCGACGAGGTGTGGGCGATCGGTGGGGCGCAGGCCATCGCGGCCATGGCGTACGGCACGGCGTCGATCGCCGCGGTGGACAAGATCTTCGGCCCCGGCAGTGGCGCCGTCAACACGGCGAAGTTGATCGTGAGTCGTGACGTCGCTATCGACCTGCCCGCGGGGCCGAGCGAGATCGTCGTCGTCGCGGACGAGGGAATCGACGAGGCGCTGATCGCTCAGGAGATCGCCGCGCAGATGGAACACGGTCCCGATTCGAAGGGTCACGTCGTGCGCGTCGGTGACGACCTCGAAGCCGCGTTGGCGCAAGTGGAGGCGTACGCCGCCGAACACGTCGCCCTGCTCGGTGAGCGCGCGGAGTCCTTAGCCGGACGTATCAGAAATGCTGGAGCGATCTTCGTGGGGCCGTACTCGCCGGTGCCCGCGGGGGACTACGCCACGGGCGGCAATCACGTCCTGCCGACGGGCGGTTGGGCGAAGTCGACCGGTGGACTCGGCCTCGAAGCGTTCATGAAGACGGTCACGGTGCAGCGCGTCACCAAGGAAGGTCTCGAGCGCCTGGCCCCGACGATTGAAGCGCTCGCGGAACTCGAAGGTATGAGCGCGCACAAGGCCACGGCACGGCGATGAAGCCCGAAGCCCTCGAGACCTACCAGTGGCCTCCCTCGACGGCGGTCATCGCCGAGCGCGTCGGACTCGACCCACGTTCGATCGTCCGCTTCGACGGCAACGTCGCGGCGACGCCACCGGCGAGCGCGCGACCCGCGGCGTTGGCGCGAGCCCTTGCTGACGTCAACGAGTACGACCGCGGTCGGTACGCAGAACTTCGTGAAGCGATCGCGCGACTGCACGACCTTGACGTCGACCAAGTGGCCCTCGGGGCCGGCAGTGACGAGTTCATCGTGCTGCTCGCGCGACTCTTCGCCGAAGGCGGCACGATCGCGACCGTTCCCTCGTACTCGTACTCGATGTACCGCTTCGCCGCGATCATGGCCGGCGCGACGATCATCGACGACGCGCAGAAGGCCGATCTCGTCTTCGTCTGTCGACCCAACAATCCAACGGGCGAACTACCCGACGTCCCCGACGTACCCGGACAGCTCGTCATCGACGAGGCGTACGCGCAGTACGCCGGGGTCGACGCGCTCGATCGCCTCGACGGCGGCGCGATTATCTTGCGTACGTTCTCCAAGGCCTACGGACTGGCCGGTGCCCGGGTGGGCTACGCGCTGGCGAACGCGGAGTTGACGCGCGTCATCTCGTCACGACAAGCGCCCCTGTCGGTGTCGTCGCTGTCGGCGGCGCTCGCGCTCGCGGCGTTGTCGACGCCCGTCGACGTCACCGCGGCCCTCGTCGAACGTGACCGCCTCAGCGTCGAACTGGAAGCGCTGGGACTCACGCCGCTTCGCTCCTACACGAACTTCCTCTTCATTCCCCTGGACGAACCCGAGAAGCTCGTGGACCAGCTCTTGCCCTACGGCGCGGTGACGAGGGCGTATCCCGGCGGGATGCGCGTCAGCGTGCGCGACGGACTCGACAACGACTTCTTGCTTGACGCGTTGCGCGCCGTACTGTTCGACACGCCCATGCCGCCCGCGACGCTGCGCTACGAACGCAACACGGCCGAGACGCTGCTGAGCGTGCGCCTGCGCGTACCGGGTCAGGGTCGGGTCTTCATCAGCACCGGCGCGGGCTTCTACGATCACATGCTCCAGCAGCTGGCGTTTCACGCCGGCGTGGATCTTCGTCTCGAGGGCGTGGGGGACCTTGAGACGGGCGACCACCACACCGTCGAGGACATGATGCGTACGTTCGGCGAAGCGCTCGACCAAGCACTCGGCGACCGCAAGGGCCTCGCGCGCTACGGCGAGGCACGCGTGCCCATGGACGAAGCGCTGGCGCACGCCGTGGTGGACCTTTCGGGCCGCGCGACGGCCAACGTCTCGATCACGCCCGACGAAGGCATGGTCGCGCACGCCTTCGAGTCACTGGTCCAAACCGCGCGCATCACGCTCCACGTCACCGCTACCGGGGAGAACGCGCACCACGTCGCCGAAGCGTCCTTCAAGGCCGTCGGACGCGCGATGGCGCAGGCCCTCGTCAAGGACGGTGCGCTCGTGCGTTCAACGAAGGGATCGTTGTGAGTGACGTCGTGGTCGTCGACTACGGTGCCGGAAACACGCGCTCGGTTCGCGCCGCGTTGACGCGCCTCGGTCGCACCAGCGTCGTCTCGAGTGACACCGCGGCGATCCGCGAGGCCGATTTCGTGGTCCTGCCGGGCGTGGGTTCGGCGCGAAGTGCCATGCAGCACCTGGACGACACGGGCGCTTCCAACGCACTTCGACAGCGCTTCAGCGAAGGTCGCTCGACGCTCGGCATCTGTCTCGGCATGCAGCTCGCGATGCAGAGCAGTGAAGAGGACGGCGGGGTGCACGGTCTCGGGTTGCTCGAGGGAGACGTCGTTCGACTCAACGAGGGACGCGTGCCGCGCCTCGGATGGTCGATCGTCGAGCCGTGGGGACAGGCCTACTACTTCGCTCACTCCTACGCCGTGCGCTCCGCGGACAGCGTCGCGAGCGTCGACGGCGTCACGGTGGCCGTTCGTCGCGACTCGTTCTTGGGTGTGCAGTTCCACCCCGAAAAGAGTGGACCCGCGGGACTCGACTTTCTCGATCAATGCCTCTCGCTCGTCT
>DATKSO010000089.1:0-6334 GCA_035531635.1 Acidimicrobiales bacterium | reverse complement strand
GAGTTTCGTCGCGAAGAGCAGCGGCACGGTGAAACCAATCGCACAGAGAAGGGCAGTCGTCACGACGAGGGGCCAGGTGAGCGACGGGTCGACTCGAAAGCGCAGGAGTCGAGCGAACGCTACGCCGGCCGTGATCCCGAGGGTCTTTCCGAGGAGTCGTATGACCACCGTCGCGAAGACGACGGTACCCACGGCGCCGCTGAGTCGCACGTCTCCCCAGTGCAACCCACAGGCGACCAACGCGAAGAGCGGCAACACGACACTCACCGACACCCGGGTCACGTCGCGTTCGAGACGCGACCGCGACGGCGCGCGCGTCGAGACAAGGACGCCCGCGAGGACGCCCGCGAGAGCGGGTTCGACGTTGGCCCACGCGAAACCTATCCAGAGAACAACGAGGAGCAACACGCTCGCACGGTTGGACGTGCACCGACGCGACGCGATCGCACCGAGCACCGTCACCACGACGAGGACCGCGAGACCATCGAGTCGAACGTGCGTAGTGCCACTCACGCTGAGCACGACGACGCTCAGGACGTCGTCGGTGATCGCGAGTGTCAGGAGAAAGACGCGAAGTAAAGGTGGCAGACGTCGACCCGCGATCGCAACGACGCCCAGCGTGAACGCGACGTCGGTCGCCATTGGAACGCCCCAACCACGCCGCAAGGCCGAGGAGTCAAAGAGATGACCGGCGAGAACCGAACCGAGCGCCGTGGCGAGCATGCCGCCGATCGCGCCGAGTACGGGCGGGACCGCGTGCTTGGGGTGGGTCAGCATCCCCGAAGAGAGATCTCTCGACAGTTCGAGTCCCATGGAGAAGAAGAACACCGCCATAAGACCGTTAACGACGGCGTCATGGACGGTGTTGACCTCGAGCGCGCGAAGGAGATGCCAACTTGACGGCGTGGTGAAGATCGTGAAGTACGACGACGAAGAGTTGGCCGACCACGTCAGCGCCGCCGCGACGCCGGCCGCAAGACCTACGGCCGCGCTGTACTCGTGATCGAGGGCCCATGAGACGCGTGACGTTACGGGCCCCGGCATACGAGAAGGCTAGTCAGGTACGGCCGAGAAACCGCGCCTCGTACGGTGAAGCAGTCTGATCGACGAGTTCGACGCAGCCGAGGTTGGTCACGCGTCGCGAGCGCGTGCGTCGACGCGTGTGCGGAGTAGCGACGTCAGCCGCTCAGCGCCGACGCACAAGATCGCGAGGCACTCGTCGAACTCGTTGTCGCCCCCGTAGTAAGGATCGGCCACGTCGAGTTCCTCTCCCTCTTCAATGAGATTTCGCCAGAGCATCACTTCGGTGGCGCTGTTGTTGAGTCGGAGCTGAACGTCACTACGGTGCTCTCGGGTCATGACGACAACGAGGTCTTGGCGATTGAGGAAGTCGCCGTCGGCGAAGGTGCCCAGCGAGCCCGCCGCTCGGTAGCCGGCCCTGTCGAGAGCGGCGCGAGCGCGAGGGTCCATTGGGATGCCGACGTGCCAGTTTGCCGTCCCCGCGCTCGTGACCCTTACGTGATCTTTGAGAAGTCGGTCCTTGCCGATCAGGTGGCGTAGGACCACCTCAGCCATGGGCGAGCGACAGATGTTGCCCGTGCAGATGGTGGCCACGCGGATGGGTTGGTGTGACACCATTGTCCCTCGATTTTCTTGCTTTTCTTCGGCGAAATCGTAACGCCCGACGTGCGAATGTTGCGGGAGGAAAGATAAAGTACCTTTAGGGAATACGGAAGGAGACGCGATGCCGCTGTCAGAGCACGAACAGCGAGTCCTGGCCGAATTAGAAGAGTCACTCTCCAAGCAAGACCCTCGCTTTGCGAAAAACGTCCGAGAGACCAATATCTACTCCCACAGCGGGCGTCGCGTCCGCTGGGGCGTAGTGGGTTTCTTGGTCGGACTCGTCGTATTGGTCCTCTTTTTCTCACACTCAGTGCTCGTTGGCCTTTTGGGTGTCGCGTTGATGTTTGTCTCCGCAATTGTTGTTGAGCGAAACGCTCGTCTCTTGGGACGCGCCTCATGGCAGGACATCACTCGTTCTGGCCAGGGTGACGACGCCCACGCGAACTATGGTCCTCGTACCAGTTCGCTCCGCGACTGGTTGTCGCGTCATCGCCATAAAAGCGAATGACCTCTGTCGGAGACGCGCCGAGCGCGCCTCCGTGCCTGGCTCTTGACATTGGAGGGACCAAAGTCGAAGCCGCCATCGTTTCGGCTGACGGTTCCCTCGTACGAAGAGAGCGGCTGAACGTCGCCGAACATATCCCTCAACTCTTCGACGGCATCGTGGCGCTGGCGCGCCGCGTCCTCGGTGATGACGACGTAGGGGTGGTTGGGGTGGGCTGCGCCGGGCCGATGAGCCGAGGAGGTGAGTTGGTCTCGCCTCTCAACATCCTCTCATGGCGCGACTTCCCGTTTCGCCGGTCGCTGCGCGACGCACTCGATCTCGACGTCTTCGTTGAGGGTGACGCCCGTGCCCTGGCTCTGGCGGAAGGTGCGTACGGCGCCGCGCGTGACGTCACGTCGTACCTCTCGATGGTGGTCTCGACGGGTGTGGGCGGGGGCATCGTGCTCAACGGTCAGTTGCTCGACGGTGAGACGGGTAACGCTGGACACGTAGGCCATCTCACGGTGGTGACGGACGGGGCCCTCTGTTCGTGCGGAGCCTATGGCTGCCTCGAGGCGGAGGCGTCCGGTTGGGCCATCGAAGCTCGCACGGGAAGGCCCGCCAGCGAAGCTGACCAAGCGACGCGACTGCGCACCGGCGAGCTCGTCGGTCACGCGGTCGGGATGCTGAGTTCAGTGTTGGACTTTCGTCACAGTTACGTCGCGGGTTCGGTAGCCCTTGGCTACGGTGACGACTTCTTCGCTGCGGCGGCCAAGGCCGCGCGCGACACCGCGAAGCTCTCGTACTCACACGACGTCGAGATACTCCCGTCGAAACTCGGCGGCGACGGCCCGCTCCTTGGCGCCGCGCTCGTGGGCTGGCGAGGTGTGTCGTGAACGGCGCCGACTTCACGGGCCTCGCGCGCTACCTACTGCGGCACCCGGCGCGGGTGCCGGTGGTACTGCGGGCCGGTTGGCGCCTGCGCGCCGACCGATGGTGGCGCCACGCGCCCTTTCTCCCGCTGCCTGATCGGCACTACTGGGATTTTCGGATGATGACCGCGACGGGGTCGATCGAGGGCCGATTGAGCGTCCGAGAGATGGTCGACGCCGCGGTATGGTCAAGTCGCCAGCGCGTGGGACGTTAGGTACTGCTCGTGAGTCGTGTGCTCTTACTCAACGCCACTTTCGAACCCTTGCAACTTGTGTCGGAGCGCCGTGCCGTCGTCCTGATGCTGGCCGGTCGGGCCGAACCCATCGCCATGCCGGACGAACCAATGGTGTGTCGATCCGCGAGTCTCGTGGTGGAGATTCCGGCGATCGTTCGACTGCACGAAATGGTAAAACTCCCGACCAAGATCCGAACGCCGCCGCTCACTCGACGTTCACTGTTGTTGCGCGACAGTTACCGCTGCGCGTACTGCCTCGAACACGCCGACACCATCGACCACGTGGTTCCACGGTCTCGGGGCGGCCGTCACGAGTGGACAAACGTCGTGGCGGCGTGCCGTCGACACAACATGCAAAAAGGTGATCGACTGCTCGAAGAGATCGGGTGGCGGATGCACTTCGAGCCGAGGATCCCCGACGGACCTTGGTGGCGCTGGCGACACGTTCCCGACCCCGATCCGCTGTGGGCGCCGTACCTGCCACGAGCCTCGTGAGGGATGTAGAAGACCTTTACGACTACAGCGTTCTTCGACGGCTCGACGACGCGACGATGTTCGTCGCCCACGCGTCGCGACCCACGCTGGTTCTCGGTGGAAGTCAACCGTCGGACGTCATCGACGCCACGAAGCTCGGCCCTACGCTGTTGCGACGTCGCCGCGGCGGTGGAGGACTCGTACTCCTGCGACCCGACGACCTGTGGATCGACTGGTGGATTCCTCGGGACGACCCTCGATGGTCGAACGACGTTCACGTGAGTTCTGTCCAGGCGGGGACGTGGTGGGCCAGCGTCGTAAGAACTATCGCCAGTGGCACCGTGACGGTGCACGAGGGGGGACTGGAAGGAGAGGCGGCGTTTCGCGTCGTCTGCTTCGCCGGTCGCGGCCCTGGAGAGGTCTTCGTCGACGATCGCAAGACGGTGGGTCTGACCCAGTGGAGGGTCCGTGAAGGTGTATTCCTCTCTACGGTCCTTCACGCCGAAGCGACGAGCGACGTCCTCGCCTATCTCGCCGTCGTACCCAAGGGACTCCGTGACGCCCTTGATCACGAGGCGCTCTCGTCACTCGAGATCGCGAACGCCAACATCCTTGTAGACAGGTTGCGCGTCATCAGTGGTCCGTGGGAACTTCGCCACGTCGACCTCAACACCTAAACACCTCCACCACGAACGGGTGATCGCTTCGGAGGGACCGAGCGCGACTCCGACACGTCGCGAACGTCAAAATTGGGTCAAAAGTGAGGTCAATTGGCGATGAGTGGTGATATGTGGTGTAATGTGTCACTAAGTGGGGGAGAGTGGTGAACCCGCGGGAGGACAGTAATGCTCGGGTTTGTCGGTCAGTTCCAGCACTCCCTTGACGCCAAGGGTCGCCTCATTCTGCCTTCGAAGTTTCGTGCCGAATTCGAACGCGGTGGTCATCTCAGCCCGAACACCGAAGGCTGCGTGGCGCTCTGGACACCCGGTGAGTTCTCGCGTCAAATGGAAGAGCGTCTCCAGCAGAGCCGCGTTGGCGGGTCGTCCGAGCGTCAACAGGTCCGTTACTGGTCGGCCAACTCGTCCGACGTCGATTTCGACAAGCAGGGTCGATTCGCCCTTCCGACCGCGATACGCGACTACGGACAACTGGCGGGCGACGTGTTGGTGGTGGGCGCCATTGACCACGTTGAACTTTGGAATCCGGCGACCTACGCGGAGAAGGTCAACGCCGCCGAAGAGATGTTTAAGCAGGGCAGTGACTAGTGAACGGAGCACCACTGCAGTACCGGCCGCGGACCACGCGCAGCCTGGCAATCGCGGCAGCGAAGCGGGACACCTCCTCCGCCCTCTCGCTCGTTGTCGCGATTGAAAGGCTACGGATGGCCCAGGACATTTATCACGAACCAGTGCTTGCGAGCGAGATCGTCGAGTTCTTCACCGGCCTGCCGGCTGGGGTGGTCGTTGACGCCACGTTGGGAGGCGGTGGTCACGCGGAGGCGCTCCTCAGTGCCACGTCAGGGCTTCGTCTCCTAGGAATCGATCGCGACCCGGACGCCCGAATGGAAGCGACGAAGCGATTGGCTCACTTCGGCGCGCGCGTGCACATCGTCGGTTCGACCTTCGCCGAGTTGAGCGACGTGCTTCGTGAGAACGCGGACTTTCTTGGACGTGACGGCGTCGCCGCGGTGCTGATGGACCTCGGCGTCTCTTCGCATCAGCTCAACGAATCGACGCGTGGATTCTCCTTTCGTGCGGACGCGCCGCTCGACATGCGAATGGATCCGTCACGCGGTGAGACCGCAGCTGCGTTTCTCGCGCGGGTCGACCAGCATGAACTGGCACGACTCCTCCGGAGTAACGGCGAAGCGCGCTTCGCGGGGTCTATTGCGAAGTCGGTCGTCGAACGCCAACCCCAGACGACCTTTGAACTCAATGAAGCTGTCGAGCGCGCGGTGCCCATGGCCGCGCGACGACGGGGCCACGTCGCGACTCGAGTATTCCAAGCGCTTCGCGTCGCGGTCAACAACGAGGAAGAGCAGCTCGCCGGGGGGCTCGAGGCGGCTCTCGACGCGCTGAGCGTGGGCGGCCTGATGGCCGTCATCTCGTATCACTCCGGTGAGGACCGGGTGGTCAAGTCATTCTTCGCCGAACAGCAGAGCGGGGGATGTCGATGCTCGCCGGAACTCGGTTGCGTCTGTGGCGCGATCGCGCGCGTCAAGGTCGCCAAGGCCAGCGCCCAACTTGCCAGTCCCTTGGAGATCGCGCGAAACCCTCGCGCTCGGTCAGCACGACTACGCGTCGCTAGAAAGCTGGCGCCGTGAGCGTCATCAGCTTTCCCCGTCGCGTCGACACCCGTCGACCACCGACACGTCAGACCCCGTCAACCCGTCCCGCCTCGCGCCGCGCGGAGGCGCCGAGGCGCGACGTCGCCGCGAAGCACTGGCGGAGCACGTCCTCGTCTAGAAAGTCCGCGACGATCGTGGTGCTCGCCCTCATCCTGTCGCTCGCTGGATCAATGTTCGAGGCCAATCGCCAGATTGAGATTCACACACTCCAAGGCCAACTGCTGCAAGAGCAGTCGAC
>DATKSO010000088.1:0-5334 GCA_035531635.1 Acidimicrobiales bacterium | reverse complement strand
CGACAGCGACTTCTACCTTCGTATCGCCCCCGAGCTCTGGTTGAAGCGCCTCGTCGTGGGTGGCTTCGAACGGGTCTTCGAGTTGGGACGGGTCTTTCGCAACGAGGGCGTCAGCCCCCGCCACAACCCCGAGTTCACCATGCTCGAGCTCTACGCCGCCTACTGGAACTACGAGGACATGATGTCCTTCACCGAGGAACTCGTGGCCGGCGTGGCGATGGACGTGCTCGGCACCACCGAGATCGAGTACCAGGGCCGTCAGCTCTCACTCACGACACCGTGGGCACGACGTTCGATGGCCGAACTCACCAGTGAGGCCCTCGGTGACGACCTCTCAGTGCACACGCCGCGTGCCGTGCTCGTCGAACTGTTGCGAGAGCGAGACGTTGACGCGCACGCGTCGTGGGGACCGGGCCGTTGCCTCGCGGAACTCTTCGAGGTCTCGAGTGAGTCGGCGCTGTGGGACGCGACCTTCGTCACCGAGTACCCGGTGGAGGTCTCGCCGCTGTCACGCCGCCACCCGCGCGATCTCGAACTCACGGAGCGCTTCGAGTCCTACGCCGCGACGAGAGAGCTCTCGAACGGTTTCAGTGAACTCAACGATCCCGTTGACCAACGCGCACGGTTCGAAGAGCAAGCGCGACTCGGGGCCGAGGGCGACGACGAAGCCATGCGCATCGACGAGGACTACATCAAGGCCCTGGAGTGGGGACTACCGCCCACGGCGGGACTCGGCGTGGGCATGGACCGACTGGCGATGCTGATCGCCGACGAGGCGAATATCCGCGAGGTGATCGCCTTTCCGACCTTGAAGCCGCTGCGCGACTAGTTCCCGGGCAGGTCCTCGAGCAACGAGGTGATGAGCGAACTGAAGCCGACGCGCAACCCCGCACTCGGCACGACCGAGAGTGCCTCGTGCGCGAGTACGACGAAGCGCGCCGCCGCGAGAAGCGTTCGATCGATGCCGTCGGTCGCCACGACGAGCTTGCGCGCGCGCTCGCGATCGTCGTCGTCGAGTGGTCGTCCGAGGAGTTGGCGCAACTCGTCGCCCACGCTTCGATCGTTCAGGCCGTAGATGGTGGGCAGGTTGTAGATGCCCTCGGCGAGGTCCTGACCGACGGGCTTGCTCAGTTGGTTCTCGGTGGCCGTCAAGTCCAAGATGTCGTCACGCAGCTGGTAGACCATGCCGAAGCAACGACCGAACTCGGTGAGCGCCTCGGACTCTTCGCCCGAGAGGTTCGCGGTCATGGTGCCCATGCGGCAGCTCGCCGACATCAGGGCCGCGGTCTTTCCTTCGATGGCTTCGAAGTAGTCGGCCTCGGTGCGCTGAAGTGAGAACGCCGTTCTTACTTCTGAGATCTGTCCACGGGTCAGCCACGCGAGCGTTCGCGCCATCAGGCTGGCCGACGCGGCGCCGAGGTCGGCCGCGATGCCGGCGGAGCGCGCCATGAGGTAGTCACCCGCCACGATGGCGATGAGGTTGCCGTAGCGGGCGTTGACGCTGTCCACGTTTCGCCGGATCACCGCTTCGTCCATGACGTCGTCGTGATACAGCGACGCCAGATGCATCAGCTCGAGCGAGACGCCGCCGAGGAGGTCGTCGCGGGTGGCCGCCCGGTCCCCACTGGTGGCGGACGCGACGGCCAAAAGTGGACGAATCTGCTTGCCGCCGGCGTGGATGAGGTGCGTGGTGACCGAATCGAGGTACGTGTCGCCAAAGATCACGGATTCGGCGAGTACCGCCTCCAGCTTGACCATGTCGCCTTCGACGGTCGCAAGCCCAAGTCGCTCGTGGGGATTCACCCCAACACCATAGATGAGCATTCTTTGTGGTCCGGGGGCTCGACCTACGGGGCCACTTTGACCATTACACTTTTTAACAGTAGAAACAAAGGACGACCATTGTTTGAACGTTTTACAGACCGTGCCCGGCGAGTCCTCGTGCTCGCTCAGGAAGAAGCACGCGACCTTAACCACGCCTTCATTGGCACCGAGCACATCCTGCTCGGCCTGATTCGAGAGGGCGAAGGCGTCGCGGCCAAGGCCCTCGACGCCCTGGGCGTCACGTTTGACGTCGTGCGTGAGAAGGTAGAAGAGGCCATCGGGGCCAATACCAACCCCTCGCCGGGCTCACCGCCCTTCACCCCCCGGGCTAAGAAGGTCCTCGAGCTCTCACTACGCGAGGCCCTCCAACTCGGCCACTCCTACATCGGCACCGAGCACATGCTCCTCGGCCTCGTCCGCGAGGGTGAGGGCGTCGCCGCCCAGGTCCTCAACGACCTTGGCGCGGACATGGCGAGGGTGCGCACCCAAGTCATCCAGATGATGTCCGGTCAAGCCGGCAAAGAAGCTGGTGCTTCGAGCGCCGTCGGCTCGTCCAAGAGCGACACCGAGGCCGCGGGCGGCTCAGCCGTCCTCGATCAGTTCGGGCGCAACCTCACCCAGTTCGCCCGCGAAGGCAAACTCGACCCGCTCGTCGGCCGTGAGAAGGAAGTCGAGCGCGTCATGCAGGTCCTGTCGCGTCGCACGAAGAACAACCCCGTCTTGATCGGCGAGCCCGGCGTCGGAAAGACCGCCATCGTCGAGGGACTCGCCCAGCGCATCGTGGCCAATCAAGTGCCCGTCACGCTCGCCGACAAGCAGCTCTACACGCTCGACCTGGGCGCGTTGGTCGCTGGATCGCGCTACCGCGGTGACTTCGAAGAGCGCTTGAAGAAGGTCCTGAAGGAGATCCGCACCCGCGGGGACATCATCTTGTTCATCGACGAGATCCACACGCTCGTCGGTGCCGGCGCCGCCGAAGGTGCCATCGACGCGGCCTCGATCCTGAAGCCCATGTTGGCCCGAGGTGAGCTCCAGACCGTCGGCGCCACCACCATCGACGAGTACCGCAAGCACATCGAGAAGGACGCCGCCCTCGAGCGTCGCTTCCAGCCAGTCAAAGTGGAGCAGCCCTCCGTGGCGATGACCATCGAGATCCTGAAGGGTTTGCGCGAGGTCTACGAGGAGTTCCACTCCGTCAAGATCACCGACCAGGCGCTCATCGCAGCGGCGAACATGTCCGACCGGTACATCTCGGACCGGTTCCTGCCCGACAAGGCCATCGACCTCATCGACGAGGCCGGCAGTCGCCTGCGCATCCGTCGCATGGACACCCCGGGCGCGGCGAAGAAGTTCGACGAGGACATTATCCGTCTGCGCAAGGACAAGGAGTCCGCCATGGACTCGGGCGCCATCGAACAGGCGAAGGCCCTCGAAGAGCAAGAGCGCGAGCTCGTGGCGAAGAAGGACGCCCTCGACGCGACCGTGCTCGCCTCGGGCGGCGAGACCTTCGACCTCGTGGACGAAGAGACGATCGCCGAAGTGCTGGCCGTGTGGACGGGCATCCCCGTCTACCGCCTCACCGAAGAGGAGACGACGAAGTTGCTGCGTATGGAGGAAGAACTCCACAAGCGCGTCGTTGGTCAAGAGGAAGCCGTCAACTCGCTGAGTCGTGCCATTCGCCGCACCCGCGCGGGCCTGAAGGATCCCAAGCGTCCCGGTGGCTCGTTCATCTTCCTCGGCCCCACGGGCGTCGGTAAGACCGAGCTCGCCAAGACGTTGGCGGAGTTCCTCTTCGACGACGCCGACGCGTTGATCCAACTCGACATGTCGGAGTACATGGAGAAGCACTCAGTCTCTCGCCTCGTCGGATCGCCCCCGGGCTACGTCGGCTACGACGAAGGCGGTCAACTGACCGAAGCCGTTCGTCGCAAGCCCTTCTCCGTCGTGCTGTTCGACGAAGTGGAAAAGGCGCACCCCGACGTCTTCAACACCTTGTTGCAGATCCTCGAAGACGGGCGTCTCACCGACTCCCAGGGACGCGCGGTGGACTTCAAGAACACGATTCTGATCATGACCTCGAACCTCGGTACGTCGGACCTGCGTAAGGCCGCGATTGGCTTCGGCAAGGGATCGGACTCGATCACGCACGAGCGCATGAAGGAGAAGGTTAACCAAGCCCTCAAGGCGCACTTCCGTCCGGAGTTCTTGAACCGGATCGACGACACGATCGTCTTCCACGAACTCACCAAGGAAGAGGTCATGACCATCGCGGACATGTTCATCACGCGTCTGCGCGACCAGTTGACGCTGCAGGGACTTGGCCTCGAGCTCTCCGCGAAGGCCCAGGAGTACTTGGCCGAGAAGGGCTACGACCCCGAGTTGGGCGCGCGACCACTACGTCGCGCGATCCAGCAGTACGTCGAGGACGTGTTGAGCGAGAAGATCCTCTTCAAGGAGTTCCACGCCGGTCAGACGATCGTCGTCGACGCGGCCGAGGGTGACGACGGTACGTACCTCACCTTCGACGGGGTCGAAGGTCTGCCGCCGTCCGTGGACTTCGAAGAGCCCACGCTCAACGCCTAAAGGTCACAGCCACCACCTAACGTCGCGAGGGTGAAAACCCACGCTCTGTACACTTGTCGACGCTGTGGCACGAACACGCCGCGTTGGCAGGGACGCTGTGGCACGTGCGACGAATGGAACTCGATCGATGATGTGCCGACGACGAGTGCCCCTCGGGGTTCGCGTGTCGTGACGACGTCGCTGCGCGACGTGGCCGACGAGGACAGCGCCGTCACGCCGTCGGGCGTTGGCGAACTCGACCGGGTGTTGGGCGGGGGGTTCGTCGCGGGATCGACGACCTTGCTCTACGGGGAGCCGGGCGTCGGCAAGTCGACGCTCGCGCTGATGACGCTGCGAGCGTTGGCGCTCTCGGGCGCTGACGTCGTCTTGATCGCCTCAGAAGAGTCCGCCGCCCAAGTCGCCCAGCGCGCTCGACGCTTCGGTGAGGTGCCCACGGGGCTCGACGTCGCCATCACGACCAACGTGCACAGCGCCGAGGCGCTATTGCGCGAGCGCCGTCGCACGCTCTGCGTCGTCGATTCGATCTCGGCGATGAGTGACGACACGCTCGCGAGCGCGGTGGGTTCGGTGCCGCAGATTCGAAACGCCGCCGAACGGCTCTGCTCGGCGGCGAAGGCCACCGGGTCCGCACTTCTCCTCATCGGTCACGTGACCAAGGACGGCGAACTCGCCGGGCCCCGCGCCTTGGAACACCTGGTCGACACGGTGGTGCGCATCGAGGGGGAGCGTCAGGGAACGCTGCGACTCCTTCGAGCGCAGAAGCACCGTTTCGGGCCCACCGGCGAGGTCGGTCTCTTCGAAATGGTGGGCGAGGGCCTGCTGGAACTCAACGACGCCTCGCGGTCACTGCGCGGACCCCAACTCGACGTCCCGGGCGTCGTGCTCACGGTCACCAACGACGGATCGCGCTCCTTCCTCGTGGAGATA
>DATKSO010000087.1:0-2562 GCA_035531635.1 Acidimicrobiales bacterium | reverse complement strand
AGCGGGACACCGAGTCGACGGAGCATGTCCGCCTCAGCTTCTGTCTCGATTCCCTCGGCGATGAGCGTCGTGCGACTTTGCGACGCGAAGTGACACATGCCCGCGACCATGGCCTGACGTGCTGGATCGGTGTCGATACCGCGCACCATGGAGATGTCCAACTTCACGAAGTCCGGTTGAAGCTCCAAGATGTGACTGAGACTGGTGTAGCCCGCGCCCGCGTCATCGACCGCGAGTTGGCAGTTGCCCATCTCCGTGAGGACCCTGCGAATAGCGGCGTAGTTGTTGATCTGCGCGTGTTCAGTGACCTCAAGCACGAGACGGCGCGTCACGCCGTCCACTACTTTGGCGGCGTGTCCGTCAATGAGAGCGGCCGGAGAGAAGTTGAGACTGAGCCAGATCTCCGAGGGAAGCTCTTGAGCGCTGTCGAGAGCGGCCTGGGCGCAGATCGCCTCTAATTCACTGCCGAGACCTACCGAATGTGCCTGCAAGAACCGTTGATCAGGAGGTTCGCCACCGTCGAAACGCGTGAGCGCCTCGTAGCCGACGATGTGGCCCGTCTCTAGTGTCACGAAGGGTTGGAACACGCAGTGAAATCGCCGATGCTCAATGACCGACAGAATCTCGGAGCGGAGCGACTCCCCCTTGGAGAAGACTTCGGCCTCGGCACCGAAGAGCGCGCCCGCGTACGAACCGAGTTCCTCGAATACTGGCAAACGCGTAGCCATCCACTCAGGTCCGTCGGTGTCCTTCGAGGCGAGAGCGAGAATGCCGACCAGCTCACCTTCCCAGCGGATTGGAACGCTGCCAACGGTCGTGAAGCCACCATCGATCATGCGCGCAGTGAACTCATCGTCAACGATGAGCTTCTTGGACGTCAGGTCAAGCCACCACGCGCCGGCCTTCGACCGTCCGATGAGATAGTCCGGACGAGGAAACTCGAGTGTCGAACCACTGGCGGCGCCGCCCAACTTCTCACCACCCGTGCCAATGGTGAGCAACGTGCCGTCGCCTTGGACGAGAACCATTAGTGCGGCGTCGATGGAAGAAAGCTTCGTCGCCCCAAGGCAGAACGATTCCGCGGTCTCGCGCAACGAGTCGGATCGGCGGACTTCTTGCATGATGTCGAGGATGGCGAGACGGTCCTTCTGCTCACGCGTTCGGTTCGTCTCGAGACGCCGCTCGATGGTGAGGTCACGCTTCACGGCGACGTAGGCGAGGAGGCTGCCTTCCGCGTCGTGGATCGGCGAGATCGTGGAGTCTTCTTCGTAGAGTTCGCCCGCCTTACGGCGATTGATCAAGGTGCCGTGCCAGGGCTCACCGCCGTGCAAGTGAGCCCACATGATCTGGAAGAACGTGGGGTCGTGCAGCTCACTCTGGAAGAGACGGGGATTCTTCCCAAGCATCTCCGCGAGCGAGTAGCCACTAGTGCGAACGGCCGAGGGATTCGCGTACAAGATGGCCGACTCCGGGTCCGTGACCACGATCGACTCGCTGGCTTGGTCGATCGCCTTGCTGAGGAGTGTCTGGTCGCTGAGTGACTTCACGAGTCGTTCGTGGTCGCGAAGACGCTTGATTCCGTAGCCGAGTTCGTCAGCGAGGTCCTTCAGGACTTCGACGACGTGGTCGTCGAACGCGCCTCGCTCACCGGCCAGGACTTGCAGACTGCCGTCGACCTCGCCGTCGACGTAGACCGGCAGCCCGATGCACGAACGAAATCCGTTTGCTTTGGCCCTCTGTCGCCAAGGAGCAAAGTTAGCGTCCGTCCATAGGTCCTGATAGACGACGGGTTTACCGGAACGAATCACCGTGCCGACGGGTCCGAGTCCACCCGGGCCTTCGCTCCAGTTCACGTCGATCGCTTCGACGTAGGCGCGATGTTCTCGACTCATCGCCACCTTCACGACGCTCCGCGCTGCGTCGTCGACGCGGCGGCCGTACCAGGCGAGGAGGTAGCCACCTTCGTCCACCGCGGCCTGACACATCTGCATGAGAAGGTCCTCTTCTCGTTCAGATCGTACGAGGACTCGACTCCCTGCCGAGAGCGTGTTGGCGGCGCGCTGCGCGACGACTTCACTTTCGCAGTCGCTCATTCCGATGATGCCACCAGTGACGTTGCCCGCCTGGTCGCGCCCGGCTTGGACTCGTAGCGACATCCAGCGAAGGTCACCGCTCGACGTCTTCATTCGAAGCTGCTCGGCGTCAATCCTTTCGCCAGCGCGAACGCGTCGTTGAAAGGCG
Source organism: Acidimicrobiales bacterium (assembly GCA_035531635.1). GTDB lineage: Bacteria > Actinomycetota > Acidimicrobiia > Acidimicrobiales > RAAP-2 > RAAP-2. Next base: position 321 of record DATKSO010000087.1, on the reverse strand, counting down.
GTGGCCCTGGCCAAGTCTTCGGGCGCGACCAACTCCAGGGACTGCGTCCCAACCAAGAATCGCGGCAGCCACCCGAGGACCTGCTGCGCCGACGGTGACGCCCACTTAACGAGTCCCTCGAAGTCCGTCTCGACGACGACGTCCGACGAGTTCTCCGCGAGCAACCGGTAGTGCGATTCGGAGGCGGCCAGGGAGAACCGAGTCGCGACCTCGGCGTCGATGCTCCGAAGGCCCACGATCACCGTTTCTACGCTGCCGACAGTGTCAAGCGCCGGTCGAGCCGAGACCGACATCCAATGGAGAGCACCTGACGAAGAGCAG
>DATKSO010000086.1:0-3693 GCA_035531635.1 Acidimicrobiales bacterium | reverse complement strand
AGCCGAGGAGCGACGGATGACGATCGACAACTCGACGCCTACCCGAGTCCTCCTGGTCGAGGATGCTGAGTCGTTCGTGGACGCGTTGGTTGTGGGGTTGGAGCGGGAGGGCTTCGATGTCACGGTCGCCCGTGACGGTGTCGAGGCGCTCGAGCGGTTCGACGCTGACAAGACCGACCTGGTGTTGCTCGACGTCATGTTGCCGAGGATCTCGGGCATCGACGTATGCCGGGCGATCCGGGCTCGCTCCGACGTGCCCATCATCATGGTGACGGCGAAGTCGACCGAGCTCGACACGGTCGTCGGTCTCGAGGTGGGTGCCGACGACTACGTCGCCAAGCCGTACCGGCTGCGCGAGCTGGTCTCGCGGATGCGGGCGGTGCTGCGCCGGGGCGCCAAGCAGTCCTCCACCCTCTCGACGGTGCTGCTCGCCGTCTCGCCCTCCCAAGGCGGTGGCATCGAGGTGGGCGATCCGCTCGCTCCCGGCTCGCCGACCGGCGCGGTGTCGGCAGCGGCGACCTCCCCGACCACCGTGGCAGCTACCCAGTCAGGACCGTCGGCGTCCGAGCGCCAGCGGGCGAGCGCGGCGGACCGCCAGCCTCTCCGGCGCCTGCCCGAGGAAGTGCTCGAGGTCGCCGATGTCAAGCTCGACGTTTCCCGCCACGAGTGCATCGTCCGCGGCCGCGAAGTCAAGCTGCCGCTGAAGGAATTCGAGCTGCTCGAGATCCTCCTTCACAACGCCGGCAGGGTCGTGACACGCGACAACCTCATCGACCGCGTGTGGGGACTCGACTACGTCGGCGACACGAAGACCCTCGACGTCCACATCAAGCGCTTGCGCTCCCGCATCGAGGCGGACCCCGCCCATCCCGTCCTCATCACGACCATCCGCGGCGTCGGCTACCGCTTCGAGGCGCCGCGGCGCTGAGCGTGACAGACACTGCAGGCGGCGACGCCTCCGGAGGGTCTCCACCCCTCGCCGTCGAGGTGTCGGATCTGCACGTCAGCTTCGGCGAGCGCGCCGCCGTCGCCGGCGTCTCCTTCGTCGCCCGACGAGGAGAGGTGCTCGCCCTCCTCGGGCCCAACGGTGCCGGTAAGACGACGACGGCGGGCATCTTGACCACGCGCGTCGTTCCCACGTCCGGTAACGCCTTCGTGGCGGGCGTCAACGTTCGAAAACATCCCGCACTGGTGAAGCAAGTTTCGGGCATCGTCTCGCAACAGAACACCCTTGATCGTCAACTCACCGTGTGGGAGAACCTGTACTTCCACGGCCGACTCTTCGGCATCAACGCCAAGGAGTCACGACGTCGCTCGGACGAACTCTTGGATCGATTCTCTCTTTCGAAGTGGGCGAAGGCCTCGGTCTACGCCCTTTCGGGCGGCATGGCCCAGCGACTCATGGTGGCGCGAGCGATCTTCCACTCCCCAGCCGTCCTCTTCTTGGATGAGCCGACGGCGGGGCTCGATCCCCAGAGTCGACTGGCGCTGTGGGACATGTTGCAGGAGCTCAACCAAACCGGACAGACCGTCGTGCTCACGACGCACTACATGGAAGAGGCCGATCAACTGTGCGATCGCGTGGCGATCATGGATCACGGAAAGATCCTCGCGCTGGACACCCCGGCCAACTTGAAAAAGAGCACCGGCGCCGACACCATCGTGACCGTGAAGGTGGCAAACGACGGCGAGCGACTGGCTCGTGTATTCGCCGACGAGCTCGAAGGGGTGGTCGGCACGCGAGTGGTGGAGAACGTCGTCACGTTGCACGTCCAGGGCAGCGATCGACTTGTGCCGCGCGTCGTGAACGTTGCCGACGCGGCCCACGTGGAGATTCTCGACCTGGCCGTCGCGGAGCCCAGTCTCGAGACGGTCTTCATCAATCTGACGGGCAAGGAGTTGCGCGAGGTATGACGTTGACGACGCTCAACAGCGTACCGACACGCTCGGTGATAGAGGCGAGTCGACGGGCACTCGGCGCACTCATCTTGCGCGACCTGGTGGTCCTTCGTAAAACGTTCCGTGAGTTCGTGCTGCGCACGTTGATCCAACCCTTTCTGCTCTGTTTCGTGTTCCTCTTCGTCTTTCCGAAGATCGGCCAAACGGTTGGCGGCGGTGGCGCCGCCGGCGCGTCGGCCTTCGCGACGATTCTGGTTCCGGGCGTCGTGGGCATCTCGATCATGTTTCAAGGGGTGCAGTCGATCGCGCTCACCATGGCCCAGGAGTTCGGGTTCACGCGTGAGATCGAGGACCGGGTGCAGGCGCCGTGTCCTATCTGGTTGGTCGCCGTGGCGAAGGTCCTCTCGGGCGCGGTGCAGGGCCTCATCTCCGCGGCCATCGTCTTTCCCATTGCGACCGTGGTCCACGCCGCGGGCGTGCGAGCCACCGTGTCGCTGCACTGGCTCGTGATCCTCACGCTCGTGCCCTTGGCGTGCGTGACGATGGCGGGACTGGGGCTCATTCTCGGCACCTCGTTCGAACCGCGCAACATTGGCTTGATGTTCGGCTTCATCATCTTGCCGATCACGTTCCTCGGCGGGACCTACTATCCGTGGACCCACCTGGCGCCCGTGAAGATCGGTGGATTCCATTGGCTTCAAACCCTCGTGTTGATCAACCCGCTGGTCTACGTCAACGAAGGCATGCGCGCGGCCTTCACGGACGCGCCGCACATGCATCTCTACGTGATCTACCCCGTCATGCTTGGCTTCTGCACGGCCTTCATGGCACTCGGACTGAGAAACTTCCGTCGTCGGGTGTTGTCCTAGTCCGGTCGAGGTTGGTGCTTCGACGAAGTGAATTGGTCGAAACGAGTATCGTGACCTTTTAATTGTGCTCTCGGATCGGTCCATAAAAGAGGCGCTCGAAACGGGCCGACTAATCATCGAACCCCTGGGCGACGACTGCATCCAACCTTCGTCCGTCGACGTCCACGTGGATCAGTACTTTCGCGTCTTTCGAAACCACTCCCAGCGCGTCATCGACGTTCGTGAGGCCCAAGAGGACTTGACCGAACTCATCGACGTCGGAACCGAGACGCCCATGATCTTGCACCCGGGTGAGTTCATGCTGGGTTCGACGACGGAGCGCATCGCAATCCCCGACGACATCGTCGGGCGACTCGACGGCAAGAGTTCGCTCGGTCGTCTCGGCCTCGTCATCCACTCGACGGCCGGGTTTATCGACGCCGGCTGGGACGGTCACATCACGCTCGAACTCTCCAACGTTGCGAACCTTCCGATCACCCTCTATCCGGGCATGAAGATAGGTCAGATCAGTTTCTTCGAGATGACCACCTCGGCCGATCGCCCCTACGGATCGTCGGGTCTGGGTTCGAAGTACCGCGGGCAGCGAGGTCCAACCCCGAGTCGATACTCGGAGAACTTCAAGAAGGAGTCGTGACGATTGTGCGCGCCGGGAGACCGGGTTGCTAGCGCGAATCGTCATCGGCCTGGTGATCACCATCGTTGGCTTTGGCGTCGCGGGTCAGCGTTTTTACTGGCTGTCGCGCCTCATTCGCAGCGGTCAACCCGCGCCACGGCGTTGGCAGGGACTACGCAAGGTCGCCGACGCCGAGCTCAGCGAAGTTGCCGGACAGCGAAAACTGCTGCGTTGGACCGTGCCGGGACTGGCGCACTTCTTTACGATGTGGGGTTTCACCGTCCTGCTCACGACGATCCTCGAAGCGTACGG
>DATKSO010000085.1:0-3066 GCA_035531635.1 Acidimicrobiales bacterium | reverse complement strand
CGGGGCGAGATGGCCTTGCTGGCGTCCTCGACGATGACGCTGGCCTCGGTATAGTACAGGTTCACGATCTGCGTCGCCATCACGCGAATGGCGCTGGGGTCCTGGCCCGTTACGATCAGTGTCACCGCGTCCACGTCACCGTTGTCGCGGTGACGAAACTCGACGTTCAAGACGCCCGAGAGGGATCGAAGCTCAAGTTCGAAATCTTCTTCCGTTGGAGACATCATCGGTGGTTCAATCCCTTCTTCTCGTAGAGTCGGGCGTCGGCAATACGGAACAACTCGGCGGGGTCCGTTGAGTCGCGGGGTGATGACGCGGTACCGATGGTGAATCCTACATGGTCGCGCGCGGAGCCTAAATTGCTGCGAAGTCGGTCGGTGAATCCGGAGGAGTCGTGCCCGTCGGCGTTGGAGAGGATGACCGCGAACTCGTCACCGCCGATGCGAGCGGCGAGGTCGCCACTTCGAACGGAGCGACGCATGGCGAGGCCGAACTGACGCAGGAGGTCGTCACCGAAGGCGTGGCCCAGGGTGTCGTTGACGATCTTGAAGCCGTCGAGGTCCGCGAGCACGAGGGTGAAGGCCCAGCCGTAACGAGCGCTCCGCACGGTCGCCGCCTGCAACGCGCTGTCGAAGGTGCGTCGATTCGCGATGTTCGTGAGGGCGTCGTGCGAAGCGCTGAAGCGTGCGAGATGGAGCGAGAGCGCGAGCTGACACGCCGTGCGCATGGCGTCGCGCTCGACGAGGGGCACGATGTCGGGTTCGCAGTACACGCCCGGCACGGTGCCGAGACGCGCCGCCATGTCGATACTGATGGCCCCCCCGCCAGCGCGAAAGAGCTGCGCGCCGAAGGAGTCGTGGACGAGAACCACCACGGCGTCGCGCAGCGCGTAGCGCTCGACGAGGAGGTCGAGGACCGAGTAGATGAAGCCGATGCCTAACTCGCTGACCGAGAGTTCGTCGAGCATGGTCTGGAAGAGCCATGGTTCGTAGGGTTGACTGACCCTTTCCGCGTCGCCGGACGCACCTTCGAGAAAGGGGCTCACGACTTGGTACTCGTAAGACCGCGTGATGATTCGTCCGTCGGGTGCAGAAGAGAGAGGGGAACACGTCCCGCCGAGAGCAGTGCTTTGAGGTCCGCCGGGTCGACGGGGCGCGAGATGAGGTAGCCCTGTCCACGATGACAGCCGAGGATGAGCAGTTCGTCGATGATCGCGCTGTGCTCGATGCCTTCGGCGGTGACCCCCAAATCGAGGGCGTGGCCGAGGCGAATAATCGACTCGACGATGGCACGGTCGTAGGCGTCAGTGGTGATGCCCTCGACGAAACTCATGTCCAACTTCAAGAGGTCTACCGGCAGGTGTTTGAGTTCCGTCATCGAGGCGAAGCCCGTGCCGAAGTCGTCGATGGCGATTTCGACGCCCATCTTTCGAAAACCGCGCAGGATGTTCGCCGTCTTCTCGGGCTCTTCCACCACGGCGTACTCGGTGATCTCGATGCATAGACGCTCACCCGGGATCTCGTTCGACGTCAAACAGTTCTCCACGAACTCCACGAGGTCCGTCGCGGCGAACTCGGCGGGCGACATGTTGACGCGTACGATGAGTCCGAGCTCGGGGTACTCCTTGCGCCACGCGGCGAGTTGACGGCAGGCTTCGGCGAAGACCCAGCGGCCGATCGTGAGCACGAGGCCGGTCTCCTCGGCGACGGTGATGAACTCCGCGGCGTTCAACATTCCTCTCGTCGGGTGTTTCCAGCGCACGAGCGCTTCGACCGAGAGCAGCTCGCCGGTGCGGATATCGACCTCGGGCTGGTAGTGCAGTCGCAGTTCGCCCTGCTCGAGCGCGTCGCGGAGCATGATCTCCATCCGAGAGCGTTCGTCGAGTGTGGCGCGCATCTCTTCGTCGTGCAGGACGGCCTTGTTGCGCCCGCGCGCTTTGGCCACGTACATGGCGCCGTCGGCGCAGGCCAGAATGTCCGAGTCGGTCTGGTCGGAGCCGGCGATCGCGATGCAGATGCCGATGCTCGCGGTGTGACTGAACTGTTGGCCACCCAGGTCGACTGGGGCGGCCACGAGTTCGAGGAGTCGGTAGGCGCTGGCGAGCACTTCCATGGCGCTGTGCGCTTCGTCGAGCAGGACGACGAACTCGTCGCCGCCGAGGCGGGCGCAGTAGTCGTTCACGCGAATGCTCGTGCGAATGCGGTCGGCGATGGTGATGAGCAGCCGGTCGCCGTTGGCGTGACCCAAGAAGTCGTTCAAGACCTTGAATCGGTCGAGGTCAATGATCATGACCGCGGTGTCGCGGCGGGCCTCTCGCCGAATCTTCAACTCGCGAAGGAGCGCGCGTCGGTTGGGGAGATCGGTGAGGTCGTCGTGGTGCGCGATGTGGGCCGTGCGCTCTTCCGCGTCGATGCGCGCTTGGAGCTGCACCAACATCGACGCCACGGCTTGGAGTGCGTTTATCTCCGCGGGGACCCACGCGCGTAGGCCGAAGTGGATGAAGCCGAGGACGCCCCACGTGGACTCGCCGAGGAGCAGCGGCACCGCGGCGCCGGCGACGAGCGTCTCACCCGATCCCTTTTCGACGCGGTCCATGAACTCCTCGGTGGCGTCCTCTAAGCCCGGCAGGTACGGAACTCTCAAATCCTTCGTCGCCATGAAAATCGGGTCGGCGTCGAAGCGGACTTCACCGAGGGGATCGGGCCCAGTGAAGTCGTCGCGAATCGGCCACTCGGCTTCGAGGATGGAGAGACCTCGCAGGTGGTCGTTTCGTCGTAGGAAAGCTACGTCGGAGTCGAGGAACTCCGCGAGCACTCGGGTCGTCCATCCGAGGACTTCTTTGCGGGTGTCGAGGGTCGCGGACATCAATCGCTCAGCGACCTGGCTCACCAGCTCGTCAAGGCGACGTTGGTGCAACAAGGCGCCCTCACGCGTCGTCTGGGAGGCCACCTTGCCGAACAGCCCGCCGAAGGCGCGGGCGATGGAAACCTCGCGCTGTGACCACACGCGACCGTGGCGTGCGACAATGAGGGCGCCCACGATGTTGCCGTTCAGCAGTTCGATCGC
>DATKSO010000084.1:0-12025 GCA_035531635.1 Acidimicrobiales bacterium | reverse complement strand
GGCGAACGGCGGGAGGTTCTTGGTGTTCGCGGCGTTCGCCGCTTCCGTCTTGGTCGCCCACGCCATGAACGCAGACTGTGAGACCACGTTGCCAGAGTTGAACATCGCCCCGTGCCAGATGCCGCAGAGCTCGCTACAGCGGACCTCGAACGTTCCGAGTTGCAAGGTCTTCGTGTAGGCCACGTTGTTCTGCTGGGGGTTGGCGTCCGCCTTGACCTCGAGCTGGTACGCCCAGAAACTGTGGATCACGTCGAGGGACGTCACGTTGAAGGCGATATCCGTGTTGACCGGCAGTACGAGGTACGGAGACTCAAACCCCCCGAACGTGGGATACCGGTAGGTGAACTTCCACTGCTGAGCGATGACCTGCACGGGCAGCACCTCATTGCTGTTAGGTGACCACGTGGCGGTCCCAGCTAGAGCTGCCGTCTCAGCCTTGATCGCCCCACTCGGATTCCAAATGGGGTTAGGACCTTCTCCGCCGCCCGAGCCCTTGCCTATGACGACTTCCACCGTGCCGTAGACCGCGAGGAGGAGCACCACGACCGTGGTGATGACAATCCACGACGTTTGCGCCTTCCGGTTTTCGGCAGCCTTCGGTCCACCGACCGACTCGGGAACGCCCACCTTTTTCGATCGCCAATTGATGACGGCGTACCCCATGTACACCCAGATGCCGACCAGGACGGGAAAGGCAACGATGAAGAGGATATTGAAGTCGAACTGATTGTCCCGCGCCGACGTGGTCATCCTCCCCGGGGGAACGTGTGGTCCCAAGAGGAACCAGTACAAAATGTCGCCGATCACGGACACGACGATCCAGATAAGCGTTATTCGTTGCATGTGATTCGTGTCGTTGTTCGAAGAGTTCTCTGACGCCATGACTATTGCACCACTTCCAGTACACCGCCCATGTAGTTCTGAGTTGACATCGGGCCTCCATTTCCGAACAAGTATCCGAGTCCACAGGGTACGAAGCACTGCCAGTTGTAGGTGCCAGGTCCCGGTGTTTTGAAGCTAAAGGTTTCAATGTTGTGAGGATTCGCACTTAGTTTGCACGGTGCCACCGAACACGGCGTGCCAGTGACACCGACCAACGGGACACTCAAGTTGATCGCGGGCACCGCGAACGTGTGCGCAACGCCCGAACCGGTGTTGGAGTTGTACACGGAAAGTGGCGCGCCATTCAGTTGAGCGCTCCCGCCAATCACGCCTTGAACTTGGCCCCACTCTTGGTTACGAAGTGGGCTACCACTGTCGAACTGATCGACGGTCATGTGAATGACGGTGTTCGCGGGAAGTTGCCACGAGGTGTCGTGAACCCAGTTACCCGTTGCCGGATCCTTCACGAGGTACGAAACCCACGTGGGATGTGATCCGAATCCAATTGATCCAACGGTCTGCACCGTCAAGTTCACCGGCTGACCAGCAGCCTGCGTGTTGGTGAAGCTCACGACTCCACCAGGTGTCCCTGGCGTTAGGAATGCGGAGACTGCCCACACCACAAGACCTATAGACACCAAGAAGAGCCCAAGTACCGTTGCCAGTCTTCCTCCCTTTGACATTCTCCACTCCTTGCGACGAGGTGTTCCCACTGGAACTCCGAACCAAGAATAACGAGCGGCGTCACTAATGTGAAGACTTGTGGAAGAAAAGAATAAGAGAATTCTCGGAATTCACCTGGGGCTGCTTTTTGTCGTTCTGCTCTGTGTTAGTGGCTTCATTTTCGAGTTTTTACGGGCCCGTTCAGGCAATTCCCTTTCGTGGGCGTACGTCTTCGAGTGGCCCATCTTTGCTGCGTACGGGGTCTACGTGTGGCGAAAGCTCTTGAAGGACGAGAGAGACGAGGGCGCCTCGCCAAAGGAGCCGCCCCTCACCAGGAGTGACGAGGCGTTGGACGCGTACAACGAGTACCTCAGAAAAGTCCACAACGGAACGCCGAACGGCGGACCCGACGTTTCGCCGCCTTCGTCTTGAACGACCGCGCTTTCTCCTCACGTACTGCGGGGTCGGCCGACCAGCACATCATCGGGACGCCCCCTACCAGTAAGACCTAGCGCAAAAGCCACTGACAGAGCGCACCTTCGGGTGGACACGCTCTTAGTTCACGCCCATCGACGCCAAAAGACCACGCAATTCAGAAACCGCCGACGCCACGCCCGACACGCTCGACAGCGGGTCATCGGGAATGACCCAGCGCAACTCCCCCTTGGCACTGATGAGAAACATGAAGTCGGAGTGGATGCTCATCTTGTCTTTGGCCGTCATGGACACGCCGATGCCGTACGCAGCCCATACCTTTCGGACGGCGGAGAGTTTGCCCGTGACGAAGTAGAAGTTCTTCACGTGCGCCAGCCCGCGCACCGCGATGAAGTGGCGAAGGTCCGATATTTTCTCGTAATAGGGATCCGCCGCCACGGCGACGATGTCGAGCTTCGCGTTCGCGGAGAGTTCGGCGCGTACGTGTTCGAGCTGTTTGGCCAACAACGGGCAGTCGGTCCAGCAGTGAGGGTCGAGGAAGGTCAACAGTGTGACGCGTTTTGGATGCTCACCCAAGGAGTAAGTCTTGTTGAACTGGTCGGTGAGAGTGAACGGGTGCGCCGTGATCGACGTAGCGGACGCGGGCCCGTTATGCGCTTGGTAGAGGGTCGTCTCGGCACTCGCGAACGTGGTGCCCGCCATCAAGGCCGTGGAGAAGAGGATCATCGCCGAGGCGAACGTGGCGACGACCGCGCCGGCACTACTGGTCATCTCTCGAGGCAGTCGACGCTCGCGAGGTTCGCGTGCCCGTAACGCCGGGGACGCGCACCACGCGAGGACGGCCAGCGGAAGCAGCGAGTTCACGTCAGTGGACAGTCCGCCAAAGATTGACGTGTCCTCCGACACGAGCCAGAAAAACAGACAGCCAACGACGAGCGTCCACACCGGCCAACGCCAACCTCGCGAGGGGGTCATCCAGAGACCGACGGCGCAGAGACCGAGCCAGAGAATGACGGCGACGTTGAAGCCGCCGCCCATCGTCGCCGCGAGTGAACCCACGTGACGTACGACCCACGCGAGCACGTGCGGCTGGGCTGTCTTCGTCATGAACGACGTCATGGTCGTCAGAGCGTTGGTGTTTCCCCCGTGCCAGAACTCTGTCGAGGGCAGCGCCTGCAAGAGTGCCGCCAAACCGACGATCACGCTCAACACCCGAAGCGTGACCTTCGAGAAGAGACGGCGGAACGTCTCGGGCTTGACGAAGATCCACGCGCCAGCGAAGACGTAGAAGGACGTCGCGCCCGGCCAGCCGAAAAGGAATGAGGCGCCCGACACGAACATCCCGCCAGCGCCGTTGCCGATGAGCCACACGAGAGCCGCCCAGAGCGCCGACACGCCACCGACGATTCGGCCGGTTCGTCCATTCGAGACCAGCAACACCAGTCCGATGCCTATCTGCAGCCACGCGGTTCCAACGGCCAACGAGATGGGGTGACTGTTCCACAAGAAGATCCCGTGCTCCATCAACCAGTGAAGCCACGAGGGCGTGTTCGTGGTGAGCGGCGCGACAACGTTGTTGGCGAGGCCCAACGGCATCGACGCCTGAAACTGGAGGAAGCCGTCGAACAGCCAGATGGCCCCGAACGCCCAGCGAAGATACGTCCGCGCCCGGGGCTCGCCCACTCCGTCGATGGACATATTGAAATTCAAGATCTTTCGCGTCGCCACGAGGACCACCATCATCACGATCGCGATCGCCGCCAGCCAGATCAATCCAGTGACGAACAGCGAATGGCGGAACAGCGCCACTACGAGGGCGTTCGTCAAATTGATTGACCGTTGACTCATGCCGGGCATGAAGCAACTCCTTTGAGAGGGGGGATTGCCGTTATTTTAGATGCTCGACACACGCGGCGAGAACGCCGTTCACGAACGACGCCGATCCCTCCGTGGAGAAGATCTTGGCGAACTCGACGGATTCGTCGAGGACGACCGCTACGGGCGGCGCGTCGTCCATGATCAACTCGCCGAGCGCCAGCGTCATGATCAAGCGGTCCATCAGAGCCAGTCGGTCAAGGGTCCAGTCGAGGGAGTTCTCGGTGATAAGTGCTTCGATCCGATCACGATGCTCTTCACTGGACCTGAGGATTGACACGGTGTACTGATCCGGGGAGACCACCAGTTCGCTGACGATGGCACTGAACGGGCGATCTTTCATACTCGATTCGTACGCGAGCTCGATGGCTCGTTCGCGGGCGAGATGTCGCCGCTGACCGAGTTCGCTCACCTTACGCTCGGGTCATGTACTCGCCGGTGCGCGTGTCGACCTTGATGGCCTCGCCCGGACCGACGAAGAGTGGCACTTGGACCACGTACCCCGTTTCCAGCGTGGCCGACTTTCGGGCGCCGGACACACGATCGCCCTGCACCCCGGGCTCGGTCTCGGCGATCGTGAGCTCCACCGACGCCGGTAGTTCAACGCCGATGATCTCGTCGTCGTAGGAGATCAACATTGCCTTACCCGTCTCCTTCAAGAAGTTCGTGGCCTCGCCCAGACTCTTCGAGGAGACCGGTAGTTGGTCGTAGTTGGACTGGTCCATGAAGATGTAGTCGTCCCCGTCTCGATAGAGATACTGGGTGTCCCGCTTGTCGATGATGGCCTGCTCGAGGCGCTCGTCCGCCCGGTAGGTCCGTTCGATGACGGCGCCCGAGCGAGCGTTGCGGAGCTTGGTTCGCACGAAGGCGCCGCCCTTGCCGGGCTTGACGTGTTGAAACTCCAGCACCGTGAAGAGCCCTTCATCGATCTTGAGGGTTATGCCGTTCTTGATGTCCGAGGTTGAGATTGCGGCCATGGGCCTAGGTGCCTTTCGCGATTCGTGCGCAACCCAGTCTAGGCAACGGCACTCGATGCTTGATCTAGGAGGTTTCGAGGAGGCGACGTACTGCTTCGAACGCTAAGTCGTAACTCAACGCGCCAAATCCCGCGATGGAGCCATTCACGACGCTCGCGAGCGTGCTGACGTGTCGAAAGGGCTCACGGGCGGCCGGATTGGAGAGGTGAACTTCGATCTTCACGCCCTCGAAGATCGCCAACGCGTCGCGCAGGGCCCACGACGAGTGCGTGAGGGCGCCGGCGTTGATGACGATCGCGACGTCCTTTTCCCGGGCTTCGTGCACGGCCTCTATGAGGTCGCCCTCGAAGTTTGACTGCAGAGCACGAACTTCGTACCCCGCCGCGCCCGCGAGTTCGCGAAATCGCGCCACGTGCTCGTCCAACGAACTCGCGCCGTAGATCTCCGGGCTGCGTTCGCCAAGTAGGTCCAAGTTCGGTCCCGACAGAAGCAGGATTTCGCCGCTCATAGTGCTCCCTTGAATCGTTCGAGTGTGTCGTGCACGACTGACTCGTCCACGTCCGAAACGACGGAGAATCCCGACGAGCCCGCCAGCACAAAACTTAGATCGTGGTGGGCCTTCTTGTCGTGGCCCATTGCCGCCAGCAGTTCGTCGGTGTCGTAGTGCGCGGGCAGTGCGGTGTCGAGACCCAACTGTTCGAGAACCGCGTCATGCCTGATCACCTCATCGTCGCCAACGCGATCGAGGGCCATCGCGAGTCGGGCCGCGAACGCGAGGCCGATCGCCACGGCCTCGCCGTGGCGCAACGCGTCAGGAGAGTCGCGCAGCGCAAGCTTCTCGAGCGCGTGCGCGAGCGTGTGGCCGTAGTTGAGGACCGCTCGTAGTCCACCGTCGCGTTCGTCGCTCGACACGACGTCGGCCTTCAGTCGGACTGAGAGTTCGATGAGGCTCGACAGCGACGTCGTCGTGAGCTCGTCGGCGCCGCGACCGTCGAGGAGCCAGCACTTGGCGATTTCACCGAGCCCGCTCTTTCGCTCGCGCTCGGGCAGCGTGGCCAACACGCTCGTGTCGCAGAGAACACCGAGCGGCTGGTAGAACGCCCCCGCCAGGTTCTTCCCGGCGCGAAGGTTGACGCCGGTCTTGCCACCAATGGCCGCGTCGACTTGGCCCACGAGCGTCGTGGGGATCTGCACCAGGGCCACACCTCGCAGGTACGTGGCGGCGGCGAAGCCGGCGAGGTCGGTGACGGCGCCACCTCCGACGCCCACGATCACGTCATCGCGCGAGAGTCGGCGTTGCGCGAGCGCTTCGAGCAGTTCTTCGAGTGAGTCCATCGTCTTCGCCGCTTCACCTTCGGGCACCGTGAGTACGAACTGCTCGCGACCACTCTGCACGTCGAACCATGCTTGAGCGGCGAGCGACGGCGACGTCACGAGAACCACGTTCTTCGCTCGAGGTGCTCGCCGCTTGACCACCTCAGCGAGCTGGTGGCGAGCGTCAGATTCCACGACGACGTCGTAGCTTCGCTCGCCCAAGTCGACGGTCACGTTCACGGCGCGAGGCTTTCGACTTCTTTTTGGATTCGCCCGACGACCTCGTCGATCGTTCCGGACGAATCGACGTGTCGCCGGGCACTGGAGCGGTACCACGCCTCTCGTTGGCCACGAAGCGTGGCCAGTCCCTGGCGATGATCCTCGCCCAGTAGCGGGCGCTCGCCCTCGCCAACGCGTTCGAGCAGAATCTCGTCGTCACTGTCGAGCCACAACGTGGGCGCTTGCTCGAGGAGATGGCGCGCCGCGTTCGTGACCACGACGCCGGCACCCGTCGCGATCACCGCGTCGGTGTTCAGCGATTCACGCAGCGCCTCAAGTTCCCTCTCTCGAAAGTCCGCCTCACCGTGCTCACGGAGGTACTGCGCCACCGGCACGCCCACGTTCGTCGCGACGACGTCGTCCGTGTCGATCGACGCGCAGCTCCACGCGTCGGCGAGAGCTCGCGCCAACGTCGATTTTCCCGCGCCCGGCAATCCCACCAGAACGAGTCGGGCCACGGCTACTCCGTACGAGCGGCCGAAGCCGTGGAGCCCAGGTTCGCCACGTAGGCGCCGTGATTGCGCACGAACTCCTCGAGTGAGTCGCCGCCGAACTTTCTTTGCGCCTCGTTCGCGAGTACGAGCGCCATCATCGCTTCCGCGATGACGCCCATGGCCGGTACCGCCGTCACGTCGGTTCTCTCCTTGAACGACACGGTCGAGTCCCCCGTCACGACGTCGACGGTTTCGAGTACTGGTCGGTTGAGCGTCGCCAACGGCTTCATCGCGACCTTGGCGATGATGGGCGCGCCCGAGGAGATTCCTCCCTCGAGTCCACCCGCGTGATCGCTTCGGCGCACGTAGCCCCCGCCTCGAGTAAAACCTTGATCGAGTGCGATGGCGTCGTGCGCGACACTTCCGCGCTGGGCCGCTTGCGCCATGCCGTCACCGATCTCGACGGCCTTGACCGCTTGGATGCTCATGAGCGCGCCGGCCAGCAGGCCGTCGAGCTTGCGATCCCAGTGAACGTGACTGCCCAGACCCACCGGTACGCCGTAGGCGATGACCTCGACGACGCCACCGAGTGAGTCACCTTCCTTGGCCGCCGCCTTGATCTCAGCGATCATCGCCACTTCGCTGACTTCGTCGTAGCAACGCACTTCGCTCTCGTCAACCCGCGCGAGGTCACCCGGCAGTGGACGCGCGTCACCGGGAGCGGTCGCCGTGCCGATACGCACGACGTGACTGATGATCTCAACGCCGATCGAGGCCAGCAGCGATTTGGCGAGTGAGCCCGCGACCACGCGAGCTGCCGTTTCGCGCGCGCTCGCGCGTTCGAGCACGTCGCGCGCGTCGTCGAAGCCGTATTTCTGCATGCCCGATAGGTCCGCGTGTCCGGGTCGAGGCGCGGTGAGTTTCTTACTCGGCGAGCCCGGCGCGGCCGACATCTCGACTTCCCACTTCGGCCACTCCGAGTTGAGGATCTCGACCGCCACGGGAGAGCCCAGCGTGCGGCCGTGTCGCACGCCACCGATGATGCGAAGTTCGTCACGCTCGAAGCGCATGCGCGGGCCGCGTCCGTAGCCGAGACGGCGACGGGCTAGTTCGTTCGCCAGCTCCTCGACGCCGACGGCCAAACCCGCGGGAAGCCCTTCGACGATGACGCTCAGTGACGGGCCATGGCTCTCACCCGCAGTGAGGAAACGCAGCATTGTTTGATTCTAGGTGAACCGTCCGGTGATTCTTACTCTGGGGAGTAGAAGGGATTGACACCCGACGCGTGGTCGGTGACGTCGAGCACCGAAACAAGTTCGGGGATTGCTTCGCGCAACATTGTCTCGATGCCTTGCGTGAGCGTCATGCGACTCATCGCGCAACCCTGGCAGCCGCCCGAAAGTTTGATGTACGCGGTCTTCGCGTTCTCGTCGAGCGCCACGAGATCCGCGCGTCCACCGTGTGACGCAATGGAGGGATTGACCTGCTCGTCAAGTACGACGAGAGCGACCGTCGCCAATGGACCGTCGACACCGAACGCCAAGATGTCCTCAGGAATGCCGGGGTTGACCTCTTCGAGCGTAGGACTGTTGGGATTGACGAGGACGAGACCGCCGCCGCCCTCGGCGGCGAACTCGAGACGGCTCCCGCGCAGGCGATCCACGCTGGCGGCGGGAATGACGATGGTCACGTCGCCGTCACGTCCGATCGCGGCGCCGTCCGGAGCCAAGTTCAACTCGGAGAAGTAGAGGTCGTAGGAGTACCCTGCGCCGCGCGTGCCAGTGACTTCGACCCACAGCGCCAAGGTCTCACTCGGAGTCTCGTTGTTGAGGGCGTCGAGGACGACGTTGCGGGCCTCGTCAGTGAGTGTTAACACGTCAAAAGTGTCGATTGAAGTCATGGCCGAAGTCTAGAGGTACCTTGACGAACCTGCCACGCACGGTATGTTCTTCGTGTGACCTCCATCCCCAGTGACGCCCATGAGTGGGTGAGTTTCGAAGACACCAAACGCGAACGAACCTGGATGTTCGACGTGACCTTCCTCGAGAGCAATTGGACGTGCATCTTCGGCAACGGCTGCCAGGGCGTCCTCACCGGGCCAACACCCGAACTCGTTCAGGGTTGCTGCAGTTACGGCGCGCACTTCACCGACGAGAAGGACCAACGACGCGTCGAAAAAGCGGCGAAGCGGCTCACCGCCGAACAGTGGCAGTTCAAGTCCAAGGGTAAGAACGGCACCACGCGCGTGAAAAAGAACGGCGAGATCGTGTCGAAACTCGTCCAGAACGCCTGCATCTTCTTGAATCGCCCCGGCTTCGCGCGCGGTCCGGGCTGCGCCCTGCACGTCATGGCGATCGACAACAACGAGAGCTACATTCCCCTGAAGCCCGAGGTCTGCTGGCAACTTCCACTGCACCGCGACGACGAGGTCAAAGACGACGGCCACGTGGTGACGCGCATCTCGCAGTGGGATCGCCGCGATTGGGGCCCGGGAGGATCAGAGTTTCACTGGTGGTGCACCGAGTCAGCCTCGGCCTTCGTTGGCAAGACGCGCGTCGTCGATTCCATGCGCGAAGAACTGACGGCGATGGTCGGCGTTACGGTGTACGACCGGCTGCGCGCGTACATGGACAGTCGCGCGACGCAACCCAAGGGCACCCGTCTCGCCCATCCGGTGGTGCGTAAGAAGGGCTAGCCCTCGGCGGCGAGGGGGTCCTCTTCGGTGAAACTCGTGCGAGGCAGTGAGCCGAGAATCTCGTCGTAGCGGTCCTCTTCGACGAGGCACCATTCGGCGTGCACGTCGTCCGGCGGCGCACCGCACTCCACGCACGTGGTAGCGCGGGGACCCGTGGATCGCTTCATTTCACGAGCTTCTACAAAACGGCGATGGCGACCCTTTTTCACGTCAACTCCTCACTCGTCGCGGGCCAATACCTGGCGGCGACCACAACTCGACAACACTGAGTTGAGAATCCATACTACCAACTCGAACTCGTTCTATAACCTCTAGCATTTGCCTGTGAGCACTGCCTTTGACCCCAATGAGATGATTCAGCGATTTCGCGATCGGGCCGACGCGGTGAAACGCCGAGGGTTGCCACCGGTGGAAGGGCCTGATCGTCTTCGTTTCATCGAAGCCGCGAAGATTGACTTCCAGGACTACGCGATGCTGGGCGACGCCACCGCCACGCTCGAAGACGGTATCTTGCGCCTCGAGATCGACCTCCGTCCTCCGACGAGCTAGGGCGTTCTCACGGTCGCCACGCGCGCCGCCGCCTCGGCGAGGTAGGCGGCACCGCTCGACAAGCTGCGTAGTGCTCGCGCGCGCTTGGCCACGTTGGACGAAGCGCCGTAGCATTGCACCGCGCCCGCGCCCAGCGTGTTGAGCGCCTTCGAGAGAAGATTCGTCGACTGGCTGTCCGGTGTCGGAAGGGCAGCGTTGGCCTGTTCGGTCTCGAGATCGAGCACGGCGCACACCGTGTGCAATGACGCGTTTGACGTCGAAGGGTCGCGCAGGGCGAGGGCCGAATGTTTCGCGTCGTTCGTCAGTGTCTTCGCGTTAGTGACGAAGCCACTCTGCGTCGCCCAGTTCGTCATCGCCTGTGACGCGCTGATCGAACCACAGGCGCTCAGGACGAGTCCGGCACCGAGCAGCACCGCGACGACTCGAATCACGCCGCGATCACGAGGTGCAGTTGTCGTGGCCCCCGACGCATCACGAAGTACCGCCCGTGTAACGCGTCGGCGATGCCCACGCGCGACGCGGCGTCAAGGCGCACGTTGTTGAGGTACACGCCGCCCTGTTCGAGGTAGCGACGCGCTTCAGCCTTCGACTTGGCAAGGTCGCTCCCCACCAAGAGCTCGACGGGATCGACGCCGGCCGCGAGCTCTTCGCGCGACCAGGTCGACGAAGGTGCGTCCGCCACGACTTCGAGCAACGTCGCCTCGTCGAGATCGGCGATGGACTCCGAAAAGAGCGCCTCACCGGCTCGCTCGGCCTTCGTCGCCGCCTCGTCGCCGTGCACCATGGCGACCACTTCGTTGGCCAGTGCGTGCTGTGCTCGACGTTCCTTGGGAACGGTCTTCGTCGCGTCGTCGAGTCCGAGGATGGTCTCGTGGTCGAGGAAGGTGAAGAAGCGGAGGAGGGCCGACGTCATCTGGTCCTCGCTGTTGAGGAGGAATTGGTGCATTTTGAACGGTGACGTGCGCGCGGCGTCCAACCACACCTGCTCGCCACCTTCGGACTTGCCGAACTTTGTGCCGTCCGGGCGCAAGAGCAGCGGCGACGTGAGGCCGGCCGCCGACGTGCCCGTCGTCTTACGCACGAGTTCGGTGCCCATCGTGATATTGCCCCACTGGTCTGAACCTCCCAGTTGGAGCGTGCAGCCGTGATCGAGATTCAGTCGCAGGAAGTCGTACGCCTGCAACAGCATGTACGCGAACTCGGTGAACGAGAGCCCGACGTCGTCACGGTCGAGTCGACTCTTCACCGACTCCTTCGCGATCATCTGATTGACCGTGAAGTGTTTTCCCACGTCGCGCAGGAAGTCCGTGAGCGACACCGTCGTCAGCCAGTCCGCGTTGTTCAACAGTTTCGCGCGGGCCTTGCCGGCGCTGGGTGAAAAGTCGAGAAATCGACTCATCTGCTCACCGATGCCGGCCACGTTCTCGTCGAGCACCTCACGCGTCAGCAGTGGTCGCTCGACGTCTTTAAAGCTGGGGTCGCCAATCAGTCCCGTGCCGCCCCCGGCGAGTGCGATCGGCGCGTTTCCCGCACGCTGGAGGCGGCGCAGGTTGCACAGTGGAAAGAGATGACCGAGGTGCAGCGACGGGGCCGTCGGGTCGAAACCCACGTAGAACGTGACCGAGCCGGCACTAAGACGATCGAAGACCCCGTCGTCGGTGGTCTGGTGGATCAGACCGCGAAAGCGCCAGTCGTCGAGTACCTGCATCGCCTCAGTCTACGAGGCTCGATCAATCCTAAAAGGAGGTCGTCGCGGGCAAGTGGGTCTGAATCCATAACACGAACGTGTGCCACAGACCGGTCACCTCGCTGACGCCAATCGCGATGAGCAACACGCCACCGATGACGCCGATCGTCTTTGCGTGGCGACGTAGCCACGTCGAGACCGTCGCCATCCACTCGGTGGCGAGCGCCGCGACCAC
>DATKSO010000083.1:0-22321 GCA_035531635.1 Acidimicrobiales bacterium | reverse complement strand
TTCTCCACCCGACGTATCGTTGCGGGCGGCGTGAAAGGATCATGCATGGCTATTAAGCCTTCTCCAGACCGTTCGGATCTCGAGTCCAAAACTCGCGAAGATCTCCAAACGATCGCCAAAGTAAAGGGCGTTGAGGCTTCGACCCGCGCCACCAAAGCCGCACTCATCGAGGCCATCATGGGCGAGGCGCCCGAGGTCTCTAATGCCCCTTCGACTCGCGCGGTACGCTCTCGGCGCACCGTCGCCACCCCCGAGGATGACTTCAACGACCTCATCGGTGAGTTCGACGCCGACACCAAGGTCGAAAAGACCACGCCGAGCGAACCCCCCGTCTCCGAGGCGGCTGCGCCGTCAGAGCGACCCACGGCCCGTCAGTTCACCCAGACCCGCCCCGAGCGCCAGCCCCGCGAGTTCTCGAACGACACCAATAACCGCAGTCGTCGCAATCGCCGCAACCGAAATGGACGCGAGCGTTTCGCGGGTGACTCCATGCCCAACGCCGACCAGCCCTACGCGGGCGAACTCGTCGAAGTCGAAGGTCTCCTTGACCTGCGCGACGACGGCTACGGATTCTTGCGCACGAAGGGCTACCACGCGTCGCCCAACGACGTCTACGTCTCGATCAACCAAGTGCGCCGTTACCACTTGCGTAAGGGTGACACCGTTGTCGGCGGTTTTCGACCAGCGGCGTCCAACGAGAAGTACCCGGCGCTGCTGCGCGTCGACACCGTCGCCGGCGTCGACCCGGAAGTGGCGCGTCTGCGCCCTCGCTTCGAGGATCTCACGCCGCTCTTTCCTGACGAGAAGTTGAACCTCGAGACCAACGAGGGCAAGCTCGACCTCACCCCACGTATCGTCGACCTCTTGGCACCTATTGGCAAGGGCCAACGCGGACTCATCGTCTCGCCCCCCAAGGCCGGTAAGACGACGATCATGAAGCAGATCGCCCAGTCGATCGAAGTGAACAATCCCGAGGTCCACCTGATGGTGCTCCTCGTGGATGAACGTCCCGAAGAGGTCACCGACATCCGTCGAAGCGTCCAGGGTGAAGTCATCTCTTCGACCTTCGACCGTCCCGCAGAAGAGCACACCCACGTGGCAGAACTCTGCATCGAACGTGCCAAGCGCCTCGTCGAGCAGGGCCGCGACGTCGTGATCATCCTCGACGGCATCACGCGCCTCGCGCGCGCCTACAACTTGGCCGCTCCCGCTACGGGACGCATCATGTCCGGTGGTGTCGACTCGGGCGCCCTGTACCCACCGAAGAAGTTCTTCGGCGCGGCCCGCAACATCGAAGAAGGGGGATCGCTCACCATTCTCGCGAGCGCCCTCGTCGAAACGGGTTCGAAGATGGACGAAGTGATCTTCGAAGAGTTCAAGGGCACGGGCAACATGGAACTTCGCCTCGACCGTCGCCTGGCCGAGCGTCGCCTCTACCCGGCCATTGACGTGAACGGTTCCTCGACCCGAAAAGAAGAGTTGCTCTTCAGTCGCGAAGCCCTTCCCCAGGTGTGGAAGCTGCGGCGCGTCTTGAACGGCCTGGCCGCCGAGGGTCGCGACGCCGCGGGCCTCGAACTCTTGATCGACAAACTCAAGTCCACCAAGTCCAACGACGAGTTCCTGGCTGAGATCGGCCGGGGCCCGGCGCCGACTAACTAATTTCCCGCTAAACTCACTCTTCGCATGAAGGAGCATTATGAAGTCAGATATCCACCCCACCTACGGTGAAGCCAGCGTGACCTGCTCGTGCGGCAACACCTTCACGACCGAGTCGACCAAGTCGTCGATCCGAATCGAGCTCTGCAACGAGTGCCACCCCTTCTTTACCGGCAAGCAGAAGCTCGTCGACACCGGTGGCCGCGTCGAGCGCTTCCAGCGCCGTTACGCGCAGAAGACGAAGTCGCGCGCTCCGAAGGCTTAGGTCTCCGAGCGCTCAGCGAGTTTTGTGCGCTCCCTTGACGAGACGCTGAACGTCCTCCAGAGTGAGTTTCACTCGGTAGAGGCGCAGCTCTCGGAACCCGACGTCGCCAGTGATCTCACGCGCCTGCGTGACCTTTCACGCCGCCACAAAGAGCTCAGCGAGATCAACGTCGCCTGGGTTGACCTGCAAGGCGCGCGCGACGACCTCGCCACGGCTCGCGAAATGTTCAACGAGAGCGACGGAGCGGACCGCGAGTCCTGGCGCGAGGAGGTCAACGCCGCCGAAGAGCGCATCGCCGCCCTCGGACTCGAACTCGAGACGCTGCTCCTTCCGCACGATCCCAACGAGGGCCGCAGCGTCATCTTGGAGATTCGCGGCGCCGAAGGCGGCGAGGAGGCCAATCTCTTTGCCGCGGACTTGGCCGAGATGTACCGACGCTACGCCGCGGCGCGAGGATGGAGACTCGAAGTCATCGAAGAGCGACAGTCGGAACAGGGCGGTCTCGACGAGGCGACGTACCTCATCAAGGGCGACGACGCGTGGTCGCGCCTCGAATTCGAAGCCGGCGTGCACCGCGTGCAACGTGTACCGGTCACCGAAGCCAAGGGTCGGGTGCACACGTCGTCCGCGACGGTGTCGGTACTGCCCGAAGCGGAAGAAGTCGACGTCGACATCAACACCAACGACCTCAAGATCGACGTCTATCGTTCGTCGGGTCCGGGCGGCCAGAGCGTGAACACCACCGACTCGGCCGTACGCATCACGCACTTACCCTCGGGCATCGTGGTCTCGATGCAAGACGAGAAGAGTCAGATCCAGAATCGGGCGAAGGCGCTGATCGTCTTGCGAGCTCGGCTCTTGAAGGCGGCCCAGGACGCACAGGCCAACGAACTCGGTGATCTCAAGCGCTCGCAGTTGGGTAGTGGCGGGCGCAGCGAGAAGATCCGTACTTATAACTTCAAGGAGAACCGGGTCACCGATCACCGGATCAACTTGACGAACTATTCGCTCGACGCGGTACTGGCGGGCGACCTCGATCCCTACGTCGACGCACTCTTGGCGGACAAGCGAGCGCGCCAGTTGGCCGAGAGTGACGGACGCTAGCGCCGAATCAGTTAGGGGCCTCGTGGCAGGCGGTCTCGATCGGCGTGAGGCTCGCTGGCTCGTCGACGAGTTCGGCGCGGAAGGCGAGAACCTTCGCGAAGCCGCTCGCCGGCGTCGTGACGGCGAGCCCCTGCAGTACGTCATCGGTCACTGGCCTTTTCGTTCACTGGAGCTGGACGTCGACGAGCGCGCGCTCATCCCTCGTCCCGAGAGTGAGGAGATGGTGACCGTGGCACTCGGCGAACTCCTAGGCGCAACAGCGCTCGAGCCCGTCATCATGGATCTCGGCAGCGGCTCGGGCGCCCTCGGCCTCGCGCTCCTCGATGAACTGCGCACGCGCGGCGTAACCGCGTCGTTGGTCGCCGTCGACGAGTCGATCGACGCGCTCGCACTGACGCGACAGAACGCTCTCAAGCACGAACTGAAGAACGTGATCGCCGTGCACTCGACGTGGTTCGACGACGTGGACCCCTCGCTGCTCGGTGGCGTCGATCTCATCGTCGCGAACCCACCGTACGTGGGCGAAGTGGAGTTCCTCGAACTCGACCCAGTCCTTCGCTACGAACCTAAGGGCGCCGTCGTGGCACCCGACGCGCGCGGCGTGACGGGATTCGCGGACCTCGAGATCATCATCACCCAAGCGATGCCGTGGCTCAAGCCCGGCGGCGTTCTGGTCTGTGAACACGCCACCACGCACCGCGACGCCGTCCTCGCCGCGGCGCGATCCGCGGGGTTTACGAACGTGCGAGACGTCGACGACCTGGCGGGTCATCCCCGCGTGCTGGTGGCACGCCGATGAGCGCCGTCGTGGGTCGCGACGAAGCCGTGCGGCTCCTCATCGCGGGTGAGGTCGTTGCGGTGCCGACCGACACGGTCTACGGACTCGGGGCGTCGCTCGAGCACGCCGACGCCGTCGCGGAGATATTTCTGATGAAGCACCGCCCGAGTGCCGTGGCGCTCCCCGTCCTCGTCGACGCGCTCTCGTCAATCGAACGCCTGGGCGTCACGTGGCCACCGATCGCCCGTGCGCTGAGTGACGCGTTTTGGCCGGGCGCGCTGACCATCGTGGTGGACGCTGTACCTGAACTGGCACGCCGAGTCGGCGGCGAGAGCGACACGGTAGGTTTTCGCCTTCCCGACGACGCGCTGCTCCGAGAGGTCTTGACGGAGGCCGGTCCGCTCGTGGTATCGAGCGCCAACCAACACGCTTCGTCACCGTGCCACACCGTCGAACAAGTGCTCGAAGTCTTTGGCGAATCCGAAACGTTGAAGGCCGTCCTCGACGGAGGCGAGCGCGCCGGCGAGGTGTCCACGGTGATTCAAGTACAAGGTGACGCGTGGCGGATCCTTCGCGAAGGCGCGATCACCGCTGACCAGATTGCGCGGGCTCTCGCGTGAGTTCACGCGCTCTCGTTGCGGAATGAGGTGTCAGTCGGAAGCTGCTTCACCCACGACGCAGGGCGCTTCTCTAAGTACGCGCTGATCCCCTCGCGGGCTTCAGCACTTTGAAACAGTTCGGCTGACGTGCGGGTCGCCCACACGAAAGCGTCCTCCTCGGCCATTGAACCGATGGAGGTCGTGAGCTGCTTTGCGACGGCCAGGGCGTGGGGCTCTCCCGCGAGAAGATCGTTCACGATCGCTTTGATCTCACTGTCGATCTCCTCATGGGGAACGGCTTTGGTGATGAGTCCCAGGCGCGCGGCTTCTTCGGCTGTGAAGCGGTTCCCGCGAAGAAAGGTGTTCTGTGCGTCGACGAGCCGCATCTTCGCCAGACACACCACGGAGATGATGGCCGGCGCGACGCCGAGGCGAACTTCCGTGAAGCCAAACTTTGCCGTGTCGATGGCAATCGAGATGTCCATCACCGCCGCGAGTCCGACGCCTCCCGCCACGCAGTGACCGGCCAGGCGACCGACAAAGGGCTTTGGCGAGTGGCGAATACGTTGAAAGATCTCGCTCATCTCGACGACGTCCTCGTCCTCGCTGTCGTTCGACTTGGAGCGTTCGGCCAGGTTCGCACCCGCGCAGAACGTCGTGCCGCTATTCGTGACGACGACGACGCGAACCTCGTCGTTGTCCTCCGCCTCGTCGATCGCGACCCTGAGCTCACGCAGGAGCTGGAAACTGAGCGAATTGTGTCGCTCGTGGTCGTTGAGCGTGATCGTCATCACGTTGTCGACGATGCTGGTTTCAACTACCTTCACTCGACGCTCCTTGGTTTCGGTCCCTCCGTCGCGGCCCCCGCGAACGCTTGCGCCCTCACGAGCCAGTGGTGAGCGAGTTCACCTGCTTCGAGTGACGTGTCGTCGACGTGCCGTCGTTGCGTCACGACGAGACAGAAATCCTCGACCGGCCCCGTAATCGAGTCCGCGGCGTCGTCACGACCCCACGTCCATCGCGCGCCCGAGGGGCTCGTCAGTTCCAGCCGGACGTCACCCTTCGGAGGTTCCTCGCCCCGCACCAGATACGACCACTTCCGAGTGATGAAGCCGAGTTGCGCGACGTGGCGCAATCGATTCGTCGCGCGTCGTTCGACGTGCAAGGCGTCGGCGACGTCAGTGCCGTGCGCCCACGTCTCCATGAGGCGAGCGCCGAGGAAGGACTTCGCGCCCATGGACGGCCCGTACCAGGCAACGCGAGTTTCGTCGTTGAGCGCGAGCGCCGCGACAGCGAGTTCGGATCGCGCGTGTCGCCACGTGGCCAACTGCTGTACTTTCGAGAGTTCTCGAAACGCGCCGAGCGTGAACGTGTCGACGCCGTCGCGCGTGGCCCCGTCAACGAGTTCACTCACGCCCACGCGAAAAGCGTCGGGGTCTGATATCGCCGTCGCGGCGCTGGAATCGAAGTAGGCCAAATGGCCGATCTGGTCTGCCACCGTCCACCCGACCGCCGGTGTCGCACGGTGCCAATCGGCCTCGGCGAGTCCGGCGACCATTTCGTCGAGTGCGATCTGCTCATCGACGAGGTCGTGGCGCAGGGCGTCCAACTCGTTCGACTCGTCGACGCGTGAGCCGCTGTTCGTCATGGAGAAGGGAGGAGCGAGGCGGGGATCGCGACGTAGCGGCTGCGGAGCCACTCGCCGAGCCCCTTGGCCTGGGCGTCTTGGCGAGTAGAAGCCGCGACGCCCTCTTCGAGGAGGTCGTGCACGACGAAGTTGAGCGAGCGAAGGGTGGGTAGACGGTAGCGATCGATGATCAGGGGAGCGGTCTCGGGCAGAAGTCGGCGAATCTCCTCGGTGGTGAGGAAGCCGTCGAGCCAGGCCCACGCCTCGTCACTGCGTGCGAAGATCCCGAGATTGGCGTGGCCTCCCTTGTCGCCCGACCGAGTACCGAAGAGGGTGCCAAGAGGCGCCATCGTCGTGGGGCCCGTCGCGGCGACAGCGTGAGTGTCACTCTCGACGACGACCGCGCGACCGAACGTTGGCGCCACCGAGTCGATGATCGTCCGCTCGCCACCCAAGATCGTCACGTACTGGGGTACGAGGTCACTCGGCACGACGGCCGGTCGGTAGACGCCGAACGCGGAACCTTTCGACGGGCTCGCGCCGGGAATGAAGAATCCGGGAATACTCGACAGCGCGAGTTCCACGACGGCGTCGGCGACGGCGCGCCCGACTTTGCGCTCGTCACCGTCCTTCAGGGTGAGACGCCAGGTGGCGACTGCCTCTTCGTTCGTTACGGGGTCGGACTTGTCGGTGCGTACGAGTCTCGTCGTCACACTCGCGAAGTCACTCGGCGCGAACGGGCAGGCGAGCCAGAACGCCTCTTCGACGAGCCGAGCCTTCTCTTCGATGTCGAGTCCCGTCAACGCCACGTTCAGGTCCTTGCGGAAGCCCCCGACCTCGTTCATTGCCACTTTGAGTGTCGCCGGGGGTGCCTCACCCCTGGTGCCGCTGATGCGGACGCGGTCCTTCGCGATCTGTTCGAGGTGAATCGTGTCGAAGCGGGCTGACACGTCGGGTCCGAGGTACGAAGGAGCCCCGATCTCGTAGAGCAACTGTGACGTGACGGTACCCACCGAGACCTCGCCGCCCGTGCCGTCGTGCTTGCCGACGACCGAAGAGCCGTCTTCGGCGACCTCCACCCAAGGAAAGCCGACCCTCGCCATACCCGACACTTCACGGAAGAAGGAGTAGTTGCCGCCGGTGACCTGCGCGCCGCACTCGATGACGTGACCCGCGACGACACCGCCCGCGAGGGCGTCGAAGTCGTCGCGACGCCACTGGTGATGCCACGCCGCCGGACCGCAGACGAGTGCCGCGTCGGTGACGCGACCGGTGACCACGATGTCAGCGCCTCTCGACAGCGCCTCGACGATGCCAAAACAGCCCAGATAGGCGTTGGCCGTGATGAAGCGTCCTACGTCGCCCACCGGCTCGCCGGTTTCGAAGTGAGCCAGATCGACGCCGGCTCGCTCCAACTCTTGGAAGCGTCCCATGAGATTGTCGCCGTTGACGTACGCGATCACGGGCGATAGCCCGAGCGCGGCGGCGACGTCAGCGACGGCCTCGGCGCAACGTTCGGGGTTCAGTCCGCCCGCGTTGGAGACGACCTTGACGCCTCGATCGAGGCACGTTCCCATGACTTGTTCCATCTGCGTGACGAAAGTACGGGCGTATCCGACGCCGGGGTCCTTGGCCTGCGTTCTGGCGAGGATCAGCATCGTCAACTCAGCGAGCCAATCACCCGTGAGGACGTCGATGGGACCGTCGTCGACCATCTCCCGGGCCGCCGAGAGGCGGTCCCCAAAGAATCCCGAACAGTTGGCGATTCGCAGTGGCGCCGCCATCGCTACTCGTCGTTCGTCGTGTCGTCGGGCTCGAACGTGAGCAGTGGCGCGCCGTTCTCGACTTGTTGGTCTTTGGTGACCAGTACGTCGCTCACCGTTCCCGTGCCCGGTGCGCTGATGACGTGTTCCATCTTCATGGCCTCCATGACGACCAACGTCTCACCGGCGTCGACGCGCTGTCCGGCGCTGACGCGAACGTCGAGGATGAGTCCGGGCATCGGCGCGTTGAGGCCTCCCGGTGCGACCTCGCTCTCTTGGACGTCGAATCGGGGGACGATCGCGAAGGCCACGGTGCCGCGAAGGACCTGGACGAAAAGGTGCCCACCGGCTCTCGTCACGCGTGACGTGCTTCGATAGCCGTTGAGCTCGAGATCGATTGCCGACTCGTTCCAGTGATGGACGCGCGCGTCACCGTGGACCCCGAGGTCAAACGATCCGTCGCGACGCGCGGCGTACTCGAGGTCAATCTGCTGGTGGCCAAAGCGCAGCGACGTGCGTTGGCGCGGCAACCGCGCGTTGCGCCAACCGCTGGGCACGTGTTGGAGAACCGGGGCGTTCGCCCGACGCTCGCCCTGCAGCCACAGTGCGCCCGCGCTCGCCGCCGCGACCAACTCTTCTTCGCACAAGAGAAGTTCGCGTGGGGGATCGAAGCGCTCGATGAAGTCGGTCGTCGTATCGCCCGCGAGAAAGTGCTCACTGCGAAGCGTGGCGACCAAGAAGTCGCGGTTCGTGATGACCCCACCGAGGTGCAATCGTTCCAGAGCCCGCGCGAGAGCCGCGGCGGCCTCCACGCGCGTCGGGGCGTGCGCGATGACCTTAGCGAGGAGGGGATCGAAGGACACGGTGACGGCCGATCCTCGTTCGACGCCGCTCTCCCAGCGCACCGATGGTTCGCTGGAGGTCTCGAAAGCGAAAAGCGTGCCCGTCGCTGGCAGGAATCCGACGCTCGGATCCTCCGCGCAGAGGCGCACCTCGATGGCGCTCCCGGCGAAGTGCACGTCGTCTTGCCCGTAGCCGAGACGCTCACCCTGGGCGACGCGAAGTTGCTCACGCACGAGATCGATGCCCGTCACCTCTTCGGTGACGGGATGTTCCACCTGAAGGCGCGTGTTCACTTCGAGGAAGTAGAAGTCGTGCGTCTCGTCGTCGAGGAGGAACTCGACGGTCCCCGCTGACTTGTAGCCGATCGCGCGGGCGAGATCGAGGGCCGCCGCGCCCATGGCCCGACGCAGGGCGTCATCGACGACGGGTGACGGTGACTCCTCGATAAGTTTCTGATGACGTCGTTGTATCGAGCAGTCGCGCTCGCCCAGGTGCACGAGATTCCCGTAGCGATCGCCGAGTATCTGGATTTCGACGTGGCGCGACGAAGCGACGTAGCGCTCGAGAAAGATTCGGCCGTCACCGAAGCTGCTCTGGGCTTCGCGCTTGGCCGCCGCGACGGCGTCGTCGAGCTGCGCGGCGTCGGTGACGACGCGCATTCCCTTGCCGCCGCCACCGGCGACGGCCTTGACGATCAGGGGGTAGCCAATGGACGAGGCGTCGTTGGGGTCTTCGCTCGACTCGAGCACCGCGACGCCCGCCCGCGTGGCGAGTTTCTTCGCCGCGAGCTTGTCACCCATGGCGTCGATGACCCGCGGCGAGGGACCGATCCACACCAGACCGGCTGCTTCGACGTTCGCGGCGAAGTCGCCGTTCTCGGAAAGGAATCCGTAGCCGGGGTGGATGGCCTCGACGCTGCTCATCTTCGCGGCCGCAAGGATCGCCTCACCGTCGAGGTAGTTCGTCGTGAGGCGCATTGCGACGTCAGCTTCGCGGACGTAGGGAGCGTCGGCGTCGGCGTCAACGTACACCGCGACGCAACGAAGACCCATGGCCCGAGCGCCGCGAATGACGCGCCTCGCGATCTCGCCGCGGTTGGCCACCATGATGGTCGAGAACGTCACAGTCGAAAGACTCCGTAGCCGGTCGCGCCTTCGACGGGTCGACTGCGCACGACGGAGAGGCAGAAACCGAGCACGGTGCGAGTGTCGCGCGGATCGATGATGCCGTCGTCACTGACGGCACCTGTCGCGGCCAGGGCCAGCGAACCCTTCTCCTGGGACGCCTCGACCATCGCCACGATCTTCGCGTCTTCGGCCTCGTCGAAGGGGAGTCCCTTGCGCTCGGCCTGGGCACGGCGTACTTGGGACATCACGCCCGCGATCTGCTTGGGCCCCATCACCGCGACCTTCGCCGTGGGCCAGAGAAAGGTGAAGCGGTTGTTGAAGGCCCGCCCGGACATCCCGTAGGTCCCTGCTCCGTAGGAAGAGCCGATGATCACGGTGAGGTGCGGGACCGTGGAGTTGGTGACCGCGTTCAACATCTGCGATCCCTTCTTGATGATGCCGTCGGCCTCCGCCTCCCTACCCACCATGTAGCCCGTGATGTTCTGGAAGAAGATGAGGGGAACGTCGATCTGATTGCAGAGCTGAACGAACTGGCCCGCTTTCTCCGCGGCGTGGGGGTGGATGACGCCGTTGTTGCCGAGGACACCCACGGGGTAGCCGTGGATGCTCGACCACCCGCAGACGAGGGTCGAGCCGTAGCGAGTCTTGAACTCTTCGAAGCGTGAACCGTCAACGACGCGCGCAATCACCTCACGCATGTCGACGCTCTGGCGCAGGTCGCGACTGACGATGCCGAGTAGCTCTTCGGGGTCGTGGACCGGCGCGTCGCTCTCGATCGAGGCCTCAGGTCCCTTCTTTCGCCAGTTCAAGTGCGATACCACTTCGCGGCACAGGCGAATCGCGTCCATCTCGTCCTCGGCGAAGTAGTCGCCGAGTCCCGAGACCTCGGCGTGCATGAGGGCGCCACCCAGTGTCTCGTCGTCGGACTCTTCACCCGTCGCCATCTTCACCAAGGGAGGACCGGCGAGGAAGATCTTCGACTGATCCTTGACGAGGATGTTGTAGTCCGACAGACCGGGCTGGTAGGCGCCACCCGCGGTCGAAGACCCGAACACCACGCTGACGGTGGGTACGCGCATCTTCGAGAGTTCGATGAGGTCGTAGAAGAAACGACCACTCTCGGCGAAGTGGCCAGTCTGCATCCGCCCGCCGCCGCCCTTGCCCACGCGCAGATCCGCGCCGGCCGACTCGACGAAACTGACGTAGGGGATTTGGTTGTCGCGCGCGATCTCCAACGCGCGCATCCACTTCTTTGCCGAGTACAGGGTGAGCGCGCCGCCAAGGACCGAGGGGTCGTTGGCCATGATCAGGCACTCCGTGCCGGCGATGACGCCGACGCCCACCACCATGCCGCCGCCGATGGTGTAGTCCGAGTCGTAGCCCGCGAGTGCCGAGATCTCGAGAAACGGCGAGTCGGGATCGAGCACGTTGGCGATGCGTTCGCGCACCGGCAACTTGCCCCTCGAGCGCATTCGCTCCATGGCTTTCTCGCCACCACCAGCTTCGGCCTCGTCGAGGAGTTCGTCGATGACGCCGAGCTGTTCGAGCATGTCCGCTCGGTTTTTTTGGAAGGATTCAGACGACGTGTCGAGCACCGAGGCGAGCGGCGGCGCGAGCAGAACGTGCTTCATGCGCAAAGCCTAGTTACGAGTTGAATGCAGAAACCTAGGCGCGACGGGAGGCCACGATTGACGACGCCCACGTTGACGAGAGTTCTTCTTCTGACGTACTTCTTCGTCGTGGACCGGAGAAGTTGGACGGGTAGGGTGGTGTCAATGCGCATCGCCATGGGTTCAGATCACGGAGGTTTCGACCTCAAGACCCTCCTCAAGACCACGCTCATCGGGTGGGGCTACGACGTTCTCGATCTCGGCACCGACAGTGCCAGCGAGCCCGTCGACTACCCCGACTTCGGCGCTGCGGTCGGTCGAGCGGTGGTCTCGGGTGAGGCCGAACTCGGCGTGGCTTGTTGCGGATCAGGTATCGGCATCGCGATCGCCGCCAATAAGGTGCCCGGTGTTCGAGCGGCCGTCGTGCACGACGTGACCTCGGGCCACCTGGCACGTGAGCACAATCACGCCAACGTTCTGTGTATGGGTCAACGCCTCGTGGGGTCGGTCGTGGCTATCGAGACGATGGAAGCGTGGTTGAACGCCACGCCCGAGTCGCGACACGAAGGACGAATCGAGAAACTACGCGAACTCGACTACGAGTTAGCGCGCGAGGAGAAGTAGGGACGTGGGATCTTCACCCTTAGACAGCTGGATTGTCAACGACGACGAGATCTCCTCGCTCTTGGAGGCGGAGTGGAATCGTCAGACCACCACCGTGCAACTGATCGCCAGCGAGAACTTCGCGTCGCCGTCCGTGTTGGCGGCAGCGGGATCGATTCTGACCAACAAGTATTCGGAGGGCTATCCCGGACGCCGCTACTACGGCGGTAACTACGTCGTCGACGAGGTCGAGGACCTGGCCCGGCGTCGCTTGACGGCGCTCTTCGGTGCCGACCACGCCAACGTCCAGTCCCACAGTGGCGCTAACGCCAACGTCGCGGTGTACGAAGCGCTACTGGACGCCGGCGACACGATCCTCGCGATGCGCCTCGATCAAGGTGGTCACCTCACCCACGGATCACCAGCGTCGATCACGTCCAAGTTTTGGGAGTTCGTCTCCTACGGCGTGACGCCGCGCTCGGACGATCCGGACGCGCCCGGTGAACTGATCGACTTCGACAACGTGCGCGAGCTCGCGCTGCAGCACCGTCCAAAACTGATCGTCGCTGGCGCGACGGCGTACGCCCGACGGATCGACCCTGCACCGTTTCGAGAGATCGCCGACGAGGTGGGCGCGATGTTGATGTTCGACTCCGCGCACGTGGCCGGCCTCATCGCGGGCGGTTCCCACCCGAATCCCGTTCCCTACGCCGACGTCGTGACGTTCACCACTCACAAGACACTGCGTGGTCCGCGTGGAGGCGCCATCGTCTGTCGAGAAGAGCACGCGAAGAAGATCGACTCGGCCGTCTTTCCCGGACAGCAGGGCGGTCCGCTCGAGCACGTCATCGCGGCAAAGGCCGTGGCCTTTAAGGAAGCGAGCCAGCCACGTTTCTCCGTGTACACCGAGCAGATCGTCGCGAACGCCAAGGCCTTTGGCAGCGCGCTCGCGATTGAAGGGTTCCGCATGGTGTCGGGGGGCACGGAGAATCACATGGTGTTGTTGGATTTACGTGACTTTGACGGAGAGCTCACGGGAAAAGTCGCGCAGGAAGTCCTTGACCGCGCGGGTATCACGACGAATCGCAATACGATCCCGGACGATCCACGCAGCGCCTTCATCACGTCGGGTCTTCGCGTCGGCACGGCGGCGGAGACCACCGCGGGGATGAAGGAGAGTGAGTTCGAGACCATCGCGTCGCTGATGTCTCGGGCACTTCGCAAGCGTGACGACGAAGACGCTCTCGTTGAAGTACGCAACGACGTCGCGGCCCTGTGCGCCAACTTCAACCCGTACGCGAACTTCGCGAAGTAGTTCATGGGCAATATTGCCGCGTACCTCGCCGTCATCGTGGTGGGGGCCCTCGTCACCTTGATCGCGAACCGGCCCGCTCGCGCGATCTCGCTGCGCGTGGGCTACACCGCCCTGCCCGACGAACGCAAGGTGCACAGCAAGGAGACCCCGTACGGCGGCGGGGGAGCGATGCTGGTGGGCTTTTGTATCGCGTTGCTCTTCGCCTTTCTCATTCCCTCGTTGCGCAGCGTGATCACGTCGTCACACGAGATGCTCGGCGTCTTACTCGCGACGGGTGTCATCTTCGTCGTTGGTGTCGTGGACGACTTTCGTGAGATGAGCGCTCCCGCGAAGGTGGCGGGACAGTTCCTCGCTGCCTCGATCCTCTACTTCAGCGGCGCCACGATGTACCAGCTGAAACTTCCCTTCGCGGGTTTCGTCGTCCTGGGCCCGTCGATCCTGCCGGTGATCACGGCGGTGTGGGTCTTCGCGCTCTCCAACGCCGTCAATCTCATCGACGGACTGGACGGTCTGGCGGCCGGCATCGTGGGCATCGCGTCGGGGACGCTCTGCCTCTACGGTCTGCGTCTCGAGCGCCTCGGTCTTTTGCCCGTGACGAACGTCGGTCCCCTCATAGCCGCACTCACCTGTGGAATCTGCATTGGCTTCCTTCGCGACAACTTTCACCCCGCGAAACTCTTCATGGGCGACGCGGGCGCCTTGATGCTCGGACTTCTCATGAGTGCCTCGACCATGGTGATCGGTGGGCGAACCCCTCCGGCCAGTGGCGTGACGTTCTTCTTCTTCGCTCCGCTGTTGATCCCGGTCTTCATTCTGGGCGTCCCGCTCGTCGACGCGGTCTGGGCCTTCGCGCGGCGAACGGCCTCGGGGCAGGGCTTTCACACCCCCGACAAGAACCACATCCACCACCGTCTCATGCGC
This sequence comes from Acidimicrobiales bacterium, assembly GCA_035531635.1. Lineage (GTDB taxonomy): Bacteria > Actinomycetota > Acidimicrobiia > Acidimicrobiales > RAAP-2 > RAAP-2. Next base: position 8,110 of record DATKSO010000083.1, on the reverse strand, counting down.
CTCGGCCACGGTCACCGTCGCACCGTGATCATCCTGTGGGCCTGGACGGCGCTGCTCTGCGGGTTCGTGTTATTGCCGCTGTTCGATACGAGGGCCAACGTCTTCATCCCACTGGGCGTGGCGGTGCTCGTCATCGCCCTCTTCACTTGGTTCAGCCCCCTACGCTGGCGCTCGAGGAGACGTCGTGAAGGGGCGGACGTCGCCGACGAAGCCGTCTCGCCGTGAGCCCGGCTGACGCCGAGGGGCCCCCGGGCGACTCGGACCAGGAGAAATCAGCGGTTAAGAACCTGCCCGGGCTCGCCGCGTTCGCGACGATGGGCACGACGATCGCCAGTTGCCTCGCCGTCGGCGTGGTGTTGGGACTCTGGGCCGACCACGTCTGGCACAGCGCTCCTTGGGGTCTCCTGTTGGGGATAGTGTTAGGAACGGTCGCGGCCGTGACGAGTGTTATAAAACTCGTTCGACGCTTCCTCTAAAATTGACCGTCCGTGCTAGAAAACCTGCCCGCAAATACCCTCCCACGTCTCCTGCGCCGCACCACCCTGTCGGCGATTGCTGTCGGCGTGGTGGGCTTCTTCGTCGCCATTTTCGTGGCACCTCCCCTCGCGGCCCTGGGCGTCGCGCTCGGCGTGGGCCTCGCGATTCTCAACTTGCGATTCCTGGACTCGCAGGCGGCGCGCGTCGAGCTGCGTGGCGAACAGAGTACGAAAGCCGTTCGTCGTCAGATCGGCGGTAAGACAACGCTGCGACTCGCGGCGGTGACGGTGTTGATACTGGGCGCCGTCTTTCTCAACGCACCCTTGGGAATCGGTATTGTGTCAGGGCTTGTTCTTTATCAAATCGTCTTTGTCATGAACGTTCTACGTGTCATGGCGAATCAGGGAGGCATGTAGTGGGAATGCTGGTGGCGGCGGGGAGTATCAGTGTCGGCGTGCACCCCGAGGCGCACGTCTTCGGTCTCACGATCGACACCGATATCGTCACGTCGACCCTTCTCGCCGCGGTGATTCTTCTCTACATGGGTTTTCGAATCCGCGCCAAGGTCACCGACGGCGTGCCGGGCAAACTGCAGCTCATGTGGGAACTCCTCGTTGAGCAGGTCAACGACCTCGCCGACTCCGCGATCGGACCCAAGGGCCGTCGATTCGTCCCCATTGGCGTCACCCTGTTCCTCTTCATCCTGATCTGTAACTGGATCGGCTTCATTCCTTCCGCGCTGCACCCGGGATCGTCGGCCGAGATCCTGCCCGCGCCAACGAGTGACGTCAACCTGCCCCTCGCGATGGCGCTCTTCGTCATCGCGTGGGTCCACGTCGAGTCGTTTCGGGCTCGAGGTTTCCGTGGCTACTTCCGGCACTACAGAGAGCCGTATCTCGCGCTGACGCCTATCAACGTCATCGAAGAGATCACCAAGCCCATCACCTTGACCTTCCGTCTCTTCGGCAACCTTTTCTCCGGTGGCCTCATGGTTGCCGTCATGGTCTCGCTGTTGCCCATCTTCGTGTCGCCGCTTGCCGAACTCGTCTGGAAGCCCTTCGACCTCTTCATCGGGCTCATCCAGGCGTACATCTTTATGTTGTTGACGGTCCTGTACTTCGCGTTCGCTACGAGCCACGAAGAACACGAACCGGTTTTAGAGCCCTCGCATTAACAAACCCAGGAGGAAATGATTCATGGCAAATACAGACACTGTCGCTAGTGCGGTACGCATCGCCGGCGCCCTCGTCGGTGGCGGACTCGCCCTCGGCGGCGGCGCTATTGGTGCGGCGATCGGTGACGGTTTGGCCGGTAGCCAGACCATCGCGGCGATCGCGCGACAGCCCGAGATCGAAAACAAGGCACGTCAGTACTTCTTCTTGACGGTAGGTCTGGTGGAGGCGATGTACTTCATCAACCTGCTGTTCATGGTCGTCTTCGTTTACGTCTTCGAGAAGCACTAATTCGATCGTGGCGCTCCAAATCGGGAGCGTCACGAGTGTTGAACATTAAGAAAGAAGGTCTCACGAGATGATTGCGACGTCAATCTTCCTGCTACCCAACGGCACGTTCGTTGTCGAACTGTTGGTGGTAGCGGTCATATTGTTCCTCATGACGAAGTACATCTTGCCGCCGCTCAACCGAGCCATGGAAGGTCGACAAGAGAAGATTCGTAGCGCCCTCGCGGCGGCTGACGCCGCGCGCGCCGAGGCGGCCGCAGCCGACGACGAGCGGGCCAAGGTGCTCGCCGAAGCGCGCGAACAGGCTCGCGTCATCGTCGCCGGTGCGCAAGAGACGTCGGACCGTCTGAAGGCCGAAGCCGGTGGCCGGGCGCAAGTGGAGTACGACCGCATCGTCGCCACCGCCCAAAGTGAGGTGGTCGCCGCGCGCCAGCGTGCCGTCGACGAAGCGTCGGCGCGCGTCGGCGAGATCGTCTTCGACCTGGTCTCCAAGATCGTGGGACGCGAGGTCGATCAGAGCACGCACGACGATCTCGTGCGCGAAGCGGTCGCGGCGCTCAACGCCGAAGCCACCAAGGGATCGAACCACTAGTCATGCTGCCCAAGCTCGAAGGTTTCGCCGCCGCCCTTCTGGGCCGACTCGACGCGACGGCGCTCGCCACCGTCGTCGGTGACCTCAACGCACTCGAAACGACCGTGCAGACGCGCGGTGATCTCAGTGCCGTGTTGACTGACACGTCGATCTCGAACGTGGCCCGCGGCCAGGTGCTGCGCGACCTTCTTACGGGCAAGGTCAGCCCCGACGCCCTTCGACTGAGCGTCTACGCCGCCGAGTCGGTCCCGGCCCAGGAAGTGCCGCGATCGGTCGACGAGCTCGCGCACGTGGCGCGCACGCTGCGTGAGAGTGGTGAGTTCCACCACGCGGGACTGGGCCTCCTGGACGCACGTCGTCGCGTGGCCGGCTACGCCGACGCCCTGCTCGAAGAGACGGACACCGAAAACTTCTCCTCGATTGAGGACGATCTGTTTCGCTGGGCCCGCACCGTCGAGGGCAACGCTGAACTGCGTCATCTCCTGCTGGACCGGGACGCCGCGCTAGAAGCCCGTCTCGGTCTCACCGACCAACTCCTCGCGGGAAAAGTCAATCCCGTCTCGTTGTCGCTCGCGCGCTTCACCGTCCTCGGGGGTCGTCCTCGCGACGTCGTGGGAACGTTGGACTATCTCGTGAACTACGTCGCGCAGGCCCGGGACTGGCGCGTCGCGCGCGTGCACACCGCGCGTACGCTCAACGACGCCAGTCAGAGCGAACTCGTGGGATCGCTCAGCGCCCTGACGGGAAAGAGCGTCGAACTCCAGATCGTCGAAGAGCCTGACCTGCTCGGCGGCGTTCTCGTCGAGATCGGCGACTTGCGCCTCGACGCCACCACCCGGGGTCGTCTGGGCGCGCTGCACGACGCCGTCGCCTCGGGGCGAATCCTCGAATCCGTTGTAAATCGAAATGACTAAGAAAAGGAATGCTTGATGACTGAGCTCACTATTAGTGCTAGCGAGATCACTGAGGCACTGCGTAAGCACGTGACCGAATTCAACCCGGCCGTCGAGGCCGAGCAAGTCGGACGTGTCGTAGAGGTCGGTGACGGCATCGCGCGCGTGTCGGGACTCCCGTCGGCGAAGGTGAACGAACTCCTCGAGTTCGAAGACGGCACGGTCGGGCTCGCGATGAACCTCGACGAAGAGACCATTGGCGCCGTCGTACTCGGCTCGGTCGACAAGATCGAAGAAGAGCAGGTCGTGCGCTCGACGGGTCGCATCCTCTCGATGCCGGTCGGCGACGCCCTGCTCGGTCGCGTGGTGAACGCGCTGGGTGAACCCCTTGACGGCAAGGGACCTCTCGTCAATCCCAAGCATCGTCGTATGGAGATCCAGGCCCCGGGCATCACCGGCCGCCAGCCCGTGAGCGAACCGCTGCAGACCGGCATCAAGGCCATCGACGCGATGACGCCGATCGGTCGTGGACAGCGTGAACTCATCATCGGTGACCGCAAGACCGGCAAGACCACCGTCGCCATCGACACGATCTTGAACCAGAAGGGCCAGGGCGTGAAGTGCATCTACGTCGCCATTGGTCAGAAGAACTCTTCGGTGGCCCAGACCGTGAAGACCCTCGAGGACTTCGGTGCCTTCGAGTACACCGTCGTCGTCGTGGCCGGCGCCGGTGACCCGGCGCCCTTCAAGTTCCTCGCGCCCTACGCCGGTTGCGCCATTGGCCAAGAGTGGATGGAAGGCGGCGAGCACGCGCTCGTTGTCTACGACGACCTCTCGAAGCAGGCCGAGGCCTACCGACAGATCTCGTTGTTGCTGCGCCGTCCACCGGGTCGCGAGGCCTATCCCGGCGACGTGTTCTATCTCCACAGCCGTCTCCTCGAGCGCGCCGCGAAGTTGAGCGACGAACTCGGTGGGGGATCGCTGACTGCTTTGCCGATCATCGAGACGAAAGCCGGTGACATCTCGGCCTACATTCCGACGAACGTCATCTCGATCACCGACGGTCAGGTCTTCTTGCAGTCCGACCTCTTCTACTCGGGTGTACGACCCGCGATTGACGTGGGTAACTCGGTGTCGCGCGTGGGTGGCGCGGCGCAGATCAAGGCGATGAAGACGGTCGCGGGAACGCTCAAGATCGACCTCGCGCAGTTTCGCGACCTCGAGTCCTTCGCGACGTTCGGCTCGGAACTCGACAAGTCGTCCCAGCAGCAGCTCGACCGCGGGTACCGCTTGACCGAACTGCTGAAGCAGGGCCTTAACGCGCCGGTCCCCGTCGAAGAGCAGGTCGTCGTCATCTACGCCGGCACGCGCGGCTGGCTCGACACGATTCCCGTCTCGGACGTGATTCGCTTCGAGGCGGAGTTCTTGACCGACCTACGTGCCAAGCACGCGGACCTCCTCGCTCAGATCCGCGACACCAAGGCGCTGACCGATACGGACACCCTCGACGCCGCGCTCAAGTCGTTCCTCGACAGCTTCGCTACCAGTAACTAGCGAGCACCAAGAGAGAAAGGAGGGATTATGGCCGGTGGACAAGAACGGGTCCTACGCCGACGTATCAAGTCGGTGCAGTCGACGCGCAAGATTACGAAGGCGATGGAGCTCATCGCGGCCGCGCAGATCCCTCGGAGCCTCGCGCGCATCATCGCCAACCGCCCGTACCGCCTCGGGATGCAACGCATCATCGTCGAAGCGGCCCTCGGCGACCCCGCGGGCGCGGCCAAGTTGTTGGCCCTGCCAGAGAAGGTGGACACGGCCCTCGTCCTCGTCGTCACGGGCGACCGCGGACTGTCGGGCCCGTACAACAACGCGACGCTGCGCGCCGGCGAGCGCCTGGCCGTCAAACTGCAAGGCGAGGGTACGCAAGTTCGACTCTTCTGCGTAGGAAAGAAGGCCGCCGCCTACTTCCGCTTCCGCGGCCTCGAAGTCGAGGAGAGTTTCGTCGGCTTCGTGGACCGCCCGACGTTCGCCGACGTGCAACTCGTCGCCAGTCACCTGGCCAAGCCCTACCTCGACGGTGAGGCCCAGCAGATCCTGATGGTCTCGATGCGGTACCTCTCGGCGGGCTCGCAAGCCGTCGACGTGCAACAGCTGTTGCCCCTCGTGCTCCCCGAGCTGCCCGCGGGCGAAGAGTCATCGAAACTGAAGGGGTACACCGAGTTCGAACCCGAAGTCGAGAAGTTGCTCTACTTCTTGGCACCGCGGGCGCTCGAAAGTGAGATCTACTCCGCGCTCCTCGAAGGCGCCGCCTCGTTTCACACCAGTCAGCAGCGCGCCATGGCCGCCGCGACGGACAACGCCGACGAACTCGGACAGACACTGACGCGCGTGATGAACCGTGCTCGTCAGGACTCGATTACGACCGAAATTATGGAAATCGTGGGCGGCGCCGAAGCGCTCCGCTCGGGAAAGTGAGAATCAAATGACCGTGGCTCCCGAAAAGACCAAGCTCGAGACAGGTCGCGTCGTCGCGATCGCCGGACCCGTCGTGGACGTGGAGTTCCCGCCCCACGCGCTGCCCGAGATCAACCACGCCGTGGAGATGGACATCGAGCTCGAGGGTCAGACCATCACCGTCGTCGGTGAGGTCGCCCAACAGATCGGCGAAGGTCGCGTGCGCTGCGTGTGCATGAAGCCCACCGACGGACTCGTTCGCGGGGCCCTCGTACGCCAAAGCGGTCGAGGCATCTCGGTACCCGTGGGTGACGCCGTGCTGGGTCACGTCTTCAACGTGATCGGCGAGTCGCTCGACACCGACGACATCGGCGCCGTCGAGGACCACTGGGAGATCCACCGTGACGCCCCCGCCTTCGACCAACTCGAGCCGCGCGCCACGATGTTCGAAACCGGCATCAAGGTCGTCGACCTGCTCGCCCCGTACGTGCAGGGTGGCAAGATCGGCCTCTTCGGTGGCGCGGGCGTGGGCAAGACCGTCTTGATCATGGAGATGATTCGACGCGTGGCCGAGCAGCACGACGGCGTGTCGGTCTTCGCCGGCGTGGGCGAGCGCACCCGTGAAGGGACCGACCTGTTGCTCGAGATGCGTGAGTCCGGCGTCATCGAGAAGACGGCGCTGGTCTACGGCCAGATGGACGAACCACCGGGGGTGCGTCTTCGCGTCGCGCTCGCGGCCCTCACCATGGCCGAGTACTTCCGAGACGTGAAGAACCAGGACGTGTTGTTGTTCATTGACAACATCTTTCGCTTCGTGCAGGCCGGCTCCGAGGTCTCCACGTTGCTCGGACGCATGCCCTCGGCGGTCGGTTACCAACCCACGCTCGCCGACGAGATGGGCGAGTTGCAAGAACGCATCACGTCCACGCGTGGTCACTCGATCACGTCACTCCAAGCGGTCTACGTGCCGGCGGACGACTACACCGACCCGGCACCGTTCACGACCTTCACCCACCTCGACGCGACGACGGAGCTGAGTCGACAGATCGCGGCGCTCGGTATCTACCCGGCCGTGGACCCGCTCACCTCGACGTCGAACATCTTGGCACCGGAGATCGTGGGGGACCGCCACTACGCCGTGGCCCGCCAGGTGCAGCAGATCCTTCAGCGAAACAAAGAGCTCCAGGACATCATCGCCATCCTCGGACTCGACGAACTCTCCGAAGAAGACCGAATCATGGTGACGCGCGCGCGCAAGATCCAGCGCTTCCTTTCGCAGCCCATGTTCGTCTCCAAGGTCTTCACCGGAATCGAAGGCATCAACGTGCCGGTACAAGAGACGATCGAGTCCTTCGAACACCTGGTCAAGGGTGACCTCGACCACTTCCCCGAGCAGGCGTTCCTCAACGTCGGGGGCGCCTCGGACGTCGAGGCGAAAGCCGCGGAGATGGCCAAGAACTAATGGCGACCCTCACCGTGGAGATCGTGTCACCCGAAAAGGCCCTGTGGGCTGGAGAGGCGAACGCTCTCATCGCGCGCTCCTCCGAGGGTAACTTCACGATCTTGCCTCAGCACACGCCGACGGTGGGCGACATTGTCTCGAGCATCGTTCGCGTGGAAACCACGGAAGGCGAAATCGCCTTCGCGGTACACACGGGTTACTTCCAAGTCGGTCCCGGCAGTGACGAGGGCGTGACGCTCGCCACGGTGCTCGCCGGTATCGCGGAGCGCACGACGGAGATCGACGTCGCGCGCGCGCAGGCGGCCAAGGAGTCCGCCGAAGCGCAACTCGCTGGCGCGCCGAAGGGCGATCAAGACGACAGCGTGACCTACCTCATCGCGCTGGCGGCGTTGGAACGCGCCGAACTGCGACTACGCGCCGCGACGTCGTAGCCTTAGCGTCCCGACACGTAGTCGAGTAGATCCTTCTTATCGTTCTCGAGTTCCTCGAGGCGAGCCTTCACGACGTCGCCAATGGAGATGAGGCCGACCAGCTTCGCGTCCTCGACGACGGGTACGTGGCGGATTCGACGCTCCGTCATCATCGTCATCAACTCGGTCAGTTGCGTGGCTTCGGTGCAGACAACGACGTCCTTGGTCATGAGGTTCGCGACCTTCTCCTCAAGAGCGCTCTCGCCGCTGGTGGCCAGCGCGCGCACAGCGTCGCGTTCCGAGAAGATGCCCACCAGTGGTGGCTTGGCGCCCGTGACCACCAGGGCACCGATGCCGCGCTC
>DATKSO010000082.1:0-43923 GCA_035531635.1 Acidimicrobiales bacterium | reverse complement strand
TGTACTGGCAAGGTACATCAAAGCAAAATCTTAGAACGCGAACATCGCAAGCAAAAATCGCTGGCTTCACGGTGAGAGCGGTTGGATCATCTGAGATTAGTGATGTCGTTTCGCAGGTGACTAGGGATATGGGGTGGTACGAACACAGCATAGAAGCGGTTCAAAGTAGTATTCTCAGATCTCTGGATGACGTCATCTGTGTTGGCGTATTCGACCCAAATGAACACGTTGTCGGATTTTGCATCGGCACCCACGCGGGCAATGTTGTCCGAACGCGATTCTCATTCACTTCACAAAAAGGTTTGGTGCGATGGCTTTGCTTTAGCGGATATGTTGAAGCCGTAAGCGCCAGAGGCGCGCGATTTATCATTGAGTCCCCACCATGGGCTTTTACTGGGGGAAACAAGATATTTGCTGGACACCTAGGATTTTCTCCAGCACGAATTAGGAACTGTTAGAGTTCGGTCGGATCGCAACAGTCGTCGGTGGCCTCTAACACAACGTCGAAGGCAATTCCATGTACGCCACGAGAGAATGTCGCTGGTTGACCTGTCCTTCCAAATCTCCATGAATCATTCGGCCGCCGAGCAGCTCAATCAGGCAAGAGTAGAAACTCAGGATTATCAGTACTCCCTCTTTTGATCTACCTCGATCAAGCGAGTCACTGATGCCCCGTCCCGGTACAACAATGCGCCAGGTCCGCAGTGTTCTTTGACTTCGCTTCGCCGAGACACTCAGCCTGCGCGTCGCCGCTTCGTCCCTGTCAATGACACCGCCAATGGTCGGCTCAACGCGGATGCATCGAGGGCGTTCTCCAAGTTGAAGGGCTTTGCCTCATTCTGGGTCTGGCCTAAGGACCAGCGTCCTGACGGCGGTGCTTCGAAGCACGCTAAGACAGCGATCTACGACTCGCAAGCCGCACTGGTTACTTCGGCAAACCTGACCAGATTCGGCCATGAAGAGAACATGGAGTTGGGGTTGGTTATTGCCGGAGGATCTGTACCGAAGCGCCTTTCCGATTATTTCGAGTCATTGATGACATCGGGTGTGCTTAGCGAAATCGCCCCTTGGGCAACGAGCAACCGAGCGTAAGAATTGAAAGCGCGCACGGTGCCGAACTCGTCAAATGGCCTTTCGTCTGCTGGCACGCATGTCAACAGATTTGTCGACACTTCTCCGGATCAGTAGGCACAACCATGCGCAAACCCTGCTCACTCGCCGGTAGTAGAAATGCCAGTTGATTAGCCTTAACGTAAAATCCGCTCATCACGCGTAAGCCGATCAACTGACTCTTTCTGAGATGGTTCTGCACGTTGTCACCGAATCGGCGAGCCACGCGGGGCACCTGGACATGGCTCGTGAAAACATCGACGGGACGCAGTACATCGTGCTTGGCTGGCGCTCTCGCTTTTCGCGGCGCCAACATCTGACCGGGATCCGGTTCCTCTGGCGAAAGACCGAAGCATTCGGACCGGTAGAGTCGATGCAATGACAGACGTCACGCTGCCGTCGCTGGGTGAGTCGGTCACCGAAGGGATCATCACGCAATGGTTCAAGAAGGTGGGCGACGTCGTCGCGCGTGACGAACCACTTTTTGAAGTCTCCACTGACAAGGTCGATTCGGAGATGCCCTCGCCCGCGGCGGGAGTGCTCGTGGAGATACTGGCGGGAGAAGGCGACACCGTCGAAACCGGCTCGCGCGTCGCGGTAATCGATGAGAACGCAGTGGCTAGTTCGGCCGAACCGTCGCCAATCGAGCCAGCGCCGACGGCCGAGACCTCTTCCACGCTCCCGCCCCGACCTTCACCCACTCCAAAAGCTCCGACGCCGAGTACGTCAGGCGAAACGTCGCCGAACGGCGTCGTCGTGTCACCGGTCGTGCGCCGCATTCTGAATGACGGCGGTGTCGCTGCCTCTTCTGTTCAAGGGACGGGCGCCGGGGGAGCCATCACTCGTCGAGACGCCGAGCGGGCCGTTGCGATCGGCCCGACCGAGGAGTTAGTGGTGCCGCTCAGCCACGGGCGACGTCGAATGGGCCAACACATGTCCGTCTCGAGCCAGAGCACGCCGCACGGGTTCGTGGCCGTCGAAGTCGACGGCGCCATCTTCGGGGAACTCGAGAAGCTTGGTCGCGTCACGCGTGACGGTGAAACAATCAGTGACGAGATGGTGGTGAGTTTGGCCGCCGTTCGCGCGCTCGGAGAGTTCGAGTTCCTCAACGCTACGTATTCAGGTGACGAGTTCGTCGTACACCGCACGGTCAACTTAGGTGTGGTTCGCGCAATCGCCGACGACGGGATGCTGGTGCCGGTGGTGCACGCGGCCGCGGGTCTGACGTTACGGGCCCTCGCGCGGCGCGTCAACGAACTCGACGATCGGGTGCACTCTCGCCAGCTAACGACGGACGATCTCATGGGCGGCACCTTCACGGTGGCGGGCGCGCCAACGGAGCACACGCTCTGGGCGACGCCGATCATCATCCAGCCCGAGGTGGCGATCCTGTCCATGGGCGCGGTTCGTCTGGTGCCGGTCGTGAACGAGAGCAGTGGTTCGCCCGTGCTCGAGGTCGGACGACGACTCGTGTTGGGACTCTCGTTCGATCATCGTGTGTGTGAACCAATGGGCGCGGCAAGTTACCTGGAACGAGTGGCCGAACTTCTCGCGGGTATGGACTTGGCGAGCGAGCGATAGATGTTGCGCCGACGTCACCTCGGTAGGGTCTCGTTCGCGGAGGCCAACGATCTGCAACGTGCGCTGCTCCAGACGAGTGACGACTACGTGTTGTTGTTCGAGCATCCGCCCACCTACACCCGAGGAGTTCGAACGCTGGAGGAGCACTTCCTCATTCCTCCTTCACAGTTGAACGCCGTCGTCATCGACGCCGACCGCGGCGGCGACGTTACCTACCACGCACCCGGTCAAGTAGTGGCGTGGGCGATCGTGAGCGTCGACGACGACCCCGCCGCGGGCAAGACCCACGTTCGAAAGCTTGAAGACGCGGTCATCGACGCCGTCCGTCGGGCCGATCCCGAGGGCCGGCTCGGCACGGTCGGTCGTCTCGAAGGGTACCCAGGCGTGTGGGCCGACCTCGACGTTCTCCCCTCGAAGATCGCCGCGGTTGGGGTGCGTACGGAACGAAATGACGCGGGTCAGCGTCGTACCCTGCACGGCGTGGCGCTCAACGTCGAGATTGATCTCGAGGGCTTTAAGGCCATCGTGCCCTGCGGCATCGCGGACAAACCCGTCGCCTCACTGAACTCGCTGGGTCTTGCGGTCACCGCGCTGGACGTCGAGAACCTCTTGGGCGAAGAACTCGAACGTCAACTCGGCGGCTCGTCGCGCGTTGCTCGCGTCGATCGCAGCGTCGCCACGACCTCCGAAGAACGTCCCCTCCTTCGGCGTCTCCGCAAGGCCGGCGTCGACCCCGACGCGGGGCTTTCGCTCAATGTTCGTAAACCCGAGTGGCTCCGTATCGAGGCACACATGGGAACCGAGTATCAGTCCCTTCGCAAACTCACGGAAGATCTCCGACTGGTGACCGTGTGTGAAGAAGCGGGTTGCCCCAACATCTTCGAATGCTGGTCCGCGGGAACGGCGACATTCATGGTGAACGGCGAACGCTGCACGAGGGCGTGTGGATTCTGTCTGGTCGACACGCGAAAGCCCCTCGCCCTCGATCCCACCGAGCCGGAGCGCGTGGCCGAGGCCGTCGTCCGACTCAAGTTGGCTCACGCGGTCATCACGTGCGTGGCGCGCGACGACCTCGCCGACGGTGGCGCGGGCGCGATCGCTCAGAGCGTACGGTCGATCCGCGAGCGCTCGCCGAGTACCCACGTCGAAGTCTTGACGAGCGACCTCAAGGGTGACCCGGATTCCTTGCAGATTCTCATTGACGCCCGACCTGACGTCATGAACCACAACATCGAGACAGTTGCTCGATTGCAGCGCGCCGTTCGTCCGAGCGCTGGATACCTGCGTTCATTGACCGTCCTCGCGCGCAGCGCGCAGGCTGGACTCATGACGAAATCTGGTCTGATGGTGGGACTCGGCGAAACGGTCGATGAAGTCGAAGAGACGTTGGCAGATCTCGCGGCCGTCGGGGTACAGATCGCCACGATCGGGCAGTACCTGCGACCGACCGAGCGTCATCTGCCGGTCGCTCGCTTCTGGGAGCCGGCTGAGTTCGAGGACCTCGCCGAACGTGGTCGTCGACTCGGTCTTCGCCACGTCCAGTCCTCGCCACTCACGCGCTCGAGCTACCACGCGCGCGAAGCCCTGAGTGACGCCACTCCCGTCGCGGCCCCGTTACTGCGGCGCTGAGCGCTGACGTTCCGTCGGATACGTCGGCGAAGTGGGTTTCTCGTCACCACGAATGCTCGGATTCTTACGGAACCGCTTTCGACCAAAGGTTTGAAAGTTCCACCGTTCCGTCGGAGTCGTTTCGAAAGTTGGCGATTACGCGTCGACCAAGGAAAGCACCGCTCGCTGGATTTGAAACGCGATCTGTCGTCTCATCTCATCGGGATCACGTGCGTTGATCGCCCCGCCGCCGCCACCCCAGCCGCCGGATCGTTCAGACCGCGTCGTGATCGTTCCCCGTCCTCGCCGACGAGACGTCTCCCACCGCACGGTCACCGTGCCGGCGGCGAGGGTCAGATTCGCTGACCCACTCGAGAGCACTTCATCGACAGTGTCTTCAATCAGACGCAGTAGCCAACCGTTGAGGTCAATCCAGAGCGGATCATTCGGCGCCGCGGCAACCGTCTCGAGACGCTCATCGGCAGTCAGGAGGTCGATGAGTTCCGACGAACCCCCCACGTAGGTCCACGGGAGGTCGATCTCGCTCGCCACGCACCACGATTGATCCGCCGGCCACCACAGGTTCGGTGTCTGCTCTTCATAGTTGTTGCGCCCCTCGAGAGAAGTGGCACTCTCGACGGGACCCTCGAAGAGTCCGTACTGGCGATGAGGTAACTCCACCAACGCTGTGGGCTGCCGTGGTGCTGGAATATGCACCGGGGGTGAGCCGAGAGGGACGAACACGCCCGCGGATCCACCGTATCCGATCCACACGCAGAAGAAACAGTCGAGCGGCGTCGACGTATGCGCAGAGAGGTCCTCGATAAGTACTTCGGCGTCGGGGAAGAAAAGAGAGCCGTGTCGTGGGCCCTGACTCCTCCAGGGGGGCTCGGTCGAAGGGATCGTCTCGGGCAGCGCGACCTCGTGCCATTGGACGAGTGGGTGCAAGGGGATGCCACTCCAGCGCGACACGTCCGACCACCGCACGAGTGGGACTCCGTCTCGGGGCAACTGCACCGGGTGCAGAATCCTTACGTACGCGTCGAAGCCTCTCGGAACGAACGACGTCATGACAAGCGAATCCCACGGGCTGAGGCGATCTCGGATCCAATCCGCCGCCGACACGTTGTCGCTCGCCGTTAGCATCTCGGACCGGGCCATCGCTCAATAGTCGCACAGGGCCGGGGTCTCACCTTCACGTGCGTCCGATCGATGTCGATGAAAGTTCAAGTTCGGCGACTGGTGCCCGCCTCGCCTCGTAGTGCTGCCGACCTCTCGTTTCGTTAGGCGATGAAGTACTTGGCCTTGGGGTGATGACAGATAATGGCGTCGGTCGTCTGTTCGGGGTGGAGTTGGAAACCTTCGGAGACCGACACGCCAATTCGCTCCGATTCGAGCAGTGCCGCCACCTTCGCGTTGTCGCTGAGGTCGGGGCACGCCGGGTAGCCCCACGAGTACCTGCCGCCGCGGTACTGCTGGCGAAAGAGACCGGTCAGCGTCGGTCCGTCTTCCTGCACGTACCCGAGTTCCCCACGAATTCGTTTGTGCCAGAGTTCGGCGAGCGCTTCGGCCATCTCTACGCCAAGCCCGTGCAACATCAAGTAGTCGCTGTAGCGATTCTCAGCGAAGAGCTGGTGCGCACGCTCGGAGACCCGACTCCCCATCGTGACGAGCATGAAACTGGCGTAGTCGTGGTCGGGGCTTTCGTTGGAGCGAAAGAAGTCGGCGACGCAGAGGTGCGGCGCGACACTCTGGCGTGGAAAGTGAAAGCGCGTGATCTCACTGTCGCGCGATTCGTCGGTGTAGATGATGAGGTCGTTGCCGTCGGAAGCGGCGGGGTAGTGCCCCCAGACGACTTGTGGAACCAGCAGGTCCTCCTCGACGGCGATACTCATCTGTTCACGCAACGTGGCACTGACCCGCTCTTTGAACGCCTTGTCGTCCTCGCCGGCCTCGGGGCGAAAGCCCCACTGGTTTCGAAAGAGCGCCGTGAGGTTCAAGAACTCGCTGATCTCCTCGAGGGACATGCCCTTCGCGACGCGGCTACCGAGAAAGGGCGGCACGAAGAGTGGGTTATCGGTCTCGACGTCGAGACTGCGGTTCGGCAACCTGAGAGTGGTTTCGGGCGCGGGATCACGGAAACGCCGTTGCACGTTCCTCTTCGAGAGCTCGCGGCCGAAGTTCGGATCGTCGACGCCCCCACGTCGAATGTCTCCAAGTTGATCCAACACGCGAAGTCCCTCGAAGGCGTCTTTGCCGTAGAAGAGACGCCCGCCGTAGATCTCTCGGAGGTCGCGTTCGACGTACGTGCGCGTCAGGGCCGCGCCACCGAGGAGAACGGGAACTTCGGACATGGAGCGTTCGTTCATTATCTCAAGGTTCTCGCGCATGATGAGGGTCGACTTCACCAAGAGTCCGCTCATCCCGAGGGCGTCGGCCTTGTGTTCCTCGACGGCACTCAGCATTTCGTTCACACCGACTTTGATGCCGAGGTTGATGACCTCGTAGCCGTTGTTGGTCAAGATGATGTCCACGAGGTTTTTGCCGATGTCGTGGACGTCACCCTTCACGGTCGCCAGGACCACCCGACCGCGACCTCCTTGGTCGCTCTTCTCCATCAGTGGTTCGAGGTGTGACACGGCAGTCTTCATCGTCTCGGCGCTCTGGAGGACGAAGGGGAGCTGCATTTCTCCGCTCGCGAAGAGATCGCCCACGACACGCATACCGTCGAGGAGAATATCGTTCACGATCTGGAGCGGCTTCGCGCCCTCGCTCATGGCTTGGTTGAGATCGTCCTCGAGCCCGACGCGCGCCCCGTCGATGATGCGACGCTTCAGGCGCTCGTTGAGGGGCAGGTCGTCCAGCGCGGGACCTCGGTTGCTCGACGTCGACACGCCTTGGAAGAGTCGCAGGAGTTCACTCAATGGGTCGTAGTCGTCGCGACGGCGGTCGTAGATGAGGTCGAGGCAGACCTGTCGGGCCTCCTCGTCGATACGGTGCAGGGGGAGGATCTTGGACGCGTGCACGATGGCGGCGTCGAGGCCGGCCTCTGCGGCTTCGTGGAGAAAGACGCTGTTGAGGACCTGACGGGCGGCCGGGTTGAGACCGAAGGAAATATTGGAGAGGCCGAGGATGGTGCGAACGCCCGGCAGTTCCACCTTCACGCGACGTATGGCCTCGAGCGTCTCGATGCCGTCGCGGCGTGACTCGATCATGCCCGTCGAGAGGGGCAACGCCAGCGTGTCGATGAAGATGTCGTGGGGATCGAGTCCGTAGCGCGACACCGCAAGATCGGTGATCGCTTTCGCGGCACGAACCTTCCAGTCGGCGTCGCGTGCTTGTCCGTCCTCGTCAATGCACGTCGCCACGACGGCCGCGCCGAACTCGGCGGCGAGCGACAGAAAGCTGTCGAGTCGAGTACCCGGCGCGTCACCTTCTTCCAGGTTCACCGAATTCAGCAGTGGTTTGCCACCCAACCACGTGAGGGCTTGGCGAGCGACCGGCGCTTCAGTGGTGTCGATCATGATCGGTACCGAGGACTGAGTGGAGAGCCGGCTCATGATTTCGTTCATGTCGCTGACGCCGTCGGCGCCGGTGTAGTCGACGCAGACGTCCAACACGTGCGCGCCCTCCTTGATCTGATCGCGACCGATCTCCACGCAGGTGTCCCAGTCACCTTCAAGCATCGCGTCACGAAACTTCTTCGATCCGTTCGCGTTCGTTCGTTCACCCACGAGCAGCACGGAGCGGTCCTGTTGGTAGCTGACCGGCGAGTAGATCGACGCGACGGCGTGGTCGATGACGGGCGAGCGCTTGGCCGCCGCGAGCGGACGCACTGATTCGATCACCCGTGCGAGGTGGTCGGGCGTGGTGCCGCAACAGCCACCCACGACTTGGACTCCGTACTCGGTGACGAACTTCGCGAGGTGTTCGGCGAGCGCGTCCGGGGTGAGGTCGTAGTGCATCTTGCCGTCGACCACGCTCGGCAGACCGGCGTTGGGCATGCACGACACCGCCATCGGCGCGCTGTCGGAGAGCGTGCGCAACGGTTCGTACATCTCGACGGGTCCGGTCGCGCAGTTAAGGCCAATGACGTCGATGCCGAGTGGCGAGAGTGCCGCGACGGCGGCGCCGATCTCTGTGCCGGGCAGCATCCGGCCCGTGAGTTCGATCGTCACCTGGGCCTGGATGGGCACGATTCGTCCGTGGCGAGCCATGGCGCGATGACAGGCGGCGATAGCGGCCTTGCCAGAGAGCAAGTCGAACATGGTCTCGATCAGTAAGAGGTCGACGCCACCCTCCAAGAGACCGTAGGCCAAGACTTCGTAGCTCGCCGAGAGATCGTCGTAGGAGATCTGCCCGAGCGTGGGGAACTTCGTGCCCGGTCCCATCGATCCTGCGACGAACTTGGGATCGTTGGCGCCGGCGTAGGTGTCGGCGACGCGCCGGGCGATTTGCGCGGAGGCGAGGGCGAGTTCGTGGGTGCGCTCGGCGATGCCGTACTCGGCCAGGACCACTGAAAACGTGCCAAAGGAGTTGGTCTCGACGACGTCCACCCCGACGTCGAAGAACGATCGATGGAGAGCTTCGATGGCGTCAGGTCGCGTCACGCTGAGGATCTCGTTGCAGCCCTCCAAGGCCGCACCGCCGAAGTCATCCGCGCTGAGGTGTTGAAGTTGGAGATTCGTACCCGTGGCGCCATCGAAGATCACCACGCCCGCGCTCGTCGCCTTGAGGTAGGGATCGTCTGCGTTCGGGCGAGCAAACGGCGGGCGAAGAGATGGTTCCATTGGTTCATCAGGTTACTGGGGATGATTGTGTTCACTACGCTGGCGGGGTGAAGATTTACACGCGTGGCGGGGATGACGGCACCACGGGGCTCTACTTCGGTGGTCGCGTTTCGAAGAGCGCCGAACCCATTGAAGTCAACGGTGCGGTCGATGAGGCGCAAGCGACACTCGGTTGGGCGCGCTCGCTCAGCGAGCCTGGTTCGCGACTCAATGAACTCCTGATCACGCTCGAGCGCGATCTCTGGGTGCTCATGGCCGAGATTGCGACGCTCCCGGCCAATCGACACAAGCTCGTCGCGGAGAAGTCGCTCGTGACGTCGGGAATGATTGAACGTCTGGAAGGCGAGATCGACGCGCTGTCCGCGGAGATTGAAATGCCTAAGGAGTTCGTCGTGCCCGGCGAGACGCGACTGAGCGCCGCTTTGGACGTGGCGCGCACGGTCATCAGACGCGCTGAACGCGTCGCCGTCGGCTACGTCGTCGAAGACTCTCTCGTCAACGCCTACCTCAATCGCCTCAGCGATTTGGCGTGGACGATGGCCCGCTGGGCCGAAGGTCCGCATCACCGAACCGCACGGGTTCATGACTAGGAAAAGGTTGTAATGACACGAACGGCACGAATCTCGTCGATTAAAGAGGCGTTGACGCAGTCGACGATCGCGGTGCCAGTGCTCTTCAAGGACGGCGCTGGCACGATCAGTGACGCGATTCCCCAGAGTTTGGGTGTCCTGGACATTCCGCGAAACCTTACGAAGGAGTGGTGCACGCGTCAAGGTCTGAAGGACGACGTGGGGAGTTCGGTGGTCCTTCGATCTCTGAATAGTTCGAACGTCGCGTTCGTGTCGCTGGGTTCGAATGACCAGGACGCCAACGCGTACCGACTTGCCGGTGCGGGAGTGCTCCGCGCGACGGGCGAGGGATCGATCGCCTTTCTGTTACCCACCGACGGACTTCGTGATCCTTCGGGTGTCGCCCAAGCACTGAGCGAGGGCGCGTTGCTCGCGGCGTACAGTTTCAAGAATCGAAGCACCGACGCTTCATTCGACGTTGTGCCGATTGGTGTCCCGTTACCGACCGTGGCGGTGCACGACGCCGTCACGGAGGGAGTCGAACGAGGCAGGATCATTGCCGACGCCGTTAACTGGGCCAAATTCCTCGTGGACTCGCCGGCGGGTTTCATGGCGCCTAAGACGCTCGCGAACGAAATCGAGGAACGTCTCGAAGTCGACGAGCACGTCACTGTTGACGTCTGGAACGAATCGAAGATAAAGGAAGAGCGTCTCGGCGGATTGCTCGGTGTTGGACAGGGCTCGGCGCAGCCGACGCGACTCGTCTACGCCACCTACGACCCCCAGGCCGGCAATGAAATTCCTCACGTGGCTCTCGTTGGCAAGGGCGTGACGTTTGACTCTGGCGGACTCTCCATTAAGTCCGGCGACGGGATGATGGGTATGAAGACCGACATGACGGGCGCGGCGGTCGTCATGGCCGTCATCTCGCTCGCGAGTCGACTCGGCCTCAAAGTTCGCGTCACCGCGATCGCCCCAATGACCGAGAACCTCCTCGGTGATCGGGCCACGAAGCCCGGCGACGTCCTCACGATTCGCAACGGTATGACCATCGAGGTACTCAACACCGACGCGGAAGGACGGCTCATCCTTGCCGACGGGCTCAGTCTCGCCGCGGAGGCCAACCCCGACGCGATCATTGACGTCGCCACCCTGACCGGATCGCAGAACGTTGCTCTGGGCGACGAGGTAGGC
Source organism: Acidimicrobiales bacterium (assembly GCA_035531635.1). GTDB lineage: Bacteria > Actinomycetota > Acidimicrobiia > Acidimicrobiales > RAAP-2 > RAAP-2. The sequence goes on along the minus strand of DATKSO010000082.1, from coordinate 33,071 downwards.
GCCATGTTCGTCTCGAACGATGAACTCGCGGACCGCTTGGCGGCGGCGAGTAGCCGCAGCGGTGAAGCGCTGTGGCGTATGCCGCTCGTCGAGAGTTACGAGTCGCACATCGAATCCGACGTCGCCGACATGAAGAACATTGGCAAACCTCCGAAGGCCGGAGCGATCTCCGCGGCACTGTTACTGCGACGCTTCACGAACGGCCGACCGTGGGCGCACCTCGACATCGCCGGACCCGCTCGTTCAGACGCCGCGAGAGGGTACGTGACCAAAGGCGCGACGGCGTTCGCCACGAGGACGTTGGTCGAGTATCTCGTTGCCCTGTCAAGCGACGCGACAGGTTAAGGGGCCAGCCGGCGAACCCTTTCGCTGCGAGACGGCACGCGGCGAGTGAGCGAACTCGAGGCCACGTCTTTTCCGTCGCCGCGACCGATGAAGACGCTGGCGAATAGTTCCTCATCGTGGACGCCCGCCCATCGCACCACGGCCTCGTTGTTGCGAAAGTTCCCCCAGATCGTCGCCTGCCAGTCGCTCTCTTCGAGCAAGAGCAACAGCGCCATCGTCGCCATCGCTGCGTCGGTATGCCAGTAGGGCAGCGGCCAGTTCTCGCGATCGCCCAGTCCTGACGCGACCTTGTCGGCTTCAGCGTAACGCGCGAGGTAGTCCTCGGGGCGCGTCGTGACCATGACGACGCCGCCGGCTCGACGTATTCCTTCGTAACGGCGCGAGCTCGCCCGCCACGCCTCGTCGGACGCCACCTCGACGTAGGGAGCGACGTAGTCGGCGCCCAACGTGTAGAGACGCACTCCCGCACTGTTGCCGGCCGTGGGTGACCAGAGGGCCTCGCGACAGAGCTCGTCGAGCCAGGCCTCGTCGACGGGCGTACCGTCAAAGGACCGCGTCATGCGCCGACGCGCGAGTAGTTCACGAAGTTCCACGCGTCGGGTCTAGCAGGCGCGGCGACTCGGATTGTTGACCAAGCAGGTAAGATTTAAGGACTGAAAAGGAGCGTCCCTTGCCATCACCGCGAGATTTAATGAACGCCGCCAAGGCCGAGATCCGTGAGGTCGACCCGCAGGAGGTCGCGACGCACCTCGACGACTACACGCTGCTCGACGTGCGAGAACCTGACGAGTACGAGCAGGGTGCCATTCCTGGCGCCGTCCACGTCCCCCGGGGGCAACTCGAGTTCTCCGTCGAAGGACGCCTTCGCGACAAGAATGCGCCCGTCGCGGTCTACTGTGCCGGTGGAACGCGCAGTGCCTTCGCCGCGAAGACGCTCCAAGACCTCGGCTACAGCGACGTGGTGTCCATCACTGGTGGCTTCAACAAGTGGAAAGACGAAGGCCTGGCCTGGAGTACGCCACGCACGATGAGCCAAGACCAGCGCCTGCGCTACGCCCGTCACCTACTCCTCCCCGAAGTGGGCGAAGAGGGCCAGTTGAAGCTTCTCGACGCGAAGGTGCTGTTGCTCGGCGCGGGCGGACTCGGTTCTCCCGCCGCGCTCTACTTCGCGGCGGCGGGCGTGGGCACCATTGGCATCATCGACATGGACGTCGTCGACTCGTCCAACCTGCAACGCCAGATACTTCACACGATGGACCGCGTCGGTATGCGCAAGGTCGATAGCGCGAAAGCTGCGCTGACGGCCATGAACCCCGACGTGAAGGTCGTCACGTACGACGTGCGCTTGGGCGCCGACAACATCTTGGACATCATCGACGGCTACGACGTCATCGTGGACGGCACCGACAACTTCCCGACGCGCTACCTCGTCAACGACGCCTCGCTGCTGAAGCGCATTCCCGTCGTGCACGGATCGATCTTTCGCTTCGACGGACAGGTCACCGTGTTCAACCCCTACGTCGGTCCGTGCTATCGCTGCATGATCCCCGAGCCACCGCCCGCCGAACTCGCGCCCAGTTGCGCCGAGGCCGGCGTGCTCGGTGTGTTGCCCGGGATCATCGGCTCACTGCAGGCCGTCGAGACGATCAAGTTGATTCTCGCCTTGGGTGAGCCCCTGGTGGGCCGACTGCTCACGTACGACGCCCTCGAGCAGAGCTTTCGAACTTTCAACGTTCGTCGCGACCCCCAGTGCCCGGCCTGTGGTGACAACGCGGGGCCGATCCAGATCGCCGAGTACGACGACCTGTGCATGCCCCACCCGGTGCACGCGTAGTCCGTCAACTCATCGGGGCCTGCGAGATGGCGGTCCGCGGTCTGGCGCCGTAGTTCGAGTGGCTCGTCTCGTGCGTCCGCTGAGCATTGAAAGCGCTCCGCGAATCCCGGTGCGCAATTGGCCCGCTCCTCGGCCCTCGCGTCGCGGCGGGCAACGCCTAACCTGGCCTGCGTGAGCACGAACGAGCGATTCACTGATTCGGGCATTGAAATCAAGTCGGTCTATCGTGGCGCCGATCTCAAAGACTTCGACGAGCAGGCCCAACTCGGCGAGCCGGGAGCCTACCCGTACACCCGCGGGGTGCAGGAGACGATGTACCGCGGCAAGCTCTGGACCATGCGTCAGTACGCAGGGTTTGGAACCGCCGAAGCGACCAATGAGCGTTTCAAGTTCCTCTTGGACGCCGGACAGACGGGTCTGTCGTGCGCCTTCGACCTGCCGACCCAGATGGGTCTTGACGGCGACCACGTCCGCGCCGAAGGTGAAGTGGGCAAAGTGGGCGTCGCCATTTCGTCGCTCGAGGACATGCGTCTCTTACTACAAGGTCTGCCCCTCGACGAGGTCACGACGTCGATGACCATCAACGCAACGGCCGCGACGCTGTTGTTGTTCTACCAGTTGGTCGGCGAAGAGCAGGGCGTCGCCGGCGCGAAGTTGCGCGGCACCATTCAAAACGACATCTTGAAGGAGTACGTCGCACGCGGCACCTACATCTACCCGCCTCGTCCCTCGATGCGTCTCGTGGTGGACACCTTCGCGTACTGCGCCAAGGAACTGCCCAACTGGAACACCATTTCCATCTCGGGCTACCACATCCGTGAAGCCGGCTCCACGGCGGTCCAAGAGATCGCCTTCACGCTCGCGAACGGCGTCGCGTACGTCGAAGCGGCTCTCGCGGCGGGACTCGAGCTCGACGCCTTCGCGCCACGGCTCAGTTTCTTCTTCAACGCGCACAACAACCTCTTCGAGGAGGTGGCCAAGTACCGCGCTGCTCGTCGACTGTGGGCGTCGATCATGCGCGATCGCTTCGGCTCGACGGATCCCAAGTCGACGATGCTGCGATTCCATACTCAGACGGGTGGCTCGACGCTCACGGCTCAACAGCCCGAGAACAACATCGTGCGCGTGACCATTCAGGGTCTCGCGGCGGCACTCGGGGGAACCCAGAGCCTGCACACGAACGGCTTCGACGAGGCACTCGGACTGCCCACCGAACGCGCGGCCAAGCTGGCGCTGCGCACGCAACAGGTCCTCGGCTACGAATCGGGCGTCGCCGACACGGTCGATCCCTTAGCCGGCTCGTTTTTCGTCGAGTCGATGACCGACGAGGTCGAGCGCCGGGCGCGTGAGTACATCGAGCGCATCGACGAGATGGGCGGCGCCGTCGCCGCGATCGAGGCGCACTACCTCCAGGACGAGATCGAGGCGGCGGCCTACCAGTTCGCGAGGAGCGTCGAGCGAGGTGACAAAGTCGTCGTCGGCGTCAATCAGTTCGTCGAGAACGAGACGACCAAAGCCGACGTCTTTCCGATCGACGAGTTGCAACAAACGGCCCAAGTCGATCGGGTGCGCCACCTCAAGGTCTCACGCGACAACGACGCAGTGCGCGCGGCGCTCGCCGACGTGGCCACCGCTGCTCGGGGATCGGCGAACCTTCTCTATCCAATGAGGACGGCACTGTCGAGACTGGCCACCCTTGGTGAAGTCGCCGACGTCCTACGAACGGAGTTCGGGGTCTACCAAGCCACCTAGCGGGCGAGGGGTTCGTGAAAGTGCGTGACGTTCGGTGGCTCGCGGTAGAAGTGGTGCGTCAGCGCGCGCCACTGCGCAAAGAGATCCGTCTCTCGAAAGGCCATATGCGCCTCCACCGAGCTCCATCGAACGAGCAACAGGTAGACGGAGGGGTCTTCCGCTTGGCGTCGCACCTCGGCGCCAAAGCAGTTCTCGGCCGATTCGATGATGGGAAGGGCTTCGCCCATCGAGGACTCGAAAGCGTTCTCTTCTCCAGGCGTGACCGCCAGCAGGGCGTGTTCGATCATCATGTGCGCTGAACCAACCTTTCGCGCAGTGCGCTGTCGTGGGCGACACTCACCACGGTGTGGGCGAGAGCGACGGCGCCGTCGATGACGGCCTGATCCGCGAAGGGCGTCACGCACGCCGCCGTGAATTCCGGTTGGTGGTTCGAGGCGCCGTTCGTCGGGATCATCAAGAGAGGGTGAATCGACGGCACGACGAGCGAGACGTTCGCCATGTCCGTGGAGATCGTGGGCTTCGGCGTCCCTTCGTCGTCGAGCGCAAAACTTCGTCCGAGAGCTTCCGCCGCGCGTCGGTAGTGAGCGAGGATCTCTTGGTCGGACACCATATGAGAGAACTGATGGCCCAACTCGTCGATGACGAGCGTGGCGCCGGTCGCTAGCGCGCCGGCCTCGAAACAGGCGTCGACGCGCTCGCGAAGTTCCCGTAAGTGCGTGGCCGTCGACGAGCGCGCCATGAAGCGTCCGACCACGTGACTTGGAATGATGTTGGCGGCCGAGCCGCCTTCGCTGACGATCCCGTGCACCTGGTCCTCGGGACGTAGTTGCTGACGCAACAGTCCGAGGGCGACTTGGGAAATGGTGAGGGCGTCGAGCGCGTTCACGCCTTCCCACGGCGCGGCGGACGCGTGGGCTTCCTTGCCGGCGAACGCGACGTCGAAGTGGTCCACCGCCAGGCAGATCGCGTCAAGACGCTCCGTAGGGAAGGGATGGATCATCAACGCCGCGTGCGCGTCGTCGAAGTAGCCCGCGTTGATGAGGTCGATCTTCCCGCCGCCGCCTTCTTCTGACGGTGTGCCGAGCAAGGTCACGGTGAGATCGAGCTCGTCGGCTACCGCGCCCAGTCCAAGCGCGGCGCCGAGTGACGACGCGGCGATGATGTTGTGGCCGCAGGCGTGGCCGACGTCGGGCAGCGCGTCGTACTCGGCGCAGAAGACCACGTGGAGTTCGCCAGAACCTTTGGTCGCGCGAAAAGCCGTCGGAAGGTCGGCGATGCCTCGTTCGACGAGAAAACCCATTGTCTCCGCGACGTCCGCCACCGCGTTCGAAGACGTGAACTCTTCGTAGCCGAGTTCGGGGTGGGCGTGGATGAAGTGACTGAGCGCTATGAGTTCACCGCGCGCCTTCTCGATCGTCTCGGCGACGCGCTCGTTCGTCGTCATTCGATCTCCACGACGACGTCGCCGGCACTCACCGAGTCGCCCGTGGCGACGTTGATCAATTTCACGACGCCGGACTTCTCCGCGTTGACGGTGTTCTCCATCTTCATCGCTTCGAGGATAACGACCGTCTCGCCGGCTTCGACAGACTGTCCGACCTCGACGTTGACTTTCACGATGGTGCCCTGCATCGGCACCGTCACCTTGCCCGAGCCGCTCCCGAGCACGCCGCTGTGGTGCTCGCGTCGCGGTTTGAGGGCGGTGCTCTGAGGACGGGCCAAGATCTCGTCGTCGGACTCAGGCATCCAGAGTGCAACCGTGACGCGCCGTCCGTTGACCTCGGCGGTGACGTCCTTGCGCACGCCACCCTCGCCGATCGACAGGGCCGCCGCCGCGGGCGTCGGCAAGGTGGAGAAGTCGAGATTGGTCTCCACCCACTTCGTCGAGTGGGTTCCGTTCACGAACTCTTCGCTCGTGAGGATCACCACGTCCGCGGGGAGCGTCGTGGGGACGCCTTCGATCGTGGTCTCTTCGATGGCGCGCAACATCTTGCGACGCGCCTTCTCGCGGTCCGGCGCCCACACGACCAGTTTGGCGATGAGATTGTCGTAGTACTGCGAGATGGCGTCTCCCGCGCCGTAGCCGGCGTCGAGACGAACGCCGGGGCCCGAGGGCTGGTCGAACCGAGTGATCCGGCCGGGTGAGGGGATAAATCGTCCACCCGAAGGATCTTCGGCGTTGATGCGCACTTCAATGGCGTGTCCATTCCTTCGCACGTCGTCTTGAGAGAAGTCCAACGGTTCGCCGGCGGCGACGCGAAGTTGCCACTCGACGAGGTCGAGGCCCGTGACGAGTTCGGTCACGGGATGTTCGACCTGGAGGCGCGTGTTCATCTCCAAGAAGAAGAACGCGCCGTCTTGGTAGAGAAACTCGACTGTGCCCGCGTTCACGTACCCGCAAGCCCGCGAGACCTTGACAGCCGCCTCGCCCATTGCGAGGCGCACGTCGTTGGGGAAGTTCGGAGCCGGTGACTCTTCGATCAGCTTCTGGTGTCGACGTTGCGCTGAGCAGTCACGCTCGCCGAGCCAGAGCGTCGTGCCGTGCGCGTCCGCGAGAACCTGCATCTCGATATGGCGTGGCCACGTCAGGTAACGCTCGACGTAACACTCGTCGCGACCGAAGTAACTGAGCGCCTCGCGCTGCGCGCTCTCGAAGGCGGCCTGGGCCTCGTCGGGCTCGTTGACTACTTTCATACCTCGCCCGCCGCCGCCGTAGGCGGCCTTGATCGCGACGGGCCAACCGAACTCATTGCCGAAGTCGACGACCTCGTCGGCGTTCACGAGCGCCTGGCTGCGTCCGGGCACGCCCTCGACACCAGCGGCTTCGGCGGCGAGACGCGACGAGATCTTGTCGCCCATGACCTCGATGGCTTCGGGCGGCGGCCCGATGAAGGTCACGCCGCGTGAGGTGATAGCGCGAGCGAAGTCGGTGTTTTCGGAGAAGAAGCCGTAGCCGGGGTGTACGGCGTCGGCACCCGAACGTTTGATGACGTCCAAGATCGCCTCGGTGTTGAGATAACTTTCGGCCGCCGTTTGGCCCCCGAGCGCGTAGGCCTCGTCGGCCAGCCGTACGTGCAGCGCGTTGCGGTCGAGCTCGGAGTAGACGGCGACGGTGGCGATACCCATTTCGCGACAGGTCCTGATCACCCGCACCGCAATCTCACCGCGATTGGCGATGAGGACTTTCTTTAACACGCAAACCTCCGTACCGAGCCTGTTATTTTCTAGCACTCGTCCCTTAAACCCTAATGTTTGGGTGTGAGTCCCATTGTTTGGCGCGTCAAGCACTTTAACGAGATCGATTCGACCAACACGTACGTCGTCGAGCAGGCGCGCGACGACGTCGCTGAGGGCCTCGTCGCCCTGGCCGACTATCAGAGTTCCGGCCGTGGGCGTCTCGATCGAGCGTGGGAGTCGCCGCCTCGGGCCTCGCTTCTCTGTTCCGTGCTGCTTCGTCCGAACCTCGACGCCACCCAACTGCAACTGGTCGTCGCCCTCGTGGCGCTCGCCACCCGAACGGCGCTCGAGCGACTCTGTGGACTGCGCCCGCAGTTGAAGTGGCCGAACGACCTCGTCGTCGCTGAAAACAAACTCGCCGGTCTCCTCGCGGAAGTGGATGAGACCGTGGATGGCTTCGCCGTCGTGGTGGGTCTCGGGGTCAATCTGACGTACGAGGGTCCCGAGGGCGTGCCAGCGACGTCGGTGCGCGCAGAGACGGGCGTCACGATCGTGCCCCGGGCGTTGCTCGATATCGTGCTCGAAGAGATCGAAGCTCGTCGTCCTCAGCTCGATTCGAAAGAAGGTCGCGTGGTGCTTCGTGATGAGTACACCAGATCCCTGGCCACGATCGGCCAGTTCGTGCGCGTCGAACAGCCCAACGGTGCGATGAGTGGGGTCGCGCGCGGGGTCGACGACGCGGGTCGACTGCTCGTCGAGATCGACGGTGCGCTGCAGACCTTTGGCGTGGGCGACGTCGTGCACGTTCGCCCGAATGACGAGGGATGGCGATGAGTCGGACGACGCGCGTCCTCGTGACGGGTGCAGGCGGCCAAGTCGGCGTCGACCTCCTCGACACGCTGCGCGGCGTGACGCCCCTTGGCGGCGACCCGGCATTTCAACCGGACGCAAAGTCCGTGGGCAGCGACGAGTTTGAGGTGTTGGGCCTCGACCGCCACGACCTCGACGTGACGGACCGTGACGCGGTCCTGCACTCACTGCGGGCCGCGCGGCCCGACGTCGTCGTGCACCTGGCGGCCTACACGGCCGTCGATCGGGCTGAAGTGGACGTGGAGACCTGTTTCAACGTGAACGAACACGGTACGGAGAACATGTCACGTGGCGCGCAGGACGTAGGGGCGCACCTCATCACCATTTCCACGGATTACGTGTTCGACGGCACCAAGGGCAGCGCCTACGTCGAGGACGATGTGACGAGACCACTCAGTGTCTACGGCGCGTCGAAACGCGACGGGGAACGTCACTGCCTGCCCGCGGACACCGTCGTGCGGACGTCGTGGGTGATGGGCGTGCGCGGAAAGAACGTCGTCCACGTCATCGCCAGTCGCGCGCTCTCGGGCTCGACGGTGCGCTTCGTGGACGACCAGATGGGAACGGTCACGTCGGCGAGTGATCTCGCGCGTGCACTCGTGTCCCTGGTCCGCGAGCGCCCCGGGGGAGTCTGGCACGTGGCGAACAGTGGCGCGACGACGTGGTACGACGTCGCCGAGCACGTGGGGACCTTGCTCGGTCGCGTTGGCGAGTTTGCGACGCCCATCAGGACCAGCGAGCTGTCGCCCGCGCCGCTGGCGACGCGCCCGGCGAGAAGTGACCTCGACACGGGCAAGTTCGCCACGAGTTTCGCTGCGCTGCCCGCGTGGCGCGACGCGGTCGCGAGACTGGTCTTCGACCTGCGACCCGACAAGGTGACACCGTGATGGACGTGTCCAACGACGTGGTGGCGGTGATCGTGGACTACCACGCCGACCAAGTGCTGGTCGAGTGCGTGGACTCGCTCTTGGACAACGACGTCGAATCGATCGTCGTGGTCGAGAACGGAGAAGTGGGTTCGGTCCCGTCCTCGCTGTTGGAGCCGGGAATCGTCCTCGTGTCGCCCGGCGTGAATCTGGGCTACGGACGCGGGGTCAACCGTGGTGTCGCCGCCGCGCGACGATCCAAGTACGTGCTGGTCTCTAACCCCGACGTCGTCGTCCACGAGGGAGCGGTGGCCGCCCTCGCGGCCTACCTCGAAGGTCACCGAGAAGTGGCGCTCGTCGGTCCCTTGATCCTTCGCCCCGACGGCACGGTGTATCCCTCGAAGAGGGTGTTCCCGAACGTCTGGCTCGCGGGCCTGCACGCGGTACTCGCCCCCGTGTGGCCGACCAATCCCGCCACCAAGCGCTACCGCTCCACGAGAAGTGACGGCACCGTCGATTGGGTGTCTGGTGCGTGTTTTCTCATCCGTCGAGCGGCGTTCGAGAAAGTGGGCGGCTTCGACGAGCGCTACTTCATGTTCGCCGAGGACATGGCGCTGTGTTGGCAACTTCGTACCCACGGGTACCAAGTGGCGGCGACCGGTGACGCGGTGGTGACCCACATCGAGGGCGTGTCACGAGCGAGGGTGTCGCGCGAGATGGTGATCGCGCACCATCGCAGCGCCCTCCGCTTCGAGGTGCAGACCGCTCGGGGGTGGCGCCGAGCGCTGGTGCCGCTGGCGAGTCTGGTGCTCAGCCTGCGTCTGGTGTTGGTGCTGGCGACGCGCCCCAAGAACTAGGGGTACCGTCGCGTAGATTGGTGGTGGGGCTGCGGGTGGTCTGTGGTTGAAAGTCGATGCCAGTCGCGGGCGAAACGACCCACGTAAGGCGTCTTATCGACGCTGAGCATGGCGCGGTTTAGAAGTAAGTCCTGCCCCGGGGCGATCATCGTGGTCGTCAAGGGAGCCGGTGAAGTGTGCGAGATCACGGCGGGAGAGCGCAAGCTGCCCGAGGTGCGCACGGACACCGCCGCAGGCAGGTGTGGGGTCAAAGACCAGGTCAGCACTCGTAGCCCTCTTCAAGTCCCCGTACGACCGGTAGGGTAAAGCACGATATGAGCGTATTTCAGAAGATTTTAAAGGCTGGCGAGGGTAAGCGTGTACGTCAACTCGGCGAGCTCGTCCCACTCATCAACGAGTTGGCCGGCGAGATGGCCGGACTGACCGACGCCGAGCTTCGCGCGAAGACCGACGTCTTTCGCGAGCGACTCGCCGAGGGAGAAACCCTCGACGACCTGTTGATCGAGGCCTTCGCCGTGGTACGCGAGGGCGCGACGCGCGTGCTCGGGCAGCGTCACTACGACGTGCAGCTCATGGGCGGCATGGCGTTGCACTTCGGCTGGATTGCTGAGATGAAGACTGGTGAGGGCAAGACCCTCGTGTCGACGCTGCCGGTCTACTTGAACGCGCTCGCCGGCAACGGCGTGCACGTCGTGACGGTGAACGACTACCTCGCGACGCGCGATGCGAACTGGATGGGCGAACTGCACCGGTTCCTCGGTCTCAGCGTGGGCCGCGTGGGACCCGACCTTCAAGACTTCGAGGACAAGCGCGCCGCCTACGCGGCGGACGTCACGTACGGCACGAACACCGAGTTCGGGTTCGACTACCTTCGCGACAATATGGCGCGACGGGCCGAACACATGGTCCAACGTGGGCACCACTACGCCATCGTCGACGAAGTCGACTCGATTCTCATCGACGAAGCGCGTACGCCGCTCATCATCTCGGGTCCTGCCTCGGACGTCACGAAGCTCTACTACCAGTTCGCGTCCATCGCCCGCGCGCTCACGCGCAACACCGACTACGAGGTGGACGAGGAGAAGAAGACGGTGGTACCCACCGAAGCGGGTATCGAGAAGGTGGAACGTCAACTGGGCGTGACCAACCTCTACGACGCGGTGGCGACGAACTACGTCCACCAACTCGGCCAGGCGCTGCGAGCGAAGGAACTCTTCCATCGCGACAAGGATTACCTGGTCGACGCCGGCGAAGTAAAGATCGTCGACGAGTTCACCGGACGCACCCTCGACGGTCGTCGCTGGAGCGACGGGCTGCACCAGGCAGTCGAAGCCAAAGAGCGCGTTCGAATCCAAGAAGAGAATCACACGTGGGCGACGGTCACGCTGCAGAACTACTTCCGACTGTACGAGAAGCTCGCGGGCATGACCGGCACCGCCGAGACCGAGGCCGCCGAGTTCGGCAACACCTACAAGCTCTCGGTCGTGCCGATTCCGACGAATAGACCAGCGAGACGCGACGACAAGGCTGACCTCATCTACAAGACCGAAGCCGCGAAGTTCGCGGCCATCGTCGTCGATGTTCGCGAACGCTCCGATCTCGGCCAACCAGTCTTGCTCGGCACCGCGTCGGTCGAGAAGTCCGAGTTGCTCAGTCGCGAGCTCTCGAAGGCTGGCATCGTCCACGAGGTCCTCAACGCCAAGCAACACTTCCGTGAAGCCGAGATCGTGGCCCAGGCCGGTCGTAAGGGTGCGGTCACCGTGGCCACGAACATGGCGGGCCGAGGTGTCGACGTCATTCTTGGTGGCAACTACGAGGGACTCGCCGCGCGAGACGCCGTCGCTCAAGGCTTCGCGGTCGGCACGGAAGAGTACGACGAGGCCTACCAGAAGGCCTGTGCTAAATGGAAGCCCCTCACCCAGGCCGACGGTGACGAGGTTCGCGAGCTCGGGGGACTGTACGTCCTCGGGACCGAACGACACGACTCTCGTCGCATCGACAATCAGTTGCGCGGACGCGCTGGCCGTCAGGGTGACCCCGGCGAGAGCCGGTTCTACCTCTCCCTCGAGGACGAACTACTTCGCGTGTTCGCGACTGGCGCCGTGTCGTGGGTCATGGACCGAACGATGCCCGAGGACGAAGCGATCGAAGCGAAGATGGTCTCCAAGGCGATCGAACGCGCACAGAACACCGTCGAAGCGCGTAACGCCGAGATCCGTAAGGACGTCCTCAAGTACGACGAAGTCATGAACGAACAGCGCAAGGTCATTTACGGTCGGCGCCAACAGGTCATCGACGGTGAAGACATTCACGACGCCACGATCGAGATGATCGAAGAACGTGTGACTCAGGCCGTCGACGCCCAACTCGGCACCGGCTTCGTCGAAGAGTGGGATCTGAACGCACTGGTCCTCGAACTCCAGTCGTACTACCCGACGGAACTCAACGTCGAGGCGTTGAGCGCCTACGACGACGCCAACGACGTCGTCGCCCTCGTGGTCGACGAAGCCGTTGGCCAGTACGAGAAGAAGTCGGAGAACTTCCCCGGCGGTCTCGACACCGCGAAGGAGATCGAGCGCGACGTCATGCTCCAGATCCTCGACCAGCGTTGGCGCGATCACCTCTCGGACATGGACTACCTACGTGACGGCATCCACCTTCGCCAGGTCGCTCAGCAAGACCCCCTCACCGCGTGGCAGAAGGAGGGATTCTTGATGTTCGAGCACCTCCTCGACGCCGTGGACATCGATTACGTTCGCTACATCACCCACGTCGAGGCGACCGAAGCGGTCGAGGCCGGTGACGCGGACGAGGGACTCGAAGGAGCGCAGACGAACGTGTTGGCGGTGGCGCCTGGAGAGGCCGAACTGCCCGCCCACCAAGGCGCGCCGAAGGCGGCGCTGAAGCACACCGAGAAGATCGGTCGAAACGATCCCTGCTGGTGTGGTTCGAAACGTAAATTCAAGCAGTGCCATGGCCGACCCTAAGGCGGAGAACGCCCTTCGCATCGCCCTGGCCACGATCGAGGAGCTCGAGACCAGGTGGGACGCGGCGCGTGACTATCTGAAGATCGACGACCGCCGAGCCCGCCACGCGGTGTTGAACGACCTCGCCGCCGACCCCAATCTCTGGGACGACCAGGAAAACGCCCGCGAGGTGACGACCGAGCTGGGTCGCCTGACGAACGATCTCGAATCCTTCGACGCCCTTCGACGCTCGCTTGACGACGCCGGGGTGCTGGCCGAGTTCGCCCGCGAGTCGTTGAGCGCCGGTGAGGCGGACTGGTCGCTCTTCGACGAACTCGCGACCAGCGTGCACACGCTCGGACGCGACATTGGCGCGCTGGAGACACAGAGTCTCTTCAGCGGTCCCTACGACGAGAACGACGCCATCGTGGAACTGCACGCCGGCGCCGGCGGCACTGACGCACAGGACTGGACCGAGATGTTGTTGCGCATGTACTCACGCTGGGCGGAACGCCGAGGGTTCGGCGTGGAGATCGACGAAGCGACGGAGGGCCAAGAGGCCGGCCTTCTCTCGGCTACTTTCATCGTGAAGGGCCGCTTCGCCTACGGATGGCTGTCGGTGGAACGCGGTGTGCATCGACTCGTACGTATCAGTCCCTTCGACTCGCAGGCGCGACGCCAGACGAGTTTCGCGAGCTTGGACGTCACGCCGCTGCTCGAGGACAACGCGGCCGAAGTCGAGATCGACGAGAAGGACTTGCGCGTCGACACCTATCGCTCGTCAGGTGCTGGGGGGCAGCACGTCAACAAGACGGACTCGGCGATTCGCCTGACGCACCTGCCCACCGGCGTCGTGGTGAGTTGCCAGAACGAACGCTCCCAGCACCAGAACCGAGCGCGTGCGATGCAGATACTCGAGGCGAAGTTGGCCGAACTCGCGCGAAAGCAGCGACAGGCGGAGATGGACGCCCTCAGTGGCGACCGCGGGGACAACGCGTGGGGCTCACAGATTCGTAGCTACGTGCAAGCGCCGTATCAACTCGTGAAGGACCATCGAACGGACTTCGAGACGGGCAACGTCGAAGCGGTCCTGGACGGCGACCTCGACGGTTTCATGGAAGCCGAGCTACGACGTCAACGCTCTACTTCATAAAAATCTCGTTCTGCAACAATTGAATGGCTTTGGTGGAACGAACGCGCGTGGCGCCCAAACTAGAATGGACTCGGCACTGCGCCCGTGTGTCGCACAATTTCCAGTAATCCCGAGGGGGTGTTGCCGTGATTCGATTCGAGAATGTCTCTAAGACCTATAAGAACGGTACGCCCGCGTTAAAGGACATCTCTCTCGACATCGAAAAGGGCGAATTCGTCTTCTTAGTGGGCGCGTCGGGATCGGGCAAGACGACGTTCTTACGTCTGCTCCTTCGTGAAGAGCATCCCGACAAGGGTCGGATTCTCGAAGCGGGTCGTGACATTGGCGATCTGCCGAAGTGGCGCGTACCCTACCTACGACGGAACATCGGCTGCGTCTTCCAGGACTTTCGACTGCTACCGAACAAGAGTGTGTTCGAGAACGTCGCCTTCGCCCTCGAAGTGATCGGGCGCCCACGTTCTACCGTCGAGTCCCAGGTCCCTCAGATCTTGGAACTCGTCGGACTCACGGACAAGTCCAAGAACCTGCCCCACGAGCTCTCGGGCGGTGAGCAGCAGCGCGTCGCGGTGGCGAGGGCCTTCGTGAATCGCCCCCTCATCCTGCTGGCCGACGAACCCACCGGGAACCTCGACCCGTCGAACTCCGAGTCGATCATGGCGCTGCTCGAGCGGATCAATCGCACCGGTACCACGGTCGTCATGGCCACGCACGACAAGGCGCTCGTCGACCGGATGCGCCGTCGCGTCGTGGAGCTCGACCGAGGAGAGATGATCCGTGACCAGGTTCGTGGCGTCTACGGCATCGACGAGGGGGTCTCCATCTAATGCGCGTGTACTTCCGCTACGCCTTCAAAGAGACGTTCAGCAACCTTTGGCGTAACCGAATGATGACGATCGCCGCGGTGTTGTGCGTCGCGGTCTCGTTATCCCTCGTCGGATCAGCTCTTCTCTTGAAGCAGAGTGCCGCGCAAGCGTCCGTTTTATGGCAACAGGGCACGCGCGTGACGGTCTGGATGCTCCCCACGGCTTCGACCAGTGAGATCAGTAGTGTCCGCTCGCAGCTTTCGAGTTCACCCATCGTGAAGAACTGCGTCTTCTATACCCAGGCCCAAGACCTCGCCGAGGCGAAGAAGCTGCTGCCGACGAATGAGTGGAGCGTGCTTACCGTCGCTTCGATGCCGACGTCGTTTCGCTGCACGCCCACGGTCCCGTCGGACGCGTTCGTCGTGCAAAATACGTACCAGCACCAGCCCGGGATCTATCAGGTGACGACACCCGGATCACAGATCCGAGAGATGAACAAGGTCATCCGTGTGCTGCAGATCGTCTTTTTGGCGCTCGCCGCGGTCCTACTCTTGTCGGCGTCTGTCCTCATTCTCAACACCATTCGAATGGCGATCTTCGCGCGGCGTCGTGAAGTGTCGGTGATGAAGTTGGTCGGCGCGACCAACTGGTTCATCCGCATTCCCTTCATCACCGAAGGCTTCATCCAGGGGCTGTTAGGAGCGGTCGTGGCGGTGTTGGCCGTGACGGCCCTGCACACCTGGTACCCCTTGCATAACGAGTTCCAACTGAACACGTCGGCGCTGATAGGGACCAACGCGGTCGTGTTGATCGTGGGCGTGGTAATCGGATCAGTGGGATCCGCGATCGCCATCCGTCGTTTCCTCGACGTCTAGTCCCTGGACTCGTCGAAGTCAATGGCGAGGGAGTTCACGCAGTAACGAAGGCCACTCTGCGTAGGTCCGTCGTCAAAGACGTGTCCCAAGTGGCCGCCGCACTTCGAACAGAGGATCTCGGTACGTTCACGAAAGAGTGACCGGTCCTTTCGTTCGATGACGGTGCCGGGTTCGCAGGCGTCAAAGCTGGGCCAACCGCAGCCCGAGTCGAACTTCTGCGCGCTCGTGAAGAGGACTTGACCACAGCCCCCACAGGTGAAGACCCCGTCGGCGTCGACGTGCAACAGCGATCCCGTGAAGGGTGCCTCCGTGGCTGCCTTTCTCAGTACCGCGTAACGATCGGGGGAGAGTTGGTCGTGCCACTGGGCGTCGGTCTTCTCGATCTCGTACACCATGACGATAATTTACCGCGGCGCCTCGAGAGCGCGAACGGTCAGGAGTAATTGGGACGAGGCGCTTCGTGGTACTCGCGTTGAAACTCTGGCTGGCCGGCGAGGAGTCGCGTGAACGCTTGGGCCAGCCCCCCGGGGTCGAGTCCCAGTTCGGCCAAGAGATCGTCGGGACGGTGGTGCTCGAGATAGACCCGCGGCACGCCGAGGATGCGCGTAGTGGGAAAGGGACGCTCGAGTTCTTGCGCGCGCAGGCGAACGGCTGAGACCATCAAGGTGCCAGCCCCACCGTGGCGAGTGCCGTCCTCGACGGTGATGATGCGATCGTGACTCAAAGCGTCGTCGATCATCGCGGGGTCCGGCGGTAAGACGCGTACGTCGTAGAGCGTAACGCGCCGGGCCTCGTCACCCATCAGTTCGAGCGCGGCGTAGGCCGCTGGCGCCATCTTGCCCACGGCCAAGACGCACAGTGATCCGTCCCCGCGCACGACTTCACGCGCGTGAAGACCGTGGCCGACCTTTCCGTCGAAGGGCTGCGGCAGGGTCTTGGGGTAGCGCAGCGCCGTCGGTGTCGAGAGGTCGAGCGCGCTCTCGAGCATGACGGGCACCTCGTCGGCCGACGACGGCGCGAAGACGATCATGTTGGGTATGGCCAGGCAGAGCGCGATGTCGAGTAGACCGTGGTGGCTCGGTCCGTCATCGCCGGTGATCCCCGCGCGGTCGAAGACGAAGACGACGGGCAAGTTCAAGAGTCCGACGTCGAGGTGAGCCTGGTCGAAGGCGCGCGAGAAGAACGTCGCGTAGACCGCGACGATAGGTTTCAACCCGCCCATCGCCATGCCGGCGGCGGCCGTGACGGCGTGTTGTTCGGCGATGCCGACGTCGAAGAACCGATCGGGGAACTTAGCTTGGAAGTCCAACAGGCCCGTAGGTCCAGCCATCGCCGCGGTGATTGCGACGATGCGCTCGTCGTCGCCCGCGAGTCGAACCAGGGTGTCGGAGAACGCCTGGGAGAACGAACTCGACACCACGGTGTCGTCGTTCACGAGCGGCGGCAGTTTGTAGTCGTGCATCTTGAGGTCGTCGCTCACTGCTGGCTCGTAGCCCCGACCCTTCTGCGTGAGCGCGTGCACGACGATGGGGCCGTCCCACTCGGCCGCGGCTTTGAGGGCTTTCTCGAGCACCTCGATGTTGTGTCCGTCCACGGGTCCCACGTAGCGCACGCCAAGGTTCTCGAAGAACGTGTGAGGGGTCACCATCTCACGAACGACGGACGTGAAGCCGTCGATGCCGAGGTAGGCGGCCTTGCCGACACGCGGCAAGCGAGGGACGAGTCGGCGAATGCGGTCGCGCAGCGTGAGGTACGTACGGTTCAAGCGCAGCGCGGTGAGCGACTCCGAAAGCTTTGAGATGGTCGGCGCGTAGCTGCGTCCGTTGTCGTTGAGCACGATGACGACGCGCTGATTCGAGTGGCCCAGGTTGTTGAGGGCCTCGTAGGCCATGCCGCCGGTGAGCGATCCGTCGCCGACGACGGCGACGACGTGACGCTTCCCACCGTGACCAATCAGTTCTTTGCGCTGCTCGAGAGCGACGGAGAGGCCATGCGCGTAGGAGAGGGCCGTCGAGGCGTGACTCGACTCGATCCAGTCGTGTTGACTCTCCGTGCGGTTGGGATAGCCCGAGAGGCCGCCGCGTTTGCGAAGGTTCTTGAAGCCGTAGCGCCGTCCGGTGAGCAGCTTGTGGACGTAGGCCTGGTGGCCAGTGTCCCAGAGCAGGATGTCCTTGGGCGATTCGAAGACCCGGTGCAGGGCCAACGTGAGCTCGACGACACCGAGATTCGATCCGAGGTGGCCGCCGGTTTTCGTGACGCTCTCGATGATGAAATCGCGTATCTCTTGACTAAGGGTTTGTAGTTGCTCGTAGGAAAGCGGCTGAAGGTCGGCGGGTGTTTCAATCGACGGCAAGATCACCTCATTTAGCCTACCGTTGGTCGTCGCGTTCGGCTGAGACGCGAGGTGGCGCCAGTAACCTGAGTTTTATGAGTACCCCACTGGTGGAAGGCGACGTCCTGCGGCGCACGATTGACGAAGCGCTGAGCCGTGGCGGGCAGTTCGCCGAGGTCTTCGTCGAGGACCGCGCCACGTCCTCGGCGGTGCTCGATCAGCGCCGCGTCGAAGAGTTGAGTTCGGGCCGCGATCGCGGCGCGGGTGTTCGAGTAGTTGTCGGCGAGACGACGGGCTTCGCGCACACGGCCGATCTCAGTGAGTCGGGTCTGCTGTCCGCCGCGCGCGCGGCCGCCGCCGTAGCCCACGGCGGCGGCGGCAGAGTCCGTGAAGTCGCGCTCGAATCGCTGCGCCCTTACCCGTCGCCGGCCGAGATCGAACCGAGAGACGTCGAGAAGTCGAAGAAGATAGAACTTCTGCTTCAAGCCGACGACGTCGCTCGATCGGAAGGATCGTCGATCACTCAGGTACAGGTCGGGCTCGGTGACTCGACGCGTCGCTTCGTCGTCGCGAACTCCGAGGGCGTCTTCGCGAGTGATCATCAGGTACGAACTCGATTCAACGTGTCATGTATCGCCACCGGTGACACGGGTATGCAGACCGGCTACCGTCCCGTGGCGGCGACGAGGGGCTTCGAACTCCTTAACCCCGAGGTCATCGAAGAGGCCGCCCGTGGCGCAGCTCGACAGGCCATCACGAAGCTCGAAGCACGCCCCGCCCCTTCGGGGGACCTGCCCGTCGTGTTGGCGAGTGGCTCCGGAGGAATCTTGTTTCACGAAGCGTGCGGGCACGGTCTCGAAGCCGACGCCGTCATGAAGCAGGCGTCGGTCTACGCCGGCAAGGTTGGCCAACAGGTCGCCAGTCCACTCGTCACCCTGGTCGACGACGGCACCGTGGCCGGGGAGTGGGGCTACCTCGCCATCGACGACGAAGGTCACTCGAGTTCGCGCAACGTTCTGATAGAAAACGGCGTACTGACCGACTACATGTGGGACTATTTGCGCGCGCGCAAGGAGGGACGACGCGTCTCCGCCAACGGTCGCCGCCAGAGTTATCAGCACCTGCCCATGGTCCGAATGACGAACACGTACCTCTTGGAGGGTGACTCTGACGCGGACGAGATCGTGGCCCAGACTCCGTACGGTGTGTACGTCGCGCAACTTGGTGGGGGACAGGTCAACACCGCGACCGGCGACTTCGTCTTCGGCATGACGGCCGCGTTCTTGATTGAGGACGGCAAGATCACCGCGCCGCTTCGCGACTGCAATCTCATCGGCAACGGTCCCGAGATCCTCCAGCGCGTCGACGCCGTGGGCCGAGACTTTTCCATGATGCCCGGCACCTGTGGCAAGGACGGCCAACAGGTCCCGGTGGGATGCGGCCAGGCTACGATGCGCCTCAGCGCGATCACCATCGGTGGTGCGGCGGCGTGAGTGACCTTCTCGAACAGGCTGAGCGTCTCCTCGAATCAGTCGAGGGCAACGAAGAGATAGAGATCTACGTCTCCAGTGGCCTCGAGACCGAGGTCCGTGCCTACCAGGGCGAGATCGAGAACCTGTCGAGCGCGAGTTCTTCAGGCATCGGCGTCCGCGTACTGCTCGACGGCGTGAGCGGCGCGCAGGTGGGCACGGCGTGGGCCGGATCACTCGACGAAGAGTCCGTGCGCGACGCTCTGCGCGAGGCCCGCGACAACGTTCGCTTTGCCTCCGAGGACGAGTTCGTGGCGTTCGCCCGTCCCGACGGCGTGGCTCCGGCAGTCCTGTCGCTGCGTGACGACTCGGTACTGACGACACCGCTCGATGAAAAGATCGCCATGGCCATCGAGCTCGAACGGCGAGTGCGCGACGGTGACACCCGTATTCGCCAAGTCGACTCCGCGAACTACTCCGACTACGTCGCCGACGCGGCCATCGTCTCGACGACGGGCATTCGAGCGTCCTACGCGCGGTCCGGCGCGTACCTCTCGGTTGAAGCTATCGCCACTGACGGTAAGGACGACCAGACCGGTTGGGGTCTCAGCGCCGGGAGAGCGCCGGGTGAACTGGATATCGAACTCGCGGCCCACGACGCCATCACGCGCGCGACACGCATGCTCGGGGCGGTCAAGCCCTCGTCGATGAAGTGCACGGCGGTCTTCGATCCGCGTACCGCCGCCACACTGCTCGCCATCATCGGTGGCGCCTTGAGTGGCGACGCGGTGGTCCGAGGTCGTTCCTTCTTCGCCAATCGAGTGGGTGAAGTAGTGGCCTCACCGCTCTTCAGTCTTCTCGACGACCCCACCGACCCTCGACACTTCGCGGCGAGCTCGCACGACGGCGAAGGTCTCGCGTGTCGCCGCAACGTATTGATCAGCAAGGGACAACTCCAGGGGTTCGTCTACGACACGTACTCGGCGCGACGTGCCGGCACCGCCTCGACCGGTAGTGCTCTTCGTGGCGGCATCGCGGGTTCGCCCTCGGCGGGGTGTCGCGCGTTACAGCTTGAACCGGGCGACGAGGATCAAGCTTCGATCCTCAGGAGCGTCGGTTTCGGCGTGTACGTCGAGTCGATCATGGGCGTGCACTCTGGCGTCAATCCCGTCTCGGGCGACTTTTCGGTCGGCGTGACGGGTCTCATGATCCGCGACGGTCAGTTGGCCGAACCGGTGCGAGAACTTACGGTCGCCTCGACCCTGCAGCGGATGCTGCTCGATCTCAGCCACGTGGGAAGTGACGTGGAGTGGTTGCCCGGTAGCGCCGCGGGCCAGACGCTCGCCATCGACGATATCGCCGTGTCGGGGTCTTAGCTGGAGCTGGAGCTGGAGGTGGACGGCGTCGGGGTGGACGGCGTCGACGCCGGTGTTGGCACCGCGGCGGGCGTCGCCGCACTGGTGTCCGTCGTGGAACTCGTACTGGGCGTCGTGGACGTCTTGGGTGCTGAGCCGCG
This sequence comes from Acidimicrobiales bacterium, assembly GCA_035531635.1. GTDB lineage: Bacteria > Actinomycetota > Acidimicrobiia > Acidimicrobiales > RAAP-2 > RAAP-2. The sequence goes on along the minus strand of DATKSO010000082.1, from coordinate 12,256 downwards.
GCTGTCGTTCTTGTAGAAGCCACTGCCCTTGAAGACGATGCCTACGGCGGAGAAGACCTTGCGAAGTTCGCCGCCGCACAGCGGACAGACCGTGAGCGTCGGATCGGTGAACTTCTGGACAGCCTCAACACGCTCGTGGCACTGCTGACACTCGTATTCGTAGGTGGGCATGACGCACTCCGATTAGACAAAGTAACTAGAGCAGTGTACCGGGCGAAGAAGATAGGTCGATCGTGCCCTAACATGGCTCGGTGGACGACTTCCACCAACTACGACGCGGGCCGGTGGGCGCAGCGTTTCCCCGTGACGTTGGACCGACGGAGGTCAGTGCGCGACGCGCTCTGGCGCGTTGTCGCGTCACGATGCTCGCCTCGACGACCGCCGCCGTGGCGGCGAACACCTTGAACAAGGGTGACGTGCTCGCGACGGCGCGAGTGGCCGGAATTCAAGCCGCGAAGCAGGCCTCTTCACTGCTGCCGACGTCGCACCCCGTGCTGGTGGGCAACGTCTACGTGAACTTCACCATCGCTGACACTCACATCGACCTCGAGGCCGGCGTTGACACGATTGACCGCACTGGTGTTGAGATGGAAGCGCTCACCGCGGTCACCGTCGCGGCCCTGACGATCTACGACATGTGCAAGTCGAGTGATCGGACGATGACAATCGAGCACGTAGCACTCTGGGAGAAGTCGGGCGGCCGGTCGGGTTCGTGGCGTCGCGAAGAAGTGTCGGAGGACGCGCCCGGGGCCTAGCGGCGTGTCACTTGATTCGTTACCGGTGAACCGTTTTGACCGCTACCCTCGTGTCAAGCCAGAACGGGAGTTTGATGAGCACTATCCGAGGAGGAATTGAGCAGAGTCGTGAACGACTCGTGGCCCTCGTGTTGTTGCTCCAACGCGCCTGGCAGTACGGACCGATCACGCAAGATGAGATACTGCGCGACCTGAAGATCGACGAGTACCCTGTGGCGGCGAATGGACCCAGGAAGATTCGCGCCTACGAAGGAGCCGACAGCACGGTTCGCCAGAAGTTCGAGCGCGACAAGGCCCGCATCCGAGAACTGGGCTTTGAGATTGAGACCGTTTCGAATGATGACGGTTCGGTCGGCTACCGGATCGACCCAAAGAGCGGGTACGCGCCCCTCATCTACTTCACCGCTGAAGAAGAGCGTGTGGTCAAGTTGGCACTCTCGTTCTGTGGCTTTGGCAAGTCCGGCGCCTTCAGCGTCTTCAACGACGTGCCGGCCAGCGACGGGGGACTGGCGGTGTCCAACTACTACACACCGGTGCTTCGGGCCTTGCACGTCCGACGCGCACTCGCCTTTGAGTACCTATCAGCGGCAAACAAGGCCCGTCTCGTCGAGCCGCTCGTCATCGACGTGTTCGACGGTGCCAGTTACCTCGTGGCGCGAGTGAAGGATACGAAGGAGATTAAGGGGTACCGCTTCACACGCATGACGTCGATGCCCGTCGTGTTGCCCGACGGCTTCGAAGTCGACGACGAGACCGCGCGTGTGGCGCGCGCTTGGCGCCCAGAATACGCCAAATCACCGAGACCGCTTGACGTCGTGGTGTCGACCAATGAGAACTACGCCGAACTGTTGGTACGACAGTTCCCCAACGCGATGAGCGCGACCAAGAGTGACGGCTCGGTGGACGTCGGCATCACGTTTCAAAGTCCGCGCGCCGCGCTTCGCCTGCTCCTCGACAGCGCGGAGCGGGTGCGCCTCCGGTCGCCCAAGTCGCTCAAGAACGAGTTGACGGCGTGGCTGAAGGAGGTCAACCGCGGCAAGACGCCCGACGTCGAGACGCTGTCGTTTGACGTCATGCCGACGAACGACGTGTTGGGTCAGACCCTGCAGCTCCTGCACGCGGTGTACGTCAGCGACGACGGTCTGCGCATCAGTGAGCTCTCGAAGCGATTCTCGCTGTCGCCAGAGCACGTGCGACTGATCATGGACCGTCTCGTCTCACTTGAACCGATGGCCGAGTCGACCGACGGCACGGACACGTTTCCCGCCCACGTCATCAAAGAGTGCGACGACTGGGACGACGAGGCGCACGACGACTCGACCTATCGTGCGGATTTCTCCGATCTTCCTGAGGGCGTGGAGGACCCGTCACCCTTCATGTGGCGCGACCTGTTCGAACTGAACATCGCCCTGCGTGAGGCGTCACGGATCTACACCGACGCAGCGATATTTTCGGCCATCGAGAAGATTGAGAACGCCACCAAGGTCCCGGTGCAGATTGAGATGGCCTCAAATGAGGCGTTGCTCGCGCAGGTGGAGAGCGCAATCGAAACGCGCTCTCAGATCAAGATCGAGTACACCTCTGGGGTGAGTGACGAGTCCCACGTTCGTGCCATCGAGCCTCGCGAAATGAAGGTCCTGAACGGGCACACGTACGTTCGCGCGTACTGCACGACGAGGACCGCGTGGCGCACGTTTCGCGTGGACCGCATAAACGCGGTGCTCGCGACGTCACCCGCCCCCGAGACGCGACCACTCGACACCGTGTCGAACTGGCTCACGCAAGTGGGCGAGGAAGGTGACGAGATCGTCGTGGTCGTTGAAGCAGCCAATCGATGGCTCTTCGAGCCCCTGCCGGGCGCACAGTGGCTGGTGCTCGACGACGGTCGCCACGCCGTGAAGTTCCGAGTCTCGGATGAGCGATTTGTTGACCACCTGATGTTGCGCGCGGGTCCGGGCGCCGTGGTCGCGACTCCTAAGTACGCCAAAGCCGGTCAGGCACTCGCCAAGAGGATCGCCACTCAGCTCTAGTCGACCGTTGGGTACCTCAAAAGAGGTGTCAGTGATTCGACTACTTACACGACGTTCAAACGACGTGTCGTACTTCACGAACGACCGGGCGCTCGAACTCGACGGTCTTCGTCGCGGCGGACCTGGTTGGTGGCTTCGCGGCGAGGGCGACTCGAGGAACGCTTCAGACGTGTCGCACGTTCTGGTCACGAGTCAACGGTCGGGTCTTTACGGATACGACGTCGTGATCGCTGCGCCGCGCCCAATCTCCATCTTGCTCGCGATCGATCCCGAGCACGCGGGCGACGTTATCGAGGCGCATCGTGCTTCGGTGCGAGCATCGATGACGTACTTGGAAGAACGCGCGCTGGTCGTGCGTGAGCGCCGAGGTGGCGTCGATCGTGACGAATCGGCCAAGTGGCAGAGCATCGTCAGTTTCACGCACGGACTGAATCGTCACGGTGAACCGCACTTGCACGATCACGTTCTCGTGGGCGCGAGACCGGCGGATCGGTCCAACGTCCTCGACTCGCGTGCGCTCTACGCGCACGCGTCTACTGCCGACGCTCTCTATCGTGCGTCACTTCGTCACGAACTTTCCGAGCGTACGCCGTGGCGGGCGTGGCGATCCTTCGAAGGGGTCGAACGCGTCGTTGGTCTCGACGAGGGGTACCGCGCGCTGTGGAGCGGTCATCACCGTGAGCGCGGTGAGAAACTCTCGTGGAGTCGAGAACAGACCCTCGCGTCGTGGGCTCGTGACCAAGATCGCTTCGAATCTCTCGGCGTGGTGAAAGCGGGGCGCGAGAGCGAGAACGCGTTCGACGAACATCGGTTCGCGGGCGCATTCGAGGGTCGCCTTGACGTGGCGCGCCGTCATCTCGTCGCCGCCTGGGCCGACGCCGCGACTTTCGGTCAAGATCCGCAGCAATTGACGAACGCGGTCGACGAGCTCTATCCCGGACTTCACGGAAGACCGGGCGTCTTCGAGCCGACCATCGCGGTGCGCGAAGCACGGATGATCGGCACCGTTCGTGCGCTTGGTCCCCGGCCACTCGAGCGGATCGAGTTCGCCCTCTGGCGTCAACGATCTCGGGAGATCGTTCGTTCGCGCGAGGGGCGTTCAAGGTAGCGGGAGAAGCGCTCGTCGCGGTAGGCGGGCGTGAGTTCGATCCACTTGAGGTGGTTCTGTGCGTCGAGGCCGAGCGCGCGACCTTCTCGTCCCTGAGCGAGTTCGCTCATCGTGACACGGTCACGCTCGATCCAGCTCGTTGAGTGAGAGAGGGCCCGGCCGCGGCGGTCTCGTTGCACGCTCGGCGACAACTTCATCTCCCGGCCGGCCAGGTGACGGAGCATCTCCAGCGTGGCGCGATCTGCGATCCCAGGGAGGACCAGGGTTGTTGGAAAGAGTGAAAGGAAGCCCTCGGCTGAGGCCCCCCAGCGACTCCGTGCCTGGCTGAGGTCTTGTAGACAGGCGAGCGTCAAGACCCCCTGGCCCCCGCCTTCGGACACGATGCTCGCGAGACGCGGCAGGGGCGCGACGTTCGCGAGTTCATCGAGGGCGAGCAGCAGCCGGGCGCCGCGAGCGTGTTGATCGTACGTCGCGTGCACGAGTTCCTCCACGAGGCCAACGACGAGCGGGATCGAGACGGCTTGGTGTCGACTCGGCGCGACGACGTGCAGTTGATGAGGGCCACCGAGGAACTCATTGACGTCGAGCGGTGCCTCTCGGGCCGAAGCGCGCGCCGCTTCAGTGCGCACGCCCGCGAAGAGTCCGGCGGTGGTCGACCAGATGCCCGATCGTTCACGTTCCTCGGTCGCGAGGACGCCGCGCAACAGGGTCACGGAGGGATGGTGCTCGCCGTGTCGATCGTTGAGTTCGTGCAAGAGGTCGTCGCACCGTCGTTCGTCAACGCGCGCGGCGAGTTGGCCGAGTGACTCGCTTCGAAGTGCGCTCGCGTGCATCAGCGGTGCCACCAACGCACCTGCTCGTTCACTCCAATGGTCGTCACCTCGATCGCCTCGACCACGTCGCGAGACGTCGAGCAAGCTCCGAGAAGCTAAAACGGCACCATCCCAACTTAAGGATTGTCTTAGAGGCGAATAGCCAACGCGATGCACGCCCGCAGGTGTGTCGACCGTTCCCGAAGGATCGAAGAGAAGTGTTGCACCGTCACGTCGCGTGCGCGACATGAGTGTTACGACATCACTCTTCGTCGACGTAACGACGCACGCATCGGATGTCATCAGGAGATTTGGAACAATAATCGATGACGTTTTCCCACTTCGAGTTGGACCTAACACGAGTGCCGAACGTTCGCGTCCACTCATCGCGTCTCCGTTCGCACCTCGTCCTAAGTACACGCCCGCGTCAGATAGCACGTCACACCATCGGTCGAAATAAATCTCGAAATACTTGACATTGGTGTGAATAACAACTGAACTTATAGATGTCCTTCTGCGGAGGAGGTACACGTTGTTCACTTCGTTGCTTGCAACGTTTTCGAAGAGCGCTCCTTCGCGTAGGGCCGTGCACTGCGATCAGTCGCCGCACAGCCGTGAGGTTGGGTGGTCCATGGCCGAGTTCATGGGATATCAATGCGGTACCTGAAGTGAGTACACCAGTATGGTGCCTCGAGGTCCCAATTTGAATCAACGTTGAGTCCCAAGGAGGGAATGTGGCACCAGCCGCGAAGAAGAAGGCTGCAGCCAAAAAGGCTCCAGCAAAGAAGCGCCCTGCAGCGAAGAAGGCCGCGAAGAAGCGTCCTGCTGCGAAGAAGGCCGCGAAGAAGCGTCCTGCTGCGAAGAAGGCCGCGAAGAAGCGTCCTGCAGCGAAGAAGGCCGCGAAGAAGCGTCCTGCAGCGAAGAAGGCCGCGAAGAAGCGTCCTGCTGCCAAGAAGGCTGCGAAGAAGCGTGCTCCAGCCAAGAAGGCTGCCGCAAAGAAGTAGTCAATTCTCTTTCGAGAGTTGGAACTCAAGGGGGCCGCAAGGCCCCCTTGAGTGCTTTCTAGGGGCCTTCAAGGTCGCTCGGTTCATCAACGTCGAAGCGCCACCGACTGTCGGTGATGAGATGAACCGTGAGGTCGTGGCGTTGCGCTTCAAGCGAGTGAAGGAGAGCGGAGTTCGAACCGTACTGGAAGTGGAAGTCGATCATTGTCGGGACGACGAGGACGTTCGTGCCTAGCCCTCGATGGTCCGTGACGACCGTGACGCCTGGATCCGGCGTGAAGTCGGCCAGCCCCTCTGGATGGCGGAGATCGCCGTGCACGATGATCAGGCGTTCAAATCTTGAGGAGAGTTGCTCGTAGGCGCCCTGGACGGCTTCGTTCAGACCCGAAGCGGTCGACTCGACGACCTCGGCGCCGTTGTCTCGAGCGAAAGCGGTGACGTCGTAGGACTCGCTTATGACAATGACGTGGCGCGGCGAGCAACTCTCGAGGACACCGAGGGCGAGTTCGCGCGCAAGAGAAGTCACGTCAGGGACGCCGCCACGGCGAAGACGTTCTTTGGCGACGTCGAAGCTCTTGATAGGAACTACGAAGGCGTCGTCGACCATGAAGATGAATGTTACGTGGGGTGGTCGCAAGTACGATTTGTCGGTGAGCGCTCTCGCGTTGGATCTCCTCGCCTTTGAGCGGCCACTTTTGTCACGCGGCGAAGTCGTCGTTGGCTTGGACGAGGTGGGTCGAGGAGCGCTCGCTGGACCAATGACGATTGGTGCCGTGGTGATTACCGGGGACGCCCTTCCACCGGACGGTCTTACCGACTCCAAAGCCCTTACCCCTAAGCGTCGAGAAGCGCTGGTAGGGCCCCTTGAGCGCTGGGCGGCCGACTGGTCGCTTGGCTCGGTATCCGCGGTTGAGATCGATCGATGGGGACTTCGCCTGGCGTTGGCCGTCGCGGCCACGCGCGCACTCGAAGGGCTGACGCTTGTGCCTACGTTCGCGCTGATCGATGGATCGTTAAATCTCTTGGACGCACCGCTTCGTTTCACTGACGACGACTTAAGTCCGCCGTCACTCCGCTACGCCGGCATCGCTCATACGACGCTCGTCAAGGGTGACAGTCGGAGCGGGACGATTGCGGCGGCGTCAATCTTGGCAAAGGTGCAGCGCGATCGGGCTATGCGGCGCCTCGCTCTCGAATTTCCCGAGTACGGATGGGACGCCAACAAGGGTTACGGCGTGCCACGCCATCTCCGGGCCCTCGTCGATCGAGGACCTTGTCGTTACCATCGACAGACCTGGCGCCTCACGTAGATGAGAAATTCGGATCGAGGGTTCAATCTCGTGTCGCGGCGCCGGATCAAGGAAAACCCTCAAAAAGTGTAGGATTTGCTATCTATGTCGTCGTTGCTCACGGTCAAAAATCTGAAGGTCCAGTTCACTACTCGTAACACATTCGCGACCGCCGTTGACGATTTTTCACTGAACATCGCTGCCGGCGAATGTGTCGGTCTCGTCGGTGAATCGGGCTGTGGCAAGACGACGACGGGTCTCGCCATCATGCGGCTCCTGCCCGGGAACGGTCGGATCGCGGGGGGCAGTGTCGAGCTCGACGGGGTCGACCTGGCGTCGCTCTCGGAAAAGGAAATGCGGTCCCAGCGCGGCAACGGCGTCGCCCTCATTCCCCAGGATCCAATGAGTTCGCTCAACCCGACGACGAAGATTGGTCGACAGATCGGTGAAGGATTTCGGATCCATCGAGGCGTGAGTAGCGACGAGGCCCGCAAGCGTGCCCTCGAGGTATTGGAGATGGTCGACATGCCTCGGCCCGCCGAACGGCTCGATCAGTATCCGTTCGAACTCTCCGGTGGTCTTCGCCAACGCGTCATCATCGCGATGGGACTGGTCTGTTCCCCGAAACTGCTGATCGCGGACGAACCCACGACCGCCCTCGACGTCACGATACAGGCTCAGATCCTCGACATCATCGACAATCTGCGTAAGGAACTGAGCATGGCGGTACTGCTCATCACGCACGACATGGGTGTGATCGCCGGTCGAACTGACCGCGTCGTCGTCATGTACGGCGGAAAGAAGGCCGAGGAGTCACCGACCGACGAACTGTTCAAGTCCATGCGGCACCCTTACACCCAGGCGCTGCTCGCCTCGATGCCGAGCCTCGAAACGGCGTCGAAGCAGCAGTTGGTTTCGATCGCCGGCATGCCGCCTGACCTCACGAAGGTGATTGTCGCGTGTCGCTTCGCGCCGCGCTGCGCCTACGCCACTGACCAGTGCCGCCAGGAGGACCCACAGCTCACTGGGGACGCGCGGCACCAGTTCGCGTGCTTTCATCCCGTCGATGGACCGCTTACGACGATCGTCACGGCGTCCGTCACAGCCGAAACGGTCGAAGCGGCGCCGCACAAAGAACTCGCGCGTGTCGAGCACATGGTGAAGGAGTTCCCCATCAAGGCCGGAGTGATCCACCACAAGGTGGGCGCGGTGCACGCAGTTTCCGACGTGAGTTTCACAGTGTACGAGGGCGAGACCTTCGGTCTCGTGGGTGAATCGGGTTGCGGCAAGACCACGATCGGGCGAATGCTGGTCGGTCTTGAGACCCTCACCGCTGGAGAAATCTACTTTAACGATCGGTTGGTGACCGACAAGAATCACAAGATGACCCGCGAGGATCATATTCAACGCCAAATGATGTTCCAGGACCCCTATTCGTCGCTGAACCCACGCATGAGTGTGAATGACCTCATCGGCGAGCCCCTGCAAGTTCAAAGAGAAGGATCCAAAGAAGAACGGCAACGCCGAATATACGAACTGCTTGACATAGTGGGTCTCAACCAGCTTGCGGCGAATCGTTACCCCCACGAATTCTCAGGTGGTCAGCGACAACGCATTGGACTGGCTCGCGCTTTAGCGCTCAATCCCCGTCTCATCGTTGCCGATGAGCCCGTTTCGGCGCTCGACGTTTCGGTTCAAGCTCAGATCCTCAATCTGATGAAAAGTCTGCAAAAGGAGAAGAATCTCTCCTACGTCTTCGTGAGCCACGATCTGGCTGTCGTGTATTACATGGCGGACTCGATTGCGGTGATGTATTTGGGCAAGATTGTGGAGATTGGAGACGCAGAGTCGGTGTTCCGACGACCTGCGCATCCCTACACACAGGGACTGTTGGACGCGGTGCCCGTGCCCAATCCCGAGGATGCACGAAAGAAACAGGGATTTCGCGTGCGTGGGGAGTTGCCTTCTCCGGTCAACCCGCCGTCCGGTTGCCGCTTTCGAACTCGGTGTCCGCGTGCCGAGGCGGTGTGCGCCGACGTGGAGCCACCGCTGGAGAGTTTTGGTGACCGGCACAGGGCCGCGTGCCATTTTCCACTGCGGACACCGGTCCAAATATCTGCGTGACCACTTCTTGGTGCGTCATGCTCGCCAGGGGAGCGGGTCAGTGTTGTGAACGCGCGATCAAGCGACGTTCGCTCGACTGACGGCTAGCGCTCGAGAAGTCGGACCTCAAAAGCGTCACGCAGTGCGTCGCCGATGTAGTTGATTGCTACGACCACCAGGATGAAGATGACTGCGAGGGGCCACACTTCCCACCAGAAACCGTTCTGAATCTGTGCGGCTCCCGACTGAAGCATCGTGCCCCAGTCTGTTTGCGGCGGTTGAATGCCGAGGCCGAGAAAGCCGAGAGCCGAAAGAAAGAGAATGGCATCGGCAACGGAAAAGGTGGCCACCGTGACGATGTTGCTTATCGAGTTGGGGAAGACGTGGCTTTTAATGACGTGCATCTTCGACGCGCCCATCGACGTGGAGGCCTTGGCGTAGTCCAAGTTACGAATGAGCAGCGCGTCTCCCCGGATGATGCGTGAGTTACCCCACCAGCCCGTGAAACCGATGATGCAAATCAAGAACACCGTCGATCGACCAAAGACAGTGATGAGGGTGATCAAGAGGAAGATATACGGAATCGAAAGGAACGCGTCGAGGAGTCGCATCATCACCGCGTCGACAACGCCCCCGACAAAACCGGCGATCATTCCGTAAATCGTGCCAACGACGATGGTGATGAATCCGGCAAGGAACCCCAGCGTGAGCGAGTACTCACCGCCGAAGAAGATGCGGCCGAGTTCGTCGAAGCCGTTGCTGTCCGTGCCGAGCCAGTGGGCACTTGACGGTGTCTCATTTTGCGGGGTGTTGAAAGCAATCGCCTGATTGGTCTGATTGGTGGGGTGCAGATGCGGTACCAGAAAACAAGCGGCGGCGAGGACGATGATGTAAATGCACGACGCAATCGCGAGCTTGTTGGCCCTAAAGACTTTGAGACGCTGTCGCCATAAGGGTACGGGCACGTCCTGATCGCTGTATTCAGCAACGGAGTCCGCAATCGTCACTTGCTACTCCCCTGGATGCGAAGACGCGGATCGATGAGGCCCAGCGCGACGTCCGCCGCGAGGTTTCCTAGCAGGGTGAAGATCGACACGAGAATCGTAATGCCGAGCACGATAGGAACGTCGAACGAGAGCGCCGCGTTCAATGTTTGGAGACCGAGTCCCGAGTAGTTGAAGACGTACTCGACAATGAGGGCTCCGCCGAAGAGGGCCGGAATCGAGAGACCAAGAATCGTCACGATTGGTCCAAGGGCGTTCCTTAACGAGTGACGCCATAACACCCGAAGTGGGCTACATCCCTTGGCTCGAGCCGTTCGCACGTAGTCCTGGACCAGCACTTCAAGGACGGTGCCGCGCATGAATCGGCTGATTCCCGCCACGGAGAGAAGAGTGAGGCAACCAACCGGCAGAATGAACGACTTGGGATCCGTGAAGATAGCCCAAGGGGCTATGCCCTCGGGCGGCGATATCGGGAGATGGAAACTGTGAAAGCCGAAGAACTCAATGGCCAACAGGCACAGTAGAAACGTGGGGATTGCGTAGAGCACGAAGGCAGTGCCCGTGGCGGCGTAGTCCACCGCCGTGTTGCGCCGTGACGCCTGGAAGATCCCTAGGGGCACCGCAATGATGACGGTAAGGATGAGGGCACTCAGCGCGAGCCAGACCGTGCGTGGTACGTACAGGGCAATGATCGAACGAACCGATAGCTCCTGTTTATAGGAGTAGCCAAGGTTGAAATGGAATACCAGTTGAAAAATGTACTGGTACAGCCGTGTCCAGTACGACTCCAGAAGACCATGTTGGAATGCCCACACGTGCACGTTGTAGGGAGTGCTGCGAGCCCCCAGTACTGCGTACGCCGGAGCGAGAATCCCGTGCGGCTGGAAGTAGGGGAGTGAAAACGTTATAACGATGACGATTAAGAGGACGACGACCGACTGTCCCAATCGTCTCAATATGTACGAAAACACGGGGTAAGGCTACCATCCAGTCAAGTCGATACCGAGAAGAGGGACCCTTTCGGATCCCTCTTCTCGGTATGTCTTTAGCCGTCAACTATCCAACGGCGACGACTATTTGAAGCTCCAATACTCGGGCGTGAATACTTCCAATGGACCCTCGAACACCCCACCGCTGCTGCTCTTCAGCGACTTGGAAACTTCATTGAGGGTGACCTCAATCGGGTCCCACAGCACGGGCAGGTTGTTCGCCGTGAACTGCGCGAATGCCGTCAGCTTCACGTTCGTTGACAGTGTTGCCTTGATGAGTGAGTCCATCGTTGGGTTTGAGTACTGTCCACTGTTCGATCCGGCGCCGGTCAGGTAGAGAGGCTCGCCCGACGGGTAGTAGTCCGGCGCGTAGAGCCAGCCACCACCCCAGTTACAGATGTCGAACGTGGTCGCGGCGTTGTACGCCGAGGGGCACGTTCCAGCAGTGTCGTTGAACGTTCCGGTGGTTTGCTTAATCACCATACCGAGGCTCGTCCAGTTTGCGATGACGGCATTCATTTCTGTCGTCAACGCAGGTACGCCGCTGTAGTACTCAACGTTCAGGGTCAGTTTCTCACCCTGGGTGATTCCCGTGCCGCATTGACCGGCAGCAGTACCGGGACTCGTGCAGGCGAGTTGTCCACCGGTGAGGGTCCACCCGTTCTTAGTGAAGTCCGCCGCTGCGGCCGTCATGTCGTAGGGGTAGGGGTTCGTCACTTTACCGACCTCCGTTGAGGGAGTTCCCGGCGGTACCGCCGACCACGATGGAGCCGCGTAGTTCTTGTCCGCATTCTTGATGATTGCGGCTTGATCAATCGACGACGCCAAAGCCTGGCGGACGTACAACTGGTCAAGGAACACCGCTCCGGGGTTCTTGCCGAAGTTGAGGTTCATGTAGTTATTGGAGAACGGAACGGTGGAGATGAGGTTGAACTTTGACTTCAAGGGCCCAAAGTTTGCTCCAACCTTTCCGGGCGCTGGAGCGGGCGACGTCAAGACTGAAGGGTCAATGACGCCTAAGTCGATGTTGCCTGCCTGCTCCTGGTTTTGCATGGCGGTATCGGACGTGAACGCAACAAGCTTGACGTACTTGACCTTTGCCTTCTGAGGACCGGAGTACTTAGGGTTTGCCTGAAACTCCGCGTTGCCCAAGTTGTCCATC
>DATKSO010000081.1:0-2070 GCA_035531635.1 Acidimicrobiales bacterium | reverse complement strand
GGGTGCCGGTCACGGGGTCCGACCGCAAGGTGACGCTGCCGGCGTGCGCCACGACGATGCCGCGCACGATGGGCAGCCCCAGGCCCGCGCCGGCGCGCGACCGACTGAAGTCCGCCTGCCAGAACCGGTCGAAAGCATGGTCCGCTTCCTCGCGCGTCATGCCCGGACCAGAGTCGTCGACGTCGAGCATCGCGGCGTCGCCGTCGGCGGAAAGGCGAACCTCGACCACCGCGTCACCCGGCGTGTAGCGAAGGGCGTTGTTGACCAGATTGGCCACGACCTGACGGAGACGAAACGCGTCGCCTTGAACGACGACGGCGTCGCTGACTGTGACCAAAAGAGCGCGCGATGGGTCCGTCGTCAGCGCGTCCGCCACAACCTCGTGAATCAGACGTTCGAGGTCGACGGGCGCGCGGTCCATTGGTCGTCCCTCGTCGAGTCGGGCCAAGAGCAGAAGCTCTTCGACGAGTTTGCCCATCTGGTTCCCCGAGAGACCAATTCGGTGGATCGCTTCATCGCGCTCCTCGCCGTTTCGCAGTTCTCCCTGACGCCATAACTCGGTGACTCCGAGGATCACCGAGACGGGAGTACGCAGCTCGTGCGAGGCGTCCGCGATGAACTGTCGAAGGCGCGCCTCGAGCGACAGTTGCTCGTCGAGCATCAAGTTGAACGCCAGGGCCAGCTTGCCGGCCTCGGTCCTCCGTTGGGCCCTCGTCACCCGTCGCGTCCGATCGCCCGCGGTGATGGCGTCGGCAACCTCGGTGACTTCGGCGATTGGTCGTAGTCCGAGTCGTGCGATCCAAAAGCCAGTGGCGACGACGACCGCGAGGACGATGAGCCCGGCTAAGAGGGTGGCGAGACGAAGGAAGCTCATCGTCGCGTCAATCTGTGACAGAGAGACTGCCACGAGCACCTCGGTCTTCGAGTGAGGCACCGCCAAGAGGACCGCGCGCCACTGAAGGGAACCAGCGACAGAACTCACCGTCGAGATCTTGATCGGGTGGCCCGTTGAGGTGGCGGTGGGTGGCCGTTGAGGTGAAGTACCTTTCGCGCCGAGCGGCGTGGAGATGACGGTACGTTTGCCGTTGGTGATGGCGGCGATGTAGAAGGCGCTGAATCGATTGGTCGTGAACGATTTCGGCGACGTGACCAACGGGGGGAACGTCGGGGAAGTCGATTGGTCGAGCGTGCGCGCGACGGGCAGCGAATCGGTCAGCTGCCGGTCGACCTGTCCCAGTTCGGATCGCCCGACGGAACCGACCAGCAAGATGCCGAGAAGCATAAGGACCGCGAGGAGGAGAGACGCCGCCATCGTGAGGCGAAGACGAAGGCTCACGTTGGGGTCACGGCCGTTCTATTCGATAGCCGATACTTCGAATTGTTCGTATGACGGTCGGCGGCGACGTGTCAATCTTCTTTCGCAGCTGCGAGACGTACGATTCGACGATCGTCGGCTCGCCTTCGAAGCTGTAGTCCCAGACGTGGTCGAGAATCTGCCAGCGCGTCAGCACCTTCCCGGCGTTCTTCACCAGGAACAGCAGAAGTCGGTACTCGGTCGGTGACAGTTCCACGAGCGTGTCACTTTTCATTACGGTGTGGGCGTCGTCGTCGATGACGATGTCACCGCACGAAGTCACCTGAGATTCGGGCGCCTTGCCGATGCGTCGAAGCAACGACCGTACTCGGGCCGCGAGTTCCTCGACGCTGAACGGCTTGGTCAGGTAGTCGTCGGCGCCCATTGTCAAGCCCCTCACCTTGTCGCCCACCGAGTCGGCCGCGGTGAGAAAGATCACGGGGATGTTGACGCCAGCCTCGCGTAGGCGCTGGCATACTTCAAAGCCGCTGAGGTCGGGGAGCATCACGTCGAGGATTATCAGGTCCGGCGGGTCCTCTTTCAGGGCCAGTCGAAGACCTTCGTGACCATCTCTGGCGCGCGTGACCCTGGACCCTCCGAGCTGAAGTGCCGTTGAGATCACGTACGCGAGGTTGTCGTCATCCTCGACGGACAGAATCTCGATGCTCACCGGGCCAGTGTGACAACTCATCATAAGAATTCCCTGAACATCCACG
>DATKSO010000080.1:0-6074 GCA_035531635.1 Acidimicrobiales bacterium | reverse complement strand
ACGGCGACGGGATCGAGACCGGCCGCCACGAGAAGCGGCCGCGCGATGCCGTCGGCTTGATTGAGGAGCGCCAACAACAAGTGCGCCGGCGTGACGTAGGGGTTGCCAGCGGCGGCGGCCTGGGTCGTCGCGGCCTGGAAGGCCTCGCGCGTCTTCAGCGTCCAGCGTGCCGGGTCGAGGGCCATCAGTGTTCGCCTCGGGGTCGACGGACCTTGTCGATGATCAGCGCGAGCGAGTTCTGCACCGGGACGAGGTCACGACGGTAGTGACGGTGCGTCTGTTCGACGCTGTCGCGCGCCTCGTTCGAGAGCGAGTTCAACGCCTCCTTCGCTTGCGCGAGTTCGAGCTCGAGCGCCATGACGCGCTTCACGCCCACTAAGTTGACGCCCTCGTTCGTGAGCTCTTGGATTCGTCGCAGCGCCGCGAGGTCCGCGTCGGAGAACCGACGAGAGCCGCCCCTCGTGCGCTCGGGGTTCAAGAGTCCGCCGCGTTCGTAGTTGCGCAGCGTCTGGGGGTGCACGCCCGCCAACTGGGCGAAGACCGAGATGACGTACACCGCGTGGACCTCTGGCTGTTCACTCACTGCTCACCTCCTCATTGAGGGCGCTGGCCAGCTGTTCGACGAGGCCGCGCTGTCGTTTCGTCAACTTCTTGGGAACGGCGACACTGACCGTTACGAGGAGGTCACCCGCCGCGTTCTTGCCGTGGGCCGGGACCCCGCGCCCCTTCACCCGCATGGTGGTGCCCGGTTGGGTGCCGACGGCGATCTTGAGCGTGACGGGTTCGTCCAGCGTCAGTACGTCGACGGTGGTGCCAAGCATCACCTGGGTGAGGGGAACCTTCACGGTCGTCGTGACGTTGCGCCCTCGACGCTCGAAGCGAGGGTCCGGCGTGACGTGCACGTCGACGAAGAGGTCACCGGGAGGGCCGCCGTGCGCACCCGGGTTCCCCTTTCCCTTCAGACGAATTCGTTGCGCGTCGACGACGCCCGGAGGAATCCGGACGTTGACGCGACGGGCCGAGGGTTCGCGACCGGTGCCGTGGCACGTCGGACACGGCACCGCGAACCGCCCGCCGCGACCCTGACAGACGGGACAGACACTCGACATCGCGAAGGGCCCTTGATCGTCGTTGATAACGCCGCGACCGTGACAGCGCTCGCACGTGACGAACTCGCTGCCCGGCGCGCCGCCGGTGCCCTTGCACGTGTGACAGGCCTCGTTACTCGGCAACGACACCGTCGTGGTCACGCCCTTCACCGCGTCGCGAAAGCCGAGGTGCAGTGCGGTTTCGAGGTCGGCGCCGCGCTGGGCGCGTTGGCGCCGCGAGGCGCCGAAGAGACCGCCGAAAATATCACCGAGGTCCGAAAAGTCCCCGGTCTGGAAGTTGAAGCCGCCGGCGCCCGGTCCGCCGAGCCCACTCGCCGCGGGACCCAGGCGTCGAACCTCGTCGTACTCCTTGCGCTTGACCTCGTCACCGAGCACGTCGTACGCACCCGAGATCTCCTTGAAGCGCTCCTCCGATCCGGGATTCGTGTCGGGGTGGAACTGCTTGGCGAGCTTTCGGTACGCGCGGGTGATCTCTTTATCGGTCGCACTCGACGTGAGACCTAAGACCTGGTAGTAGTCCTTCTCGAACCACTCACGTTCGGCCATACCCCCACTATCCCTTGACTTTCACCATGGCCGGGCGCAACACGACGCCCTTCCAGCGATAGCCCGCGCGAAGCACTTCCTCGACCATAGGCCCGTCGCTCTCCTCGTCACCTTCGACGTGCGCGACCGCGTCTTCGATCTGGGGATCGAAGGGCGCGCCGACGTTGTCGATGCGTTCGAGTCCCTCTCGGATGAGCGTGTCGAGCAAGAGGCCGCGGGCTTGACCGAGCGCGACGGCCTCGGCACTCTCGGCGTTGCCGAAGTGCGCGAGCGCGTAGTCGAAGGCGTCGAGGACTGGCAGCACCTTCGACACGAGGTCGCCCGCGGAACGCGTCGCCGCGTCCTCTGAGGAACGCGCGACGCGCTTGCGATAGTTCTCGAAGTCGGCCTGCAGGCGTTGAAGGGCGTCGAGGTACTCGTCGCGCTGACGTTCGGCCTCACTTCTCGAGTCGAACGCCTCGGTGGCGTCGTCGAGCGACGACGCCACCGATTCGTTGCCTTCTACCTCGTCGCTCACGGCTCGTCCACGATCTCGGCGTCGACGATGTCGTCGTCGTCACCGGCGGGGGCCGCGGGCTCGCTCTGATTGGACTTCGCGGCCTCTTCGTAGAGACGCTGGCTGAAGCCCTGGCTCGCGGTGAGGAGTTTCTCCGTCGCGGCCTTGATCGCGTCGAGGTCGGTGCCGTTCAAGGACTCCTTCAACGAGGCGAGTGCGCCTTCGACGTCCTCACGTTCGCTGCCCTGGAACGACTCGGCCTGATCCTTCAGCAGCTTCTCGGTCGAGTACACCAGACCGTCGGCGTTGTTGCGGACCTCGGCTTCGGCACGTCGCGTGCGGTCGTCCTCGGCGTGCGCTTCGGCGTCGCGCACCATGCGGTCGATCTCGTCCTTCGACAGTGACGAGCCACCGGTGATGGTCATCGACTGCGTCGCGCCCGTCGCCTGGTCTTTCGCCGAGACGTGCACGATACCGTTCGCGTCGATGTCGAAGGTGACCTCAATCTGGGGCACGCCACGTGGCGCTGGGGGAATCCCCACCAACTGGAACTTGCCGAGCGTCTGGTTGTACGACGCCATCTCACGCTCTCCTTGGAGGACGTGGACCTCAACCGAGGGCTGGTTGTCGTCCGCGGTCGTGAAGGTCTGAGACTTCTTCGTCGGGATGGTCGTGTTGCGCTCGATGATCTTGGTCATCACGCCACCCTTGGTCTCGATGCCGAGCGACAACGGCGTCACGTCGAGCAGCAAGATGTCTTTCACGTCGCCCTTCAACACGCCCGCCTGCACGGCCGCGCCGATGGCGACGACCTCATCAGGGTTCACGCTCTTGTTGGGCTCTTTGCCCGTCACCTTCGTGACGAGCTCTTGCACGGCGGGGATACGCGTCGATCCACCGACCATGATCACGTGGTCGATCTTGTCGAGCGTGAGACCGGCGTCCTTGATCGCCTGGTCGAACGGCTTACGACAGCGCTCGACGAGATCGGCCGTCAACTCGTTGAACTTGGCCCTCGTGAGTTTGAGGTCCAGGTGCTTCGGGCCGTCGGCCGTCGCCGTGATGAAGGGCAAGTTGACCTGCGTTTCCTGCACCGCGGAGAGTTCGATCTTGGCCTTCTCGGCCGCTTCCTTTAGACGTTGCACGGCCATCTTGTCGGCGGAGAGGTCCACGCCCTCAGTGTCCTTGAAGGTCTTCACCAGCCACGCCATGACGGCGTCGTCCCAGTCGTCACCGCCGAGGTGGGTGTCACCGTGGGTGGACTTCACCTCGAAGACGCCGTCGGCGATCTCGAGGACGGACACGTCGAACGTGCCACCACCGAGGTCGAAGACCAGAACGGTCTGCTCTTGGGGGCCCTTGTCGAGTCCGTAGGCCAACGCGGCCGCGGTGGGCTCGTTGACGATGCGCAACACTTCGAGGCCCGCGATCTGTCCCGCCTCTTTGGTGGCGGTGCGCTGCGCGTCGTTGAAGTAGGCCGGCACGGTGATGACGGCTTGGGTCACGGTGTCACCGAGGTAGGCCTCGGCGTCGCGCTTCAGCTTCTGCAAGATGCGCGCGGAGATCTCCTGGGCCGTGTACTTGGTGCCGTCGATGTCGACGCTCCAGTTCTCACCCATGTGTCGCTTGACCGATCGAATGGTGCGATCGGGATTGGTGATGGCTTGACGCTTCGCGACTTCGCCGACCAAGACCTCGCCGGTCTTGGAGAATCCAACCACCGAGGGGGTGGTGCGGCTGCCTTCGGCGTTGGGGATGACGACGGGCTCGCCCGCTTCCAACGCGCTCACCACCGAGTTCGTGGTACCGAGGTCGATACCGACTGCCTTTGCCATGAAAACTCCTTAGTTCACTCTCTGGCTAGCCGGACGGTCCGAGAAGCCAGAATCCACTCCAACCATCCTACAGAGTTGAGTCCCTCCTTGTCAAGAAAAATTATACGATGTGTTACAACTCTGTAATTCCTGGAGTTTTAACGGCTTCTTACTGGGGTGACCAGAGCGGTTTTCCTCGTCAACGCTACGCTCGTGACGTGCTTCATCTCATTCTCCTGCGCCACGGACGCTCGACCTGGAACGATCTCAACCTTTTCACGGGTTGGCAGGACGTGGACCTCTCCCCCGAGGGCGAAGTCGAGGCCCGCGCCGCCGGACTCCTTCTCGCCAACGCGCCCGATCTCGACCTGCGGGTCCTTCACACGTCCGTCCTCACGAGGGCGATTCGAACCGCCGACATCGCCTTGCACGCGGCCGATCGCTCCTGGCTCGGGGTACGACGGAGCTGGCGCCTGAACGAGCGCCACTACGGCGACCTCACGGGCAAGAACAAGAAGCAGACGGCCGACGAGTTCGGCGTCGACCAGGTGAAGGTCTGGCGCCGTTCTTTCGACGTCGCGCCGCCGCCGCTACCCCTCGTCGATCCGCGCAACAGCGCGAACGACCCGCGCTACCGCGACGTCGCGGTCGACTCGATCCCGCGCAGCGAGTGCCTGAAGGACGTCGTCGCGCGCGTCACGCCGTACTTTCGCGACGTGATCGCCGAGGATCTGAAGTCCGAGGGCGTGCGCGGCGGGGCCGTGCTCGTCGTCGCCCACGGCAACTCCATTCGCGCCCTTCGCATGGTGTTACAGAACATCAGTGAGAACGAGATCACCGACCTGGAAGTCCCGACCGGCATTCCCTATCGCCTCACGTTGGACCGAGAGCTCAACGTCCTGGCGGCGAACTACCTCGGCGACCCCGAGACCGCCACGAGGGCGGCCGAGGCAGTCGCACGCCAGGCCGGTTGAGCTAGCTAGAGGGCCTCGGGTCCTCGTTCGTTGGTGCGAATACGCACCACGTGTTCCACGTCCGTCACCCAGGCCATCCCGTCACCGACGGTGTCGGTGCGCGCCGCGGCGACGATGGCCTCGATGAGTTCGTCCACGAGTTCGTCCGTGCACGTGATCTCGACACGGATCTTGTCGATGAAGTCGAACTCGTACTCCTTGCCCCGGTAGATCTCGATGTGACCGCCGGTATGACCGAAGCCTCGCGCTTGGGTCACGGTCATGCCGGTGATGCCCACGTCCTTGACAGCGACCTTGACCTCGTCGAGTTTGAAGGGTTTGATGACTGCGGTAACTAGCTTCATGATCTCTCCTTAGACGTTGTCAGTGTGTGAGTGGCTGGGCGATCCGACGGGCTCACCGAAGGTGGGCTCGGGGAAGGCTTCTTCTTCGTGAATCGCGATGTCACCTTCACGCAGTGTCTCCTCAGACTCTCGTAGTCCTCCGAGGACCAACTTAACGACGTAGAAGACAACGGCAGTACCCGCCGCGGTGTACCCGATGATCCACAGCGCCGCGAGGAACTGTTCCCAGAGTTGGTGGAACGAGTGGCCGAAGAACCAACCGGCCACGTGGAAGTTGCCCGGTCCCTTGTAGTTCTTGCCCTTGATCCCGTACTGGACCATGTTGGGGTCGGCCAGGATGCCGACCAACAGTCCGCCGGTCAGACCGGCGAAGCCGTGCGTGTACACCACGCCGAGGGCGTCGTCGACCTTGGAGAAGGGACGGCACTTCGACAGGTAGTTCCACGCCACCCAGACCACGGACGAAGCAACGATGCCGACGATCAGTGCGCCCGTACCGTTCACCCATCCAGCGCTGGGGGTGATGGCGACGAGACCACAGATCATGCCGTTGATCGCGCCGAGGAACGTGGGCTTCTTCTGCTTGGAGAGGAACATGTCCCAGAAGAGCCAGGTGAGCAGCGCGGCAGCCGTGGCGACGTTGGTGTTGAGCACGGCGGACGCCGCGTCCGCGCCAGCGTAGAAGGGGTCTCCACCGTTGAACCCGTTCCAACCGAGCCAGAGGATTCCAGCTCCCACCGCGACCATCATGAGGTTGCTCGGGAAGGCGTTCTCTCGATCCTGCCAGCGTC